>CAZZWA010000042.1:0-20534 GCA_964657555.1 uncultured Microcoleus sp.
ATGAATAGCCGACGATATTTTCTTCGCCTGCTGTGGGTATTACCCTTGGGTTCCTTGCCTTTTCTCTCCTTGATGAGAGAGAGTTCAAAAGCAGATCGGAGGGCAAAGTCCACAGCCTCAGACGCTCAAGGCTTTTATAGAATACAGATTTTGCGTGATGGGCCGAGGCGCTACGGATATAGAATAACTGTGCAAAATCTGTGGAAATTCGAGCGCCGAAATCATTTCGATAGTCCGGAACTGGCTAGGGATGAGGCAGCAAAAAGGTGCATGTGGTGCTGGAACCTTTATCAGGCCGTCTAATCTTTAGCCTCATCTTAATAGCTATCTAGGCAATTTAAGTGTATGACAGCTGAGTACAGTATCTGGGAGCTAGTGCATGGCCACTGATAACTGACAATTGCTCGCTGATTCAAGTAGTTTCAGTTAAACTCATAAAATGTCACGGAAGTGCACAAACCTGTGTCTTTATCCTGGGGAGTGTCAAAACTATTCGCTTTTCACTCTATTAGTTAGAGCCATGAACGAGCTAGTGGGCAAAACTTTGCAGAATGGTAAATACACTCTAGATGGGGAGCTAGGAAGAGGTGGCTTTGGTATGACGTTCAAAGCGACTCATCTCTACTTGAGCCAACCTGTGGTGATTAAAACTCTCAATGAGTCTTGGTTTGCAAAACCTGATTTTGTCCAGTTCCAGCGTCAGTTTCAGGATGAAGCCAGACGTTTAGCACTATGCGTCCATCCTCATATTGTCCGGGTCACTGACTTTTTTATGGAAGCAGGAATGCCCTACATGGTAATGGATTATATCCCTGGCCAAACCCTGCAAGATCTTGTGTTTCCCAATAGCCCCCTACCAGAAGCGATCGCCATCCACTACATCCAACAGATTGGGGAAGCTTTAAAAGTTGTGCATCAACAAGGCTTGCTGCATCGGGATGTCAAGCCGAACAATATCATCCTGCGTCAAAACACCCAAGAGGTTGTATTGATTGACTTTGGGATTGCCAGGGAGTTTAAGCAGGGCTTAACTCAGACCCACACGAGTCTAGTTTCCGATGGCTATGCCCCAATTGAACAGTATTTGGACAAAGAAAAGCGCACTCCAGCGACAGATGTTTACGGTTTGGCGGCAACCCTGTATGCGCTATTAACGGCAAAACTACCGACGCCCGCACTGCTGAGAGACCGTCAACCTATGCCCGAACCCCGAGAGATCCAGCCTCAGTTGAGTGCATCTGTTAACCAGGCGGTGATGCGCGGGATGGCAGTTGAGGCGGTCCATCGCCCTGCCAGTGTGGATGAGTGGCTATTTCTCTTAACAAACCTTCAATTTGGGAGTATCACAGGAGCAACTATTCCCTTTATTCCCCCGACTCGGCGGCAATTTCAGGATCAATTGCCACCAGTGTCTGCTATCTCTACAAAACTGAGTTCTCGTAGTTTGGCGATCGGCGCTGGGGCGGCGCTGGCAGTTGGTCTAGTGATCGCCACTGGTGCTGTTTGGCATCGCCAAGAGCCACCAACACCACTTTCAGTCCCAGCCTCAGCCCCCCCCTCAGCCATCCCCTTAGCACCAATAGAAGTGGTTGTCCCATCCTTATCCTCTAAGGAGGCTACTACCAAAAGCAGTCCTGAACCTACAGATGAGCCTAACACTCCGCCTGTTGCTCAGACAGAAGTTGAAAGATCAGTTCGCAGAAAAAATCGTCCGCGCTCCACTCCCCTAAAGACACGCTCATATCCTACCAATGAGGAATCCTCGGTCATTCCCGTAAAGAAGCGTTCATCTTCTACCAACGAGGAACCGTTACCCACTCCGGCACATGTAGAACCATCCCCCACTAGTGACAAGCCGTCACCCCCTCCAGTCCAGACACCACCATCCCCCACTAGTGACAAGCCGTCATCCCCTCCAGTCCAGACACCACCATCTCCCACTAGTGACAAGCCGTCACCCCCTCTTAGAGCACAGCCATCTTTACCTGAGACAACCACATCATCAGATTCGGTGAGCAAGCCAGTCGAACGGGATCGTCCACCTGTAGCTAAACCCGGGCAGGATAATCACTGATATAGCGCTTCTTGATTAAATGAGGTACGGATTGAAAACTGAAAGGGTTATAAATCAGAGACTCTGGCAGACCTCACGCGAGTGGAAACCGCTATAAGTCTTTCCCTGTAACTAACTAAAATTAGATGGGCAACAGCTCTGATGTGTTGCCACTTACAAAAAGCTTGACTATAATAAAATGGTGATCGACACATGGGGCTGTAATGGTTTCGACGTGCTGGCGAACGCTGCCCCGTGATTCAGGCCGAGAGTGAGTCTTCTCTCGCTAATACCGGGCTCAAAAAAAAGTAACTGCGAACAACATCGTTCCTTTCGCTCGTAAAGCTGCTACTGTAGCTGCCTAAATAACCTCTTACAGGTTCGAGCGTCTGTAGCCTGACTCCGTTAAGGGCTATAGACCAAACCCAACGGATGCGCTAGTCAAGCCGTCTTTGGTAGGCTGGCTAGCAAAGAATTCACCAAAGCATCCTGTCATCCGGGATAATGGATGGTTCCCGCCCTGAGGATCAGAAGGGCTAAGCCTGTGAATGAGCGGTAGGTTAATACCCGGTGCGGACAGCCGTTCAATTCGGCTCAGCTCCACTTAAAACCATTATTTGTCATAGAAGTTTAAGCAACTTCTTGTAGATGTGAACAATACATAAAGTCATCCTAAATCTCAGGATGGCTTTTTGTTTTTAATGGCAAGCGCTTATGAGTTGCAATAATGGGCAGTTGCAGTCAAAGTTCTTTGCAAACAATTATTAGTTCATAGGATATAGTAGCATGTTGTCGAAATTCATAGCTTACTAACTTGGTAGACAGCTACTGCATCCGTGAAAATACAGACTTGGCCAAAAGCCCTACCAAATATTCCGTAATCCTCACCAAGCAAATAGATTGTGAGTTATGGCAATGTTTAATTAGCAGGAGCTTGATTGGCTAACCCACTGTAAGGGGCCAGTGCTTCCCTCTACTGCTGTTTATAATTTCTCTCCAATGACTCCTAAACAAAATCCCAACAAGTTCCCTCTTTGGCAGTTTCTCAACCAGCCCCTCTTTAGTTCCACAACTAAAGCTGTATTAAATCCCCGTCGATTTTGGTATATTTATAAAATTGAACTTTTAGAACGCTGCTGGGATAGAGAGTACGACTCCAGAGGCCATTATCATAATTAAATGCCCTCTTTACTAAAGGAAGATTTTCTTAACACTCAGAATGAGGTCATCTCAATGAAAGCAGGCGTCGGCGCTGACATAGAGCAAAATTGCCCCAATTTCCTTACTGCTGTAGTCTCCCAAAAACTGCTATTTTCAGCAAAATGTTAGCGCTAGTATGGGTAGAGTCAGACAGAGGATGTTCAATGATTCCTGCTTTTTCGTGACCCACTCCCGACGCTGCCCTAAGCGCTTCGCGCAGGCTATTGCTTTTGGCAAGGCTAAAGCCTAACGGCATGAACGTGCTAACGCCAAAGGGACAGTGCGGGACTCTTAACATCGCTGTTAAAAGATCTTTGCATTTATTTCCATCCATCTACTTATCAAAAGTTGTAGGTAAAGTAAATCTTAATTTTTCTGGTTCTTGTAACTTCTGATTTATCAGAGGGTTAACCAGCAAAAATGCGCTGGATGCGTGAAAAATACATCAAGTTCTCTTCAAAGTCTTTTCTCACCTATGAGCAAAAGTCATGCTCATCATTAGAGAATAACTATCCGGAGAGGAGAGCAAATTGGCAGAAAGGATTACTCAGACAACCCACAACTCTATAAAATAGAATGCGAGAATGCTCAAAGCTGCACTTCAGAAACATGGATGACATAGAAATTATCCTATTCTACCGTGCAACTGGGTCATGACGAATCCACTTGCATAACCCCCACTATTCTGAAAGAAGGAGAAAAGGGGAGTAGAGGATTAAGTAAGAGCAAACAATGGGTGTATGGGACGGTTTTGATCCCAGACACAATCTGTCACTCTTCTCGGAAAATGTTGGCAGATGCTGATCAGCTATCACCCATATTAATAAAAAGGGATTAGTTAGGTTCAGTTCTGCTCAAAGCTTGAAATACAAGAAGACTCATGCTATCTCAATCTATATACAGCTTTCCTGTTACTGACAGCACAACGATTGAAATTTCCCAAGAAGCACTGTGCTCTCTCCTAAGTCAGATAGAATTAGAACTTCACGCTGGTGAAGTCTACCAACGATCCATGGCTGGGTTGCAGACGCTACTGGGAGCAGCAGAAAGTGCCCAGCCTATGCTCAAAGCAGTAGGGCGAGAAGCTATCCATCTTGCGCTTGGGCAGTTTGCTAGACATTGCCAAGTAATTGCAGCCGCATCCCAGGAAACTGTGGCTGTCAATCCAGAGCAACCGTCAGATGAGCCTAGGCCACTCGTCCGGGAAGACGCAGATCTTGAGGTTGCAGTAGAGACGCACTCTTTACCATTGAGACATCAATATAAGGTAGAATCTGGAGAGTCTGATACAATAACAACTGCCGCTTCCTATTCAGCGAGCGAAGTCCCGCCAAGCAAACAAATCAGTACAACAACACCTACTGCTTTTAGCAAACCCAACAAGAAACTTACCAAAGCTGAACGGGCAGCGCAAGTTGCAGAGCAGCAGCGACAAGAACTGCTGCGTCACATTGGGCAAGAACTACGGCAGGTACGCCTGAAAAGAGCGCTCACTTTGCGCCAACTTTACACTCGAACGCTCGTGCCACTTCATCAAATTGAGGCTTTAGAAACAGGTCGCCTTGAGGAATTGCCAGAAGATGTCTATCTTCGAGGTTTCATTCGTCGGATTGGATATGCACTGGGCTTGGATGGTATTGCTGTAGCAGCTTCCTTGCCAGCCCCCGATCCGGTGAAGTCTGTGGTACCTTCTTGGTATCACGCTAATTCAGCAGGAGGATTCTTCCCAGGAGGATTTCACCTGAGCCCAGTCCATTTGTATTTTGGCTATGCAGCCCTTGTAGCTGGTGCCGTGGGAGGACTTGGCTGCATGTCACAGCAATCTTCAGCAAGAGAATCAATTGAGTTTAACCCAGCTCCAGTTTCCCCTCCGTCAGTTTCTCCGTCGGCTCGCAGTCCAGAACCAGCAGGGAAACCGGGGTTACAGTCTACCAAAGCTGGGATGAAAGCTGGGCCTGATATTGCTCCGCCAGAAGCTTTTTAAGGATGTGTCTCTATATCCAGAAGTTCAAAAAATCTCAGCAGTCTGAAAGGTTGGGCTTAGAAACTGTCTCGGCTTAAACGGGTAGCCCCAAAACCTGATTTAACTTGCCACTGCGATAGCCTTCTAGATCTAGCGTCACGTAAATAAAGCCAAACTCCTGAAATGCTGTCACCAAAGTCGGTAAATCTATTGTTAAGACAAATTCCTTAATTTGCTCTGGTGGCAGCTCAATGCGTGCAGTTCTGCCTTCTGAGCGCACTCGGAGATTTTGCCAACCCAGCCGACGCAGATAAATCTCTGCCCTCCCCACCCGTTGTAGCTTGCCGAGTGTGATCTCTTCACCGTAGGGAAAGCGAGAACTGAGACAGGGTTGAGCAGGTTTATCCCACCAAGGGAGACCTAACTGTTTAGAGAGTTCGCGCACTTCGGCTTTAGTAACGCCGACTTCTGCTAAAGGCGATCGCGCACCTCTCTCCTTGGCTGCCTGAATTCCTGGTCGATAGTCGTGCAAATCATCTGCATTCACCCCATCGACTACATAGGGATAGCCGCGCCGAAGTGCCAGAGGTTTGAGGGTGTCGTGCAGTTCGCTTTTACAAAAATAGCAGCGGTTGACTGGGTTAGAGGTGTAGTTAGAGTTGTCCATTTCGTGAGTTTGGACAACTTCATGGGCAATGCCAATCGTGGCTGCTTGAATACGCGCGTCTTCTAGCTCTTCTGGCAGAAGAGAGGGAGAAACAGCTGTTACGGCTAAGGCGCGATCGCCTAAGACATCATAAGCAATCTTTGCTACTAAGGTGCTATCAACGCCCCCTGAATAGGCAATCAAAGCCCGATCCATTTCTACAAAGAGGGTTTTCAGTTGTTCCAGTTGCCGTTCTATCATCTCTATATTCCAGAAAAATTTGCCATCTTAAGCACCACTAACTGGATGCTTGTGCTACAAAAGCGCAAAGGAAGAGAAAGCACAAGCGAGCAGCTTTTTTAAAGGAATCAGCTTTTATTAGCGTAACGAATTTTAGAGACTAGTGTCTGCGCGACTAACTTCAACAAGTACTAAATTGTTAAAATGCTGACCAAACTGATGCGGTATTGGAGCGAAGTGAATCCTTTTAACATTCACCCCATTAGTTAACCCGACGCTTCCCTGCGGTGCTAAGGGACTTCCAAATAAAAAAATACCTAATTGTTGGGGGAGCAGAATTTCATACCTGTGTTAGATGCAGTCATTGGATAATTTATTTCTTGTAGTTCCCTAAAACTGTCGCCGTGTAAAGATCACGATAGCAATAGCCAAGAGCAGCACGGTGTAGAACAAGCCATACAAAGCATTGATCAGTAGCGTCTCTGGCGGTGGTAATATACCATAAACTGCCTGGTTCTTCAAGTCTAGCCGGGATAAGTCTGGTAAAACCAGGTACAGACTTTGAGTCAGCTGTTGGAGTTCGGGATTTTTACTTAAATCGCCCAGCTTAACGATATCTTGACTGAGATGCCCTGCCAAATAAACTGCAAAGGTAAGCATTATTGCGATCAGTGAGCTGGTAAAGACACCGAATAGTATGGCTACAGATGTCAGTAAGGATAGCTCGATGAACAGGTACAAAATAGAAATCACCAATGCGCCAAACGGGTAAGGAATCTGACTCCAACTCAGGAAGACCAGATAAATGACCGTCATCGCTGCCACCAATACCCCCAGGACACCTGATAACCCTAGATGCTTGCCGACAATAAATTCAGCGCGAGTGATAGGTTTAGGAATGATAGCCAATACCGTCCGTTTTTCTATTTCTTTATTAATTAAACCTGTACCAACAAATACAGCCACTATGACGCCGAAAATGTTAATTGAGGCTATACCAAAATCTAAATAAATTTTGTTTTCTGTTGTCGCCGCTACTTCCATTAACAGCCGCTGCGATATTGCCTGCAACACAGCAAACAATCCGATGATATACAGGATGCGATCGCGAATCACTTCCCGAAATACGTTAACTGCGAGCACCCATATTCTTGCCAAACTCACTTGCTACCTGCTCTGTCTTGTTATTTTGACACTGGTTCAGGCTTGACAATTTACCTTAGTTGTCATTGTCGGATTTGTTGCCCCCTTTAATTGCCTATAAGTCGGAGTAATTTGACAGGATTTTTTGATATAGTACTCGCCTTTTTGAGAACTAGGCCCCTTCCAAATTGCTTGCAACTGTAAGTTATACCCTGACTTAGTAGATGATACCTTCGGCTCAAAGCGCCACCATAAATCCTCGGCAGCCCATGGCAGTTGTTTTTGTACTTGTTTTTCTAGAGCTGGTAAACGCCCTCTTAGATTATCTGGTAGCAACCACCGCTCCGCTTGGGGCCATGGTTTACTCTCTAGCTCTCTCTTAATCGACTGTTCCATTGAATTAAGCAATAAAGTCCCTCTAGACAGCTCTGCCTGGGGATTTTCAATTTTCATAACAAAAGCACTTTTGCTGAAATCATCTGCCAGCAGAATCGGATATTGATTTATCCAATCTTGAGTTATAAAATAAAATTGAAACCAGCAACTTATGATTAAGTTTACGAGGAATAAAATGACTATATTTTGCCGAGCTGCTGGTTGAGGTATTTTAAATTTCAACCCGGCATCAAAAAACTCCCGCACGCTGGCTAAGATTGCTGAAATGGGGGGCCAGCATATCAAAGTTGCTGGTGTAAAGTCACCTTTCCAGGTACCAAACACAAAAACACAGACTAAGGCTCCAGTAATCCACGGTCCCAGAGAAAAACCATAGATCCTTAGTATATCTTCATTGTCTGCGGTTACCCAGCTCACCCCAAATATTAAAAATACCCAACCCATACTAGCCAAGAGATCTCGCAGTGGGTAGGTTGATAAATACGCCATGAAGTAGGAAAATACGCTCAGAAAAATTAGAGTTTGCCAGGAGAAAGCACTAGGAGGTGTCAGGCTCTTTACTAACTGCCTAAAGAAATCAGTGATAATTTTAATGAGATTCAGTAAAATTCCCAGTTTCAAGAAATCAATAAGAAACCCCATAGTGTGCCAGTTGGTGAAAGGATATAACGAACAATGAGCAAGGGTAATGAAGAAATTATACTCCACGCGGTCATTAAGAACTTTAGTGGCTAGTTGCTCAACAGTCTTAGCCATTAACGACAAAAGCGCCAGTTGCTGGCCAAGACAGCTATCAGCTAGGACTGTTATAAATGTGAACTTGAACGAATCTCAACACCAAAAGCAGTAAAAGTGCGCTATAGCTGCAAGCATTAGCTACCAGTAGAGCAACAGCTTGATTGGGCTTAGGAGGTAAAAAGTCTTGATGATCATTACGATTCAGCAAACCACGATACCTCCTAAATGGCTGTTGTACAGTTGGTTTAGTGTCTTTAGGTACATCCTCAAGTAGAATTTGTAAAAATTTTAAACCAATGAGCTTGATCAGAAAAGCTGATAAGAAAATGGTAAATAAAGTGAAGATAATCATTGTATAGGCAGATTGTAACTGGGTAGTAATTAAGCGGTCAAAAAAGATATAACTAATTAAATGTCCTTCCCAAACCTTAGGAAGCAAGGGTAGAACAGAAAAGAAAAGCAACCAACCCAAAAATGTGGTGAGTAAATTAATTGATGCAGAATATTCAATACTAGTTCTGCGACTGAGTTTGAGTAGACGATGTAAGACCAGTCCTTCAATAGAAATGGCTACGAGCAGAAACAAAAACTGGAACAGAACAGTCGGGATGGGAAAAACATTGAAAAACATCTCTTTAGACCAAGCGTGTCGAGTGCGGTTAGTAACACCCCTAGGCGCAAAGTGGCAACAAGTGCCGCTTTGCCGGAGCTAATGCGTCTCTATAGCGGCTCATGTAGTGTTGTATTATCATTTATACTTTTAAATCTAACGTTTTGATCTGCTATTTTTGGCAGTCTATGGCAGCTAAAACTTAATGAGAGCTATGACCAGAACAGGTATCGGCATTCGTACAGCTCAAGCACGTCCTGAGCGCCTTGCCGGTAAGATTCATGTTTATGATGGTGCTGGTAAAGGAAAGTCTCAAGCAGCACTGGGTGTTGTCTTGCGCTCGATTGGGCTGGGAATTAATTCTGAGTGTGCTTCCAGAGTCCTTCTGTTAAGGTTTTTGAAAGGGCCAGAGCGCTCCTACGACGAAGACGCAGCCATTGAAGCCTTGCAACGGGGTTTTCCCCACTTAATTGACCAAGTGCGTACCGGACGGGCTGAGTTTTTCGGTTCGGCGGAGATCGTACCCTTTGACCAACAGGAAGCATTACGTGGTTGGGATGTGGCTAAGGGTGCGATCGCCTCCGATCTCTATTCGGTTGTTGTATTGGATGAACTGAACCCCGTGCTGGATTTGGGCTTGTTGCCCGTTGAAGAAGTCATCCGGACACTGAAAACGAAACCAGAGCCTCTAGAAGTGATTGTGACTGGTCGAGGGACGCCCCAAGCACTGCTGGATATTGCCGACTTACATTCTGAGATGAAGCCCCACGACCATCCAGAGTCTAGGAAACAAGGGATTGAGGGCATAGAAATTTACACAGGTGCCGGTAAAGGTAAGTCTACCAGTGCGCTGGGTAAGGCGTTGCAAGCATTGGGAAAGGGGATTAGTCAAGACAAGTCCCACCGAGTTCTGATTATGCAGTGGCTCAAGGGTGGCAGTGGCTATACAGAGGATGCGGCGATCGCTGCCCTGCAACAAATTTACCCCAGCCTAGTCGATCATCAGCGCTGTGGGCGGGACGCGATCGTCTGGCGGGGTCAACAGCAAGAGCTAGACTATGTGGAAGCCGAAAGAGGCTGGGAGATTGCCCGCAGCGCTTTAGCCTCTGGTTTGTACAAGACGATCATCATGGATGAACTTAATCCTACGGTTGACTTGGAGTTATTGCCAGTAGAGCCAATTGTGCAAGCCCTACTGCGCAAACCCCGCGACACGCAAGTGATTATCACTGGTCGTTGCATGAATATACCGGCTTATTTTGAACTTGCTAGCGTTCACTCTGAAGTTTTTTGTCACAAACATTATGCGAATCAGGGGATGGAACTCAAACGGGGAGTAGATTTTTGAGCTTAATCGAACAACATGATTGTCGCCGATTCAGAATAAACCCAGATAGCACTACTTCTGCACATAGAATTACAGGAGATGACAAAATTTATACATCTTGACCAAGAGGTAAATCTCTACTTGCTGAGCTTGGGGATCAATCAACCAACCCAAGCGACAATTATTAGCGATATCTTCTGGCATTTTTTCCCATAAACAGGAGTTCTTTGCTAGCTGTACGCTCAAATTTTAAGTCGCAGTTGTTCAGACAAAGCTGAGCAAACTGCTCTTCAGTTAGCTCTATAGCGATGGAATTATGAATTTCAACTCTTCTGTATTGAGGATAATAACTAAAACTGATGGCTTTAGCGGAATGTTTGCTTGTCCCATTATTTAGGAAAGACTGAACAATGCGTTGTGCAATTTTAAGCCGTGCTGGTCAAGTTTTGGCCAATGGTGATTTTTTCGTCCAAAAAGATGATATGGGCGAACTAAGGCTGAACTTCCAAACAGATGGGGGAAGATTAATTCAAGGAGGAATTATTAATGCTGATGGAGATTTGACTACAGCCAGTAAAATTCTCTATCGCCAATTCTTTGAACTTTGGGGAGTCAGCGACTTAACACTAGTTGCTCAACCTAATCGCTAATATCATGTCCGGTTGAATACCCTTAATAAAAAGGGCTGAACCCCTTGATTTCACAGGATTGTAATTATAGGCGAGCGCTCGGACTTGATATAAGAAGTTGTCTCTCACAGGATTTTCTGAGTTGCTGTCAAGCCACTTATGCCGGATTCAACAAGCTGAGATAGATATCATATATACATGCAGCTCAGACTGCTGGCAACGAGAAACCACCCCTGACAACAGAGGTGCCAGAGACTAGCGCCTAAAGACAAGAAACTCATGCCTAGAAATGATCGTGAGTCCGTATTGAGCAAAAGCTCCCAACCTGAAGCAAGGAGCCCGTTAACTCTTTGGTCTCTGGAGCCTAAACAGCCAAGAGCTTGGAGCAAGATACTCCATTTACAGTTCGCTAAGACTTAAGTGGGGAGGCTCCATTAGATTGGAAGTATCATTCTGTAGCGCTGTCGTTGAGCCCAAAGACTATGAGTTTATCTATTAAGCAACTGACAACTTATCTGGCTTTACTAGGCCTAGGCGGTGGTGCAGGATTGTTAGCCAGCCATGCGCTTAAGACAGGGGACACTAATGCTGGTGTAGGCCCCAAGGCCGTTCCCGCGATGCTACAGCAATTCTCCCCTCAGCAGAATAGCGATGTAGCAAACAGCAACTTCGTTACTGAAGCTGTGCAAAAAGTGGGACCAGCAGTGGTGCGAATCGATTCATCTCGCAAGGTGGCACAGCAAGTTCCCAACGCTTTCAGGAATCCTATTTTCAAGCACTTCTTTGGTAACGATCTGCCAACTCCAGAAAATCGGGTAGAGCAGGGCATCGGTTCTGGGTTCATTCTCACACAGGATGGAGGGCTGATGACAAATGCCCATGTTGTAACTGGGGCAGATACGGTTAAGGTAACTCTTAAGGATGGTCGCACTATGGCAGGCAAGGTGCTGGGTGTCGATCCAGTGACAGATGTAGCTGTGGTCAAAATCAATGCCACCAATTTGCCGACAGTAGCAATCGGCAGATCTGAGAACTTGACACCTGGACAGTGGGCGATCGCGATCGGCAATCCCCTCGGTTTGGATAACACAGTCACCCTAGGTATTATCAGTGCCACTGGACGTTCTAGTGTCCAAGTCGGTGTCCCAGACAAGCGAGTGAGCTTCATTCAAACCGACGCTGCCATCAACCCTGGTAACTCTGGTGGCCCATTACTAAATGCCCGTGGTGAGGTGATCGGCATCAACACAGCGATTCGAGCAGATGCCCAAGGCCTTGGTTTTGCCATCCCAATTAATACTGCCCAACGAATTGCTACTCAGCTGTTTACCAAAGGTCGCGTTGAGCATGCTTTCCTGGGAATTCAAATGGTGACTCTGACACCAGATTTAAAAGAACAAATTAACAAAAATAGTAGTGAAGCAGGCTTCACACTCACCAAAGATAAGGGGGTTTTAATTATTAAAGTCTTGGATAAATCACCAGCAGCTCTAGCTGGATTACATAAAGGAGATGTTATCCAAAAAATTAGTGGCAAAGCAGTCAATACTGCTTCTGATGTACAAGAACAAGTGGATGCAAGTAACGTAGGTGCTTCTGTGGATGTCGAAGTAACTCGCAGCGGTCAAAGCCAAACTCTACAAGTAAAAGCGGGCGCTTTCCCCACAGGGAAATCAGAATGATATCTTACTCTACTAGCCATCTGTAAAAAGTTAAGAAAACTGCGCCAATAATTCAGATGCCTAAGTACAAAATATCAATTGAAACTCAGCCAGATGCCAAACAAGTTAACTTTGTAGACAAGCAGCTTCATCAATTTAATGTAGGACAGATTGGGGATTACCAATATACACCCCTGTTTCTGTTGCTTCATGATTCAGAGCAAAAGGTGGTAGGTGGGTTGGACAGTTTTATCGGCTTGGGATGGTTCCATATCAGTACACTCTGGATTACTGAGGAGTTAAGAGGTTGTGGATATGGAAGAGCGCTTCTGGAAATGGCAGAGCAAGAAGCTTTGAAACAGGGCTGCTTTAATGCATATGTATTCACTTACAGCTTCCAATCTCCTGAGTTCTACAAGCACTTGGGTTACAAAGTATTTGGAGAGTTAGAGGATTTTCCTCCAGGTCATCGTCGCTACTTCTTAAAAAAGAGACTCAGATTAAATTCGGGTGAATACCCACATTATCTACCTGGCTGCTAATTGCCAAAAATCCTAATTACCATTAGCTACTAGCCATTAGCTAAAAACTGTATTAAGGACGATTAACTGACTTTGCACACACCCCCTAAACACTTTTTATCAATGAGCAGCTGCACTTGCACCCGCTTTGACTTTCTTAGTAAAAAGTAAGGCGATCGCACTCACGAGTAAGGCGATACCAACGAAATAAAAACCATCATTGTAAGCCATCACATAAGCTTCGCGGCGGACTGTATTGTCGATCGCTGCGATCGCCTGATTATGCGCTGTGACAAAATCAGCACCTTTAATCAAAAAACTTTGGGTGAGTTGGTCGATCCGCTGCTGAGTTTCCAGGCTATATAACGAAACATGCTCTCCCAAACGATTGGAGTGGAATTGCTCGCGCCATGTGATCAGCGTGGACAATATGGCAATTCCCACTGACCCACCCAAATTGCGCATCATATTAAACAAACCTGAGGCAGAACCAGCCTGTTCTTTTTCAATACTTCCTGTAGTAATGCTAGTGAGGGGCACAATCATCAAGGGTTGTCCCAGCGCACGGACAAGCTGTGACCAACGCAATTCGTCTATACCCGTATCATGGGTCATGGTTGAGTTCATAAAACAACTCACTGCAAACATGCTAAACCCTGCTGCGGCCATAAA
This sequence comes from uncultured Microcoleus sp., assembly GCA_964657555.1. Lineage (GTDB taxonomy): Bacteria > Cyanobacteriota > Cyanobacteriia > Cyanobacteriales > FACHB-T130 > CAZZWA01. The sequence goes on from CAZZWA010000042.1 coordinate 13,800, forward strand.
ACGTGCATCGAAGCGCTGCATGAGTTTAGGCACCAAGGGAATTAAAAATAGTTGCGGCACTCCAGACCACATGATCACTTCACCAATTTGCATGGCGGTGTAATCCTTAATCTGGCCCAAGTAAAGCGGCAAAATGTACACTGAACCGTATAGTCCTAATCCCAGCGCCAAACCGGCAATACTACCTATGCCAAAGTTGCGGCGCATCAACAGGCGCAGATTGATAAATGGCCGCTTGCGAGTCAACTCGACCCATAAGAAAATGCTGATAAAGATGACGCCTGTAATGGCTAACTGCCTGATCATCGCAGAACCAAACCAGTCTTTGCGATTGCCCTCTTCTAAAACAACCTCTATAGAGGATAAGCCAATTGCCATGGAGATAATTCCCAGCCAGTCACCCTGCTTCAAGAGGTTCAGTTGCAGTGGCTTAGGGTCAATTGTGTACCAAACTGTAGCTAGCAACATTAAGCCGGGAACGATGTTCAAGTAGAAATCATACTCCCAACCAAAGTTATCTGTAAGCCATCCCCCTAGTGTTGGGCCTATCGATGGTGCAAAAGTGGCTGTAATCGCAAATAGTGCCATCCCAATCGGCTGCTTTGCCGGTGGTAGCATTGTTAGCACGATCGTGAACGACATCGGAATTAGTACGCCCCCTGTAAATCCTTGTAAGGCACGAAACACCACCATCATGGGGAGACTAGTGGCGAAGGCACAGCATACGGAAAAGATAATGAACAGAAAGGCATTAACAAACAGATACCAGCGCACAGAAAACACTCGTGATAACCAGCCAGTCAGTGGAATGACGACGATCTCTGCCACTAGATAGCCAGTTGAGATCCAGGAACCTTCGTCTAGGGTGGCCCCCAGTGCTGCCTGAATTTCTTTGAGAGAGGAGTTGGTAATTTGAATATCCAGAACCGCCATAAATGCGCCTAGCATTGAGCCCATAATGGCAATCCAAGTTCTTAGGGAAACTTGATCTGATGCTGGTTGTTGGGGAGGTACTTGACCTGATCTTTGGGCGGCATGTGTATCAGTCATGGAAGTATTACTATATAAAATTAACCAAGGTTGATATCAATTGTCTTATTCAACATGCTGAGAAATTACGCCAATTTTAGTATAAATTGGACGGATTAACTGTCTTAACGCCGGTAGTTGTTTGGCAAAAATCAAGGAACCTATAGTACAGATAACACCACCGATAACTAATGTGTCAGGAGCACCGATTTGCTCAGCCAAACCACCTGCTAGTAGATTGCCAAAGGGTACCACACCCAAAAAGCTCATCGTGAACAGGCTCAACACTCGTCCGCGTTTATCATCCTCGACAATCGTTTGGATCACAGTGTTGCTAGATGAAATGAGCAGAATCGAACCCAACCCAATCACCAAGGTCATGAGTAATGAAAGCCACAAGACGCGGGACAAAGCAAAAGCAATAATTCCCAGACCACAAATTGCTGGGGCAAAAGCAATGACTCTGCCTAAGCCAAGCACGCTTTGGCGAGTACTCAGGTAAATACCACCTGCTACTGCTCCCACTCCCGATGTGGCCATGAGAAACCCCAGAGTGTGAGCGTCACCATGCAAAATGTCAGTGGCAAAGATGGGTATGAGAGTGGTATAAGGCATCGCTACGAAGCTGAATAAAGCTATCAGTAGCAAGATTGAGCGGATGGGCGCGAAGCTAAAAGCATACACAAATCCCTCTTTTAATTTTTGCCAGATATTGCCCGTTTGGACGCCTATCTTCTTGGGTCTAAGCTTCATTGCTAACAAAGAGGCAATCACAGCCAAATAGCTGATGCCGTCAATCAGAAAACAGTAGCCAGACCCAATTCTGGCAATCACTACACCCGCAATAGCAGGGCCAACTAATCGCCCTCCATTGACGAGGGAAGAATTGAGAGCGATCGCACTTGCTAAATCTGAGTTCTTCTCAACCATTTCCCTAACGAAGGTCTGCCTTGCCGGTGCATCGAAGGCGTTGATTAAACCTTGAAAGAGGCTGAGGAAGATAATATGCCAGATGGTGATGGTATTTGTGAGCGCCAGTAAAGCTAGCGCTAAAGACTGAATCATCGCTAGGGTTTGAGTAGCGAGCAAGATCTTGTGGATATTTAATCGATCTACGACAACACCTCCAACAGGAGCCAGAATAAAGCTAGGAATTTGACCAGCAAATCCAACGACCCCTAGCAATAGAGCTGAGTTAGTCAACTTATAAACTAGCCAAATTGTGGCAGTCTGCGTCATCCAAGTTCCTATCAGAGAAATACCTTGTCCTGCAAAAAATAACCGATAGTTTCTCGAACTTAAAGCAGGTGGCAGTAGCATGACTCATTCCTCTATTTTATTAGCCGTAGTCAGAATAACTCTGCACTACGAGCCCGTTCATCCGTCATTAGCAGGGACTGGTCACAGATAAACGTGTACTACTTCACCTCAACGCTAACCACTGCTGACAAACCAGGGACAATCCGCGATTCATATCCTTTGATACTTTGAGGGTCTAAGACCACTTTGACTGGGATGCGCTGCACAATTTTGGTAAAGTTACCCGTCGCGTTATCCGGAGGTAGCAGGGCAAATGTTGCTCCTGATCCGGGGGCAAAGCTATCCACCCGCCCTTTAAAGGGGTGGTTGGGGAAGGCGTCAAACTTGACTTCCACTATCTCTCCTGGATGCATCTTGCCCAGTTGAGTTTCTTTGAAGTTGGCAACTACCCAATCCTCGTTATCCACGATCGCCATCAAGGCTTGCCCTGGTTGGACTCGTTGCCCAACTTCTACTGTTTTGCGACCGACTCGTCCATTACTGGGAGCGACAACATCAGTGTAGGACAGCTGGAGTTGAGCATCGTTGAGGTTTGCTTGTGATTGGGCAATCGCTGCTAAAGCTGCTTCATACTGACTGCGGTTGGCTTGAGTTTGTTGAGTGCCCGCAGTTGCTTGTTGCAATCCTCCCCGCGTTGCCGCCAGTTTGGCTTGGGCATTGGCTACTCCTTCTTGCGCTTGGGCTAGTTTGGCTCGTGCTTGCGCTACCCCTTCTTTGGATTGAGCTAGCTTAGCCTTGGCTTGTTGCACTCCCTGCAAGGAGGAATTCTTTTGCGCTTGAGCCACAAGATAGGCTGCTCTTGCTGTATCAAGTTGCTGGTGAGTGACTGCACCACTTTTGTAGAGGGCATCGTAACGGTTGTAATCTGCTTGAGCCTTCACCAAATTTGCTTGTGCTTGATCCACTTGAGCTTGAGCGGCGGGAATTCCAGCTTGAGCTTCTGCAACAGCAGCTTGAGCGGTAGAAATTGCTGCCTGCGCGGCTTTGATATCGCCTTGCGCCTGACTTGTTTTGCCTAGGGTTGTTTCTGAGGATAAGCCAATATTTGACTGAGCTGCCTTTGCCTGACGCTGAGCTGCTTCTAGGGCTGCTTGGGCTTTCTGCACTTGTACTTGATAGTCATGGGGATCTAGTTTCACCAACAAATCCCCTTGGTGTACCTGCTGGTTATCATCGACAGGAACAGCAACTACAGTGCCATTAATCCGACTGCTGATTTGGTGAACGTGACCAGCAACATAAGCATCGTCGGTTTCTTCATGAGTAGAAGCATACTGCCACCAATGGTATCCCAGCCCACCAGCCACAATCGCCCCTGCCCCTGCCAGTGGCAAAAGCCATTTAGGCAGCGATTTTTTCGGCTGGGGAACAGATGTTGGTTCTTTCTGGCCTTGCTCAATATCAGGTGTAACTGATGGTAGAGTTGGCTGACTCGGCTGCAAGAGAGTTTTTTCTTCTAAGGCAACAGCAGCCTGAGTCTCTGGATAGGCTATTGGTTTCGTTTCAAGAACTGCTGTTCCTCGTCCGTTGAGAGAGTCATTGTTTGGGCGTTCCATAATTTTGATTCCTTTGAAGAAATGAAGTGGAATGGTTTTGGTGAAAAAGGTGAGTTTAATTAAGAGCTACTTATTTCGTATCCGTAATATTGGAGGATGTTTATTCTAGAGTTATTTATTTAGCACCCTTAGTAACAGTCTAAGAAACTTCCTATCCCTAACACCCTCTCTAAATGGGAGGAATTAAATCTATCATTGTCTGCCTTACGAAAGATTGGCGATCACTTGATCTAGCAACAATGAAAACCGTTCGCGCTCAGCCTCGGGAATTCCTTTCATTGCTTGGTCTAGGAGTGTGGCTGCAATTGGCGGCAACACTTCTTCTAGTTCCTTGCCAGCTTCTGTAAGCCAGATCCGCCAGATCCGGCGATCATGAGGGTCGCGTTCGCGGCGAATCAATGCCCGTTCTTCCATTCGATCTAGCACGCCTGTTATCGTACCTCCTACCTGTTGTAGCTTTTCCCCAATACTACAGGTTGCTAAGCCATCTTCTTCCCACAAGCAGCATAACACGACCCAGTGAAAAGGGGTAAGACCAAACGGCTCCAGCCGTTCTTGAAGCCTGCGGCTAGCCAGTTGAGATAGCAGTTTCATCCGGTAGCCTATGCTGTATGGTGCCCGAGCTTCACTCCATCGCACCAAACGCTTGCGATTAGCAGATGTAGTAGGCATTTGGTAATTATTTCGTATGCGTAATATCATCTTATCCTGATTTTTTTGCTTTTGGCAAGAGGTAAACTGCTTAATTCTTTGAAAATTCCAGCTTTGGGGTTAAACAGGCATCAGCCATTTACTTCGCACTCGTAATATTATTTTAGCCTTCTTCCTCTGCCTTTGACAAGAGTTGTCTTAATATTTCGTAATCTTTTTCTAAACTGGAAATGTAGGGCTACCTGACTTTCATACTCTCATGCCACTCCAACCCAATCAACGCTTCAAGCTAGACGATTCAGATGACACCCAGTTCTACTCGTTTCCGCGATTTGTGACTCATGTAGACGAGGGTTTCATCCAGCAGTTGACTGACCTATATCGTGCTCGCCTTAAACCCAACATGCGCATCTTTGATATGATGAGCAGTTGGGTTTCCCATCTCCCAGAGGAGATGCAATTTGCTCATGTAGAGGGACATGGTCTGAACGCGGAGGAATTGGGGAGGAATCCGCAGTTAACCCATTACTTTGTCCAGAATCTTAACGAGAATCCCCAGTTACCGTTGCCGGACCGAGATTTTGATGCGGTGCTCAACTGCGTCTCAGTGCAGTACCTGCAATATCCAGAGGCTGTATTTTCGGAAATTTACCGCATTCTCAAACCCGGTGGCATTGCCATTATCAGCTTTTCTAACCGGATGTTTTACCAAAAAGCAATTCAGGCGTGGCGCGATGGTTCAGAAGCCAGCCGGGTTGAACTGGTTAAGTCATACTTCAATTCAGTGCCAGGATTTAGCGTACCAGAACTCATTGCCCGTCAGTCCAGCGCTCCCAGTTTCCTGCAAATGCTGGGTGTTGGTAGTGGCGACCCGTTCTATGCAGTGATCGCTTCCCGTTCTTAGCGACTTGAACCAATGCTTGTCCAGTCCCTGGAAGCCATAAAAGCCACCTAATATGAGTTAAACTCAGCGGAGAAATTAGTCACTCTGCTGAGTTTAACTCGGTTGCTACTTACAGGCGGGGTTTGTCTCCTATTACCGTACAAATTCGGATTTTGCTCACCGATTGGCCTCTGAATACTTGACCGATGCTTTAGTAGTCTGCCAAAGCAACTTTGAGGAGTAGCGAGATAAGTTGATGGGTGTGGGTATTCCCCTTGTCCCCAAATCTATCTCAACCAGTCAATTTTCGGTTGGTGATCTACTAGTTTTGTTGACCTTCAGGATGGGGTGGGTGATTTTGACGAACTTGCTGAAGTTGCTCAGGGGTGAGGATGGCATCGATTTGCTTTCTAGATGATTGTAGAATTTCCCGTGCCTTTGCCTTTTGATCGTCAGTGAAATTTAGAGAATCAAGAGCTTGATGTGGATCTTGACCTTGTTGTCTCGCATTTTCCAATTGAGTTTTTTGCTCGGCAGTCATGAGTGCATCCAACTTAGCGTGAGTAGATTGGTGAATCTGCTCAATTTGAGACTTCTGATCTGAAGTGAGACTAATGCCTGCAAATGGTCCTTGATGCTCTGGAGGTGGAGATCCAGTTTCCTGTGCGTGAACGGGAATCATCGGTGCAAAAGCAAGCGTTAGGGCGATCGCCCCTATCATAAGGGCAAAAAGGTTAAGTTTGTTAACTAGTTTAGATTTCATGACTAATTCCTGTGGATTTCGAGTAATGAACTTGTTTGCTGTTCGCTACTCAAATCGTAGGAGTTAGTGGAGGCAAGGCACATGGATCTAAGCTCCCGAACTTACGAAATACCAAAGTACTACATCTTACTAAGACTTTAGTCCTAGGAAACCTCAATAAATAAGGCATACATCCAGAAGAGAGTGGTGTAAAGGGTTTGTCAACTAATATCTAGCACCAGTCGCATTACTAGCCTGAAGATTAATCCTGCTTTAGCCGTCGCATAACTGGTGCGAGTCGGGAAACCCAAAGCTGCTAGGCTGGAAATGTTAACAATGCGTCCCCATCCCGATTGTTTCATGCTGGCAGCAGCGCTTGTGCGATCTGCACTGCCGGACGTAAATTGAGGTCTAATACACTGCTCAAATCACGCAAATTGATTTCTTTTAGGGGCTGTGATTGACTCAAGCCGACATTACAGCAGATTGCAAGTTCATAGAGTACACCCCTCCCCTTAGTAAGGCTACCTTGTACACACAAGTGGGGTTTGTGC
>CAZZWA010000043.1:0-14788 GCA_964657555.1 uncultured Microcoleus sp.
ATACAATCGGGCTAGAAAGACCAGATATATTATTTTTAGGAAAATTCGGGGCTGTCATACCGGAGGCAGTTAAGCAAAAGGTATTGAATGCCTCGCAAGAGATTGTTAATAAAAAAATCATTTTTTCAGACTGCAAAGAGGCTGGTAAAGATACACGCTGCGTGAAGAAAACAACATGAACTATTTACGCTTAAAAAATATTACCAAACGCTTTGGTTCTTTTATCGCTAACGACAATATCAATCTCTCTGTTGCATCTGGAACCATTCATGCAATCCTAGGCGAAAATGGTGCAGGTAAGAGTACTTTAATGAATATTATTAGTGGACTCTATCAACCAGATGCTGGTCAGATTTACATTCAAGAACAACCAATAAAAATTACCTCACCAAATGAGGCAATTAAACTAGGTATTGGCATGATTCACCAACACTTCATGCTTATACCTCAATTGACTGTCACAGAAAATATCATTTTAGGGACAAAGAAAACTTGGTGGTTAAATCTACAACATAAACACCAAGAAATTGCTGCCTTATCTCAAACTTATGGATTAGAAATTGACCCGACTGCTAAAGTGGAAAATTTACCTATTGGAACACAACAACGGGTAGAAATTCTCAAAGTTCTTTACCGTCAAGCAAAATTGTTGATTCTTGATGAACCTACAGCAGTTTTGAATCAAAAAGAAGTAGAATCATTAATTTATATCTTGCGTCAGTTAGTAGCCGCAGGCAACACAATTATTTTTATCAGTCATAAATTAGAAGAAGTAATGAATCTGTGTGATACAGTAACAGTTTTGCGCCAGGGAAAGGTAGTAGCAACAACATCAACTGAAATGGTTGCACCTCAGCAGTTAGCAGCATTGATGGTAGGACGGGAAGTAGCTTTACAGTTCAATAAGAGTCCTACATTACCAGGAGAAACCATCCTATCTGTGCAAAATTTACAAGTTACTGATGAAAGAGGTATTCCTGCTGTGAATAATGTATCTTTTGAACTGCGAGCAGGAGAAATTTTAGGAATTGCTGGTATAGATGGAAATGGACAAAGAGAATTAGCTGATGCGATAGCTCTTTTGCGAACTATTAAGCAGGGCAAAATTGAGTTTAGGTACAATCATTCCTTAGTGGGATATATTCCAGAAGATAGGCAGACAATGGGGTTGGTGTTGCAATATAGCATCGCCCAAAACTTGATTTTAAAAGCTTTTAAATATCTGCCATTTTGTCGCCATTTTTTGTTACAACAACAAGCAATCACTGCTCATGCCCAAGCTGTAATGCAAGAGTTTGATATTCGGGCAACAGGGAAAGATATCAAGGTAAGTCAGCTTTCGGGGGGAAATCAACAAAAGGTGGTGTTAGCGCGAGAACTGGCGCAAGCACCATCTTTAATTATTGCTATGCAACCCACAAGGGGGTTAGATGTGGGGGCGACAGCAGCTGTACATTCTCGGATATTGACAGAACGTGATCGCGGTGCCGCAATTTTGTATATCTCTACTGAGTTAAAACAAGTGATGACAATGAGCGATCGCATTGCCGTAATGTACAGAGGCGAATTTGTGGCTATTTTGGATGCAGTCACAGTGAAGATGGAAGAAATTGGTTTGTTAATGGGTGGGGGGAATAATGAGCGCAAGTAATCGCACTAAATTCCTGCTACCAATCCTATCACCCCTAATTGCGATTGCCTCCGCCTTCAGCATTGGTGCTCTACTTATCCTAATTGCTGGAGCAAATCCCATCACCGCATACAGCGTTCTATTTCAAGAATCTCTGTTTACCTACTTTGGATTTGGTAACACCCTCACCAAAATGGCACCGCTATTGTTTACGAGTTTAGGCGTGTTATTGGCGTTGCGGGCTGGGCAATTTAATATCGGTGGGGAAGGGCAAATATATCTGGGTGCGTTGGGAAGTACTTTAATTGGGTTATACGTGCAAGGATTACCTGCGGTGATTCATATCCCCTTAGCACTTTCGGCTGGATTTTTCTTTGGTGCCGTTTGGGGTGCGATTGCTGGTTATCTCAAAGCAATGCGCGGAGTCAATGAGGTAATTACTACTTTGTTGCTCAACTATATTGCAGTGAATTTAGTAAGCTACCTCGTACAAAATCCATTAATGGCAGCAGGTGCGCCTAGTCCTTATTCGCCATTAATTGCCAAAACATCCCGCTTAGCCATTATATTACCGCAAAGCCTTGCTCATGCTGGTATTTTATTAAGCTTAATTGCCGCAGGTATTTTATGGATATTGTTAGTGCGATCATCTCTAGGTTACCAAATTACGGCAGTGGGATTTAACCCGATTGCTGCTCGTTATGCCCACATATCTGTTGAACGTACCATTATCCTAGTGATGGCTGGCGCGGGTGGTTTAGCTGGGTTGGCTGGGAGTTGTGAGGTAATGGGGTTGAAATATCGGCTATTTGAACAAGTTTCATCAGGTTATGGGTTTGATGCCATTGCGATCGCTCTTTTAAGTCGTGGTAGTGTTGTCGGTGTAGTATTGACTTGTTTATTTTTTGCGGCGCTTCGCAGTGGTGTGAATGTGATGCAGCGGAGTGCAGGTGTACCAGTAACTGTGGTTTACACCCTAACGGGGTTGACGGTGTTGTTTATTGCTATCAGTCTTGCAGTGGAAACACAGATAAGAGTAAAAATGCACAGAGGTAAAGAGGTTTAACGCATACAAACACAGAGAAATTTCTGCGAACCGCTGCGCTTAAAAAGGCTTTATGAATAATCTCAACTTCTTGTGTGATTACTTGGCAGCTACTTTGCGTCTAGCTGTCCCCTTGGGATTTGCTGCTCTAGGAGGATTGTACTCGGAACGGTCGGGGGTGTTAAATATCGCTTTGGAAGGTATGTTGCTTACTGGTGCTTTTACTAGTGCTGCTGCCACTTTCTACACTGGTAATCCCTGGCTTGGTATCCTCGCATCTTTGATTGTTGGGGGATTAGTAGGACTACTTCATGCTGTTTTATGTGTGACTTTGCGTGTTGACCAATTAGTATCTGGGCTAGCAATTAATCTGATCGCAAGTGGGTTAACATCGTTTTTAGCACGGTTATTATTTAGTGGCAGTAGTACACAGCAGTTACCCGGAATCGCAGCAATTAAGATTCCTGGTTTAGCCAATATTCCCCTAATTGGGCCGCTACTATTTCAAGAAGATATTTTACTATATTTATGGCTTACACTAGTTATTTTTACTACATACATTTTATTTAAAACAAGCTTTGGACTGACATTGCGGGCAGTGGGAGAATCTCCTAAAGCTGCTGAAGCGGCTGGAATTTCGGTACAAATTGTACGTTATATTGCTGTGGTGATGAGTGGCTGTCTTGCGAGTTTAGGAGGTGCTTATTTAACTCTGGTACAGGTAAGATTTTTTGCCGAGGGGATGAGTGCTGGTAAGGGATTTATTGCGATCGCCGCATTAATTTTTGGCAGATGGCATCCAGTAGGTAGTGCTTTGGCTTGTTTGTTGTTTGGGGCTACAGAAGCTTTACAACTGCGAATTCAGGCATTAGGGGCAAATATCCCTTACCAATTTTTAGTAATGCTACCTTATGTGATCGCTTTATTTGCATTAGTCGGATTTGTGGGGAAATCTACACCACCCAAAGCTTTAGGTACTCCCTACTTTCGAGAAAATCACCACTCAGACTGAAGGCAAGGTATGCGGCAATGCCATTGAATCGATCCAGGCTGGATCGATGAGGGGAGTTTGAATATCGTGTCCGGTCGATTACCCATGAGATCAGCCAAATGTATCTTAAGTAACAAAATCTTGGAGATAGCTCTGTTGGAAAAAACTTTGCGATTTACTGAACTGGCAAACTCAAATCTGTGTTACTAAGCATGGGAGAGCCTAACTAATCTTTCAGCATTTCCGACAACTGGACTTCCGAAAGCAATGTAATTCCTAGTTGTTGCGCCTTCTTCAGCTTGGAACCCGCATCGAGTCCCACCACTAAATAGTCAGTTTTAGCACTCACCGAATCTGTAACCTTACCTCCAGCATTTTGAATCAATGCTTTCGCTTCATCGCGCTTCAGAGTCGGCAGAGTGCCAGTAATCACAAAGGTTTTACCTTGTAGGGGCAACTCCTTCTGCCCTTCCTGAGCAAGGGGGGGTGTAGAATCGGCTAGTTGTAACCCAGCAGCTTTGAGTCTCTCAATTAAAGTCTGATTCGCCGGAACTCGAAACCACTGATAGACAGCTTGGGCAATTTCTGGGCCAATGCCGTAAACTGCCTCAATATTGGCTGCTGATGCGATCGCCAGTTGCTCCGCGCTGGGAAAGTGCTGAGTTAAAGTCTGGGCGTTGACACTGCCGACGTGACGGATTCCCAAAGCGTATAACACCCGCGACCAAGGCTGAGTTTTAGATTGGGCGATCGCCTCCACCAATTTCTGGGCTAACTTCTTACCCATGCGCTCTAATGACTCTAGATGCTCATCTGTAAGATCGTAGAGGTCGGCAACCGATTTCACCACTTGTTTATCCACAAGTTGTGAAACTAGCTTTTCCCCCATGCCGTTAATATCCAATGCATCCCGACTGCAAGCATGAAGCAGTGATCCCCGCAGGATGGCTGGACACGAAGTATTAATGCAACGAGTCACCGCCTCATCTAGAGGTTTGACCACAGGCTGTCCGCACTCGGGACAAGTCTTGGGCATTTGAAAAAGTTGGGCACCCTCAGGACGGAGTTCTGGCAAGACGCGCACTACTTCTGGAATAATCTCGCCAGCTTTGCGGACGATCACTGTATCGCCAACGTGGAGATTTAGCTGGGAGAGGCGATCGCTATTATGCAGTGTTGCTCTGGAAACTGTTGTTCCCGCCAGTTGCACTGGCTGCAATTCTGCCACTGGCGTCAGCGCCCCAGTTCTTCCCACCTGAACGGTAATGGCTTCAACCCTCGTCGGGGCTTCTTGGGCAGGGTACTTAAGCGCCACAGCCCAGCGAGGAAACTTTTGAGTAAACCCTAGCTGTTCCTGTAGCAGAATAGAGTTCAGCTTCACCACCACCCCATCAGTCATATAAGGCAGATTCAACCGCGCCGTATTCCAGTAGTCGTAATAGTCCCGGACATCTGGCAAGGAGTTACAGAGTTTCCGATGGGGATTCACTTTAAACCCCATCTGTCGCAGCAATTCCAACGATTCCCATTGAGTTCTGGCAACCTCGGCATCGTCCTTACCGGGAATTTGCAACGTGTAGGCAAAGAAATCCAGACGCCTTTTTGCCACAATTCGGGAGTCTAATTGCCGCAAAGTGCCAGCTGCCGCGTTACGAGGATTGGCAAATAGCGCCTCACCAGCTGCGGTACGTTCCTGATTGATTTGTTGAAAGACATCCAGGGCTAAAAACGCCTCGCCGCGTACTTCTACACGGAAGGGAGAGTTTTCTAGATTTAGCCGTAACGGAATTGAACGAATCGTCCGCACATTCTGGGTAATATCTTCACCCATAACGCCATCACCCCGAGTTGCTCCCCTCACCAAGCTACCATTTTCATAAGTGAGGGCGATCGCAGAACCATCAATTTTTAGCTCTGAGACATATTCAAAAGCATCTAGTTCAGGAACCTGTCGTCGCCAACGTTCCTCCCACTTGGCAAACTCTTCCATGTTGAAGGCATTTTCCAAACTGTAGAGGGGGATATTATGCTGGACTGAGGAAAACTGTGTCGCCGCTTTCTCACCCACGCGCTGAGTGATGCTGTCAGGGGCGATCAATTCGGGATACTTGGTTTCTAAGTCTTGCAATTCCCGATACAGCTTGTCGTAGACGGCATCTTCCATAACGGGAGCATCAAGAACATAGTAGGCATAGCTGGCTCTATCAAGTAATTGCCGCAGTTCCTGAACCCGCTGCTTGATTGCTGGTGTTACCTGTTCTAAGGACTCCATTCTTAATAAAACTCCGCTCGCTCCTGCCTCCAGTTTAACTGCCAAAACTTAATGCTTAATGATGACTTACACAGTTTGTGAGATGAAACAAACATACATAAAAACAACCTGTCGGCGCGGTTTGTTTTTATTTACCGCAGAAAAATAGCGATCGCCCTAGCAGTCTTTACTCTGAGCCGAGAAATAGAAAATCTATAGATTGAAGCGAAGTTTGGTTGTAGATAGTGTCAGACGCCCTGATCACTGATTTTATCAATACATTCAAAATAAACCCAACAAAGTCCGGATTCTGTCAAGGCAATGCTGAATATAATAAAATAGCATCCTAACACCCAAGAATGAGTAGCTTTATGCTGCTTGCTCTGGTTGATTGACATTCTCCTGATGCTGACTGCTAACGTATTACAGTGTAAGTCTCTCACGGAAAAATTAAGAATATATTTTAATTGTTCGTATAATTCGAGAATCAGGGAATATTACTTGTAAATCTCATCTTCATACTTCATAGTGGAAGATCGCAGACAAATATAGATGAAGCCGTGAGACTATCTTCACGAAAACTTGATAAATCCTTGCCCACACTTTTTCAACTTTTTATATAAGATTTTGCCTTTAATAATACACTTATGGATGAAGTATGGTAGTTTGCAATGAAAGAGCTAGCAGAACGCATTGGTCAAACGAGAGCCCCTATCACCCCTCAATTCAGGGCCGATGCTGGACTGCTCTCCAATAGCCCAGACATGGAGTTCCCTGAGCTTTCAATGCGCTACCGAGATTGGCAAATCGGCACCAAAGTCATCCACGGGCAGCTATGGTTGCAGTGGCAACATCCCCAAGAAAAGTTTCCTCGTTATGCTATCCAGGTATTTGATAACCGTATTGCTGACACAATTGCTCGTGCTCAACTCCTAATCGACTTGATAATTGGCCTAGAACAGGAGGCAGCACCTGACCCTATTTATCCTCAGGTAATTACTCTGGACATCGCTGACTGCCATAGTCTTGACAGTCATGTACACCTTCATAATAATGGTAGCAATTCACACTCAGCTCCTGTTAGTGCTTCTGATACATGGAAAGAGCAAGAAGAATTTTCACTGATAGAGAATCGTTGGGGATGATCATCTGTTGCTTTTTGTCACTGGTCATTAGCTTTAAACTAAGGACTAAGGACTATTAGCCTAGTTACAGGGCTAAGCGCTATCAAATCTGGTTGATACATTTGGTAGACGCGAATGGGATTCATTTGCACCTCACCTGGCAATTCTGCGTGGAATCGAGCCTTAACTTGAATCGGTGAGTTCAAGTTGGAAGCAAATAAGGCAACTTTGTTCCGGTTAATTTCCACATGGTCAAAATTCCCTGGGACTTCCATCAAATCTGATGTCAGATTAAACGCGATTCCAGCCGGAATCGGAATTTCAATGAGTAGTGCTTCTAGGTGTTGATGAGGTGTAAATTGCAGATGCAAGTCAGCATGCTCACCTAGGGATAACTCTTGCTGACTCCATTGAACATCAAGATTTCCCACTTGCGTAATTGATGATTCGGCAATCCTTTCAGATGGCCGCCAGACATGAACTTCCATCAAAACGTGGGCCTGAAAACCTCCCTCAGACTTAAAGGAGATTTTGTTTTCACCCACCCGGAATTCCTCTAGATAAATCCGTCGCGCCGATAAGAGCAAATCCAGTTGTTCTATGCCTTGCGCATTGTCAAAGTCAAAAGTCTTGACTGTGAGATTGTTGACAGCAATACTCACTTTGCCAGTTGCATCTGATGCACTCCAAGCTAAATGACCAACTTCTCCAATTGCCCAGGAAGCGTAGAGAGTATCGCGAGTGGAATACCAACCAGTAGAACGGCGGTTGTCGAGTAAGTAATCCAATCCGTGTTTGATGGCCTTTCTTGTCTGAATATCTTCAGGGAAAGCATGACCTAGTGCCATCAGGCAATATGCTGTGGTTTCAGTAGCACCAGTGAGACTGCTTTTGCCAATCCATGAACCGTTCTGCTGTTGTGCCTTGAGAATCATCTGCCTGAGATTCCCGATCAATGCACTTTCGGCTTGCTGGTATTGCTCAACTCTTGTAAGCGCATCTAGCACCAAAGCTAGACAAGTTTGATCATCCTCGTAACTGTGCAAGTTTTGTTTCAGCCAGTTCAAAGTTTCTGGTAGCCGGATTTTAGCTAAGCTGGCACTGTGAAAGATAAAAGATGTATTACCTGGTTCAGATAGAGTCGAGGGGAAGGGTGTCTCTAAGCTGTTTTCAGGTGCCCAACTGCCGGATGCTGCACGGTGCAAAAGCAGGTACTCAACAGCGCAATCAAGGATATTCTGCTTCACTTCAACCACTTGTCCAATCAGTGCTAACAGGCTAAAAGCCAAAGCGGTGTGAAATACAGAGGTTTGTTCGCCACTCCATAATCCAAAACCACCAGTTTGTTGATTTCTGAAGATGGTCAGGTAGCGATCGCGCCCTGCTTCCAAGTTCTTGATCAGCTTGGTAGTATACTCAGGGTTCAGTTTGTCGTGACTTTCTAGATACTTGTAGAGAATGAAATTGGGCAAAGTGGAAGCGTAAGTTTGCTCGCAACAGCCGTAGGGATAACTCGCCAGAGATTCTACACCTTCAATTACAGCTGCTTGGGCATTAGGCATCAGGGAGAGAATTGAGAGGGTGAATATTTCATCTCCTGATAGCTCAAAAGCCCATTCTATAGCTTGATCTTCAGACAACGGGGCCGTATACCGCTGGATTTCTGGTTCTCTTGGTGGCTGCACTCTTAAGGGTGTGTCTAGTTGAGAAATCTCTTGAAAACTATTGGCTTCTAACAACAACGAGACGTTAGCATTGCCCACCTCAACTGCTTCAATTGCCCAGTTCACCAGCGTACTTTCCTTCGCTGCTAGAGTGGCGATCGCTTGTTCTGTCACTAGAGAGCGAATTTTTTCCGTCTGGAGTTTGAGGGTAATGTCGGTGAAATCTTGACTGGATAGATTTTGCACAATGGTTCTGAGAGTGCTTTTGTCACCCCAAACCATTTCTGGTGGATTCTTAATCACGGTAAACAGCGGATTTCGCACCGTGACTCGGTGTGTTGCCGTGCCAAAGTGAGAAGCACCAATGACAAAGATGACGACATCGTACTCAGTAATGGCATCACTGCCGTTAAACTTAACAACCGAAGCAGTTGCACCACTGTTGATGTCGATGGGGCCAAAAGATTCGACTTCAATAAAGTCTTCGCGTACAACTAGCGGCGGAACTGATGCGACTTCAAAATCAGCCGTAACCTCGTCCAAATTAACAGCAAAAACTCCTCCCGATGAGCCCGTAAGATCTTCATCATTTAAAACAGTGCTATACTCTCCCTCTATTGCCGCTGCCATTGGTGCCTTCAGCACCATTCCCCCTGGTATTGCTCCTCCCATCATTCTCGTTTTATACATGGGAGGTGGTGGCGGCATCTGAATTAACTGATATAGTTGCAACTTTAACTCATTTTCGATATTTGAGCTTTGTTGAGGAGGTTTTGCCCATCTAACTTCCAGCCGCATCTCTCTTGCATATTCTAGACTATATATTTGAAATTCTTCAATGGGCTGTAAACTCTGTAGCACTTGAGAAACAGCATCATGCTGATAGGCACTAGATAACAGTGTCCGAATTAATTCTTCTTGACCCTTAAGCCAATGGTCGCCAGATGAACCAAAAAACTTCTTGAACCAATTCTCCCCTTGGAAGCGAATAACAATCACTTTGCCTTGGTAATTGCGGTCAAGATATGCCCACCCCCGCCATGCTGTTCCAGCTAACTTTATATTAAATGTTTGTATTTGTTGTTTGATATTTGACCATTCATTAATTTTAATAGACGGAAAATGGAGTAATTCTCCGGCTTTAAATTCTCTTGTAAATCGAGTCTCCCAAATATGATTTTTTGTAGCTCTAGGTATGCGGCGGTCAATCAACCAGGCCACCAGTTTAGCATCTTCAGCTAGCGGTTGAGGAAAGTTGACAGTAACTTGAATTAGTTCGCCTGTTGCAACTTCTTTGTCTCCCTCAGTAGTGGCTTGCCACAGCGATTGAGAACTATTTTCAATCATTCTAACTGGCAACAGCACATCCAGGGATTGAAATTCTGGGAAATCTCTTAAAACACTGACTTTGAGATTTACCGGCGATGTCACTAGCTTGGGCAGTTTAAATGTCACTTGACCTGAGCCATCTGCTAATCTAAAGTCTATGGAGCGCAGCACCACATCAGCAATCAGTTCCGCAGACCCCACCGTTACTTGCTCAACAATATCAGCTCGTCCCTTCAGTCCAATTTCTACTTTAACTTCATCACCTGGTTGGTATTCTGACTTATCTAAAGTGGCAGATAACCAGATATCTTGAGATGTCCAAGGAGTCACCCGGATCTGCTCTTCCACCTGTTGCCGGATACCTGCAAGAACTGCTGATGCCGATAACTGGAATTTTATCGGGTCATCAATTTCCTTAAACTGCACTTTGATCGCAGTTTTGCCACTAGCATCCGTAACTGAATCAGGCGGTGACAAAAATTCAAAATTCTCGTCTGAGCCTTTGAGGTAAAACTGAACGTCTACCCCCGAAATTGGTTCACCTAAGGGGTTGGTGACTTTGATTTCAATTGTTACTGGGATGTCTGGTTTCAGGTTATCCAAGGGTGAAGTCGGATTGAGAGAAATTGTCAAAGGTTGTGTAACTACCTGATAATTTCCTTGACAATAGCCAGTTCGAGATGTGTTGTCTTCGACTTCTAATTCCCATTCATAACGCCCTGCTTCTGGGGATTCCAAGTTAAGCTTATAGTCACCAGCGCTCAGTTGCAGCTGATCTCGGACAATTTCCCTAACCAGAACTTTTCCCCAGCTTTCATCGAGTCGATGCAATACGAACTTTAAGTGCTTAACTTGTTCGACTGGTTCGCCGAAGAAATAGCGAACCGTCACTGCTTGCGGCACATGGGAACCCAATAAAAACCAGCTAGGCACTGAATGCTGGATTTCAATTTCTGGCTTTTCAAAGCGAACCACCTCAAAGACTACTTCATCAATTAACTCTTCTTGCCGCTTCAGGATCAGTTTCCACTCTCCAATAGGGTCATGTTCTGATATTGAGTAGCAAAACAGAGTCAGGAGGGATTCATCATGGATTTCAGTTGTCCTTCTTTCTAAGCCATTTGAATCTACAAGTGTTAAAGTTAACGGTGCTAGAGACAGTTGGATCGCGCTATTGTGAGTCAAGTCGCGATGCACAGCAAACCCATGAATATCAGCACCGGGTCGTACCATAGCTGTGGGCAACCAGATGAGTCCCTTTGTTGCCACTTCCAAGTTTTTAATTGCAATCAGACATTGCTCTAAGATGCCATCATCTTCTGTCCAAAATCTGAGTAATGTTGGCAATTCTTCGGGAATATACAGTAATTCGCGGGTATCGTTGATTGTCCAGCGTTCTTCCAGCTTCAAAGAGTCTTCTATGTTCAGGGTGCCTTTTTGCTCAGTCCAGATGCGATAATAGGAACCTTTATCCTGTGGAAGTTGCTCCAAGCCCCAAATTTCAAATTTCATAATATTTAACAATTCTTTACTGATAAAGAACCAATTGATTTATAAGACGCTTTAGCTTAAGTAGCCAGGATGATGCCTGTTATTGTAACTAATTACCGTAGGTTCGCTCAGAATTCTGTCATAGGGGCGAGTGGTAACTTGCAGTCGTAGACTTAATATCATGTCAGGTTATATCAGTTACTAGTTCGTAAGTTCTCATGGTTTCAGAAGGGAATTTAGACTCCGGCTAAAGCCAGCCGCATCTAGAGGCGGGGGAATCTATCTCCCAAGGATGAATACTGGTCACTAGTCACTATTTGTTGAGCTTTGGGAATGAGGGAGGGGATTGTGGAATGGAAAGCACCACTTCGTAAAGCGCACCTGACGCACTATTTAAGTACGCAGTCCTTGCCAGTAGGAGAACAGGAGACTTCGAGGAGCAATCCTGGGGACTTATCATGGCCCTTCTGGCCTGCTGTGCCACTCTACCCATACGGTAGACGGCGGACACTCCGCCAAGAAGTGGTTAAGGATACGATTTGGACGTTCGACCAGTTGCAGGGTTTCCTATACGCCGTCGTGCCAATTCGCATGACCGTCGTTAAGCTGGAAGAGGGGGGGCTCCTCGTCTATGCACCGATCGCACCGACAAGAGAGTGTATACGACTAGTCCAGGAGTTGGTAGCTAAGCACGGCGATGTCAAGTACATTATCTTACCCACCGCCTCTGGTTTAGAGCATAAGGTC
Organism: uncultured Microcoleus sp.; assembly: GCA_964657555.1. Taxonomy (GTDB): domain Bacteria; phylum Cyanobacteriota; class Cyanobacteriia; order Cyanobacteriales; family FACHB-T130; genus CAZZWA01. The sequence continues at coordinate 12,273 of CAZZWA010000043.1, forward strand.
TTTGTGGGCCCCTTTGCCAGACGCTTTCCCAGCGCCCAAGTCTTCGTGACCCCGAACCAGTGGAGCTACCCAGTGAATCTACCGCTCAGTTGGCTCGGCTTCCCCAAAAAACGTACTCGGATAATTTCTGAAAATAGCACACAAACTCCCTTTGCCGATCAGTTTGACTGCGCAGTGCTGAGCATCAATCTCGGACAGGGTTCGTTTGAAGAAGTTGCCTTATTCCACAAGCGATCGCGCACCTTGCTGGTGACAGACTCAGTGCTTTCCGTGCCAGAAGATCCGCCAGCGATCATCCAAGTTGACCCTTACCCTTTGCTGTTCCACGCCAGAGACAATGCTCTTGATGTCGTTGAAGACAGTGAGGCAGTCCGCCGCCAGGGATGGCAGCGCATTTCCCTGTTTGCTATTTACTTCCGACCGAGTGCGTTGGAGAAGATCGGACTAGGGCAGGCATTGGGCGATGCCATCAAAGCGCCGGATCGGTCAAGGAAGGCATATTTCGGTTTGTTTCCGTTTAGATGGAAGTCAGACTGGCAGCAATCGTTCTATGCATTGCGAGGAGGCGGTCGCCCGTTTGTCGCACCGATTCTACAAACCTTGATTTTCCCCCAAGCACCAAGCAAAGTGCTCGACTGGGCAGACAAGGTAGCAAGATGGAATTTCCGGCAGATTATTCCCTGCCACTTTGACTCGCCCATTCAGGCAGAACCGTATCAGTTCCGGCAGGCATTCACCTTCCTTGAGAAGCAGCCCTTATCAGGAAGTGGAAGCCAGCTCCTGCCCGAGGAGGACTGTGAATTCCTTAGGGAACTCGAACAGAAGCTATCCAAGCTCGGCATCACCGCCCCAAGGGCACAGTTGTAAGTTTTAAGTTCTTAATTATCTATTTTAACTCAAAACTCTTAATCCTTTAACTCTCCGACTTTTGTCCCCCTTAGAAGTTCCTGCCTCACTTCGGCTTCGGAACTGTCAGCATAGATACCAGTACTAATTACGCGATTAGTGACCTCATCCAAATAGGAATGCAGAGTCTTGTTGAGTTCTTCAAATTCTGGCCAGAGGGTCTCTTTGACAAAGCTGGCAGGAACGTGAGCCATCACAGTGGTATGCTTTTGGCGGTAATAGCGATAAGGCTCAATGCCGTAGCGACGCAACAACGCCAAAAAGAGCTTCTTTGACCACATATCCGTCATGATGAATTTGTATTCCACTGGCGGATCGAGTTTTTGAACGTCTTTGAGGCGATCGCGGATACGTTCCAAGGCGTTGGCAGCAGCAACTTTCTCCCCTTTTGTAGCTGCACCCGCGAATAGGGCTTCAATGCGTTGCAATTTTTCAATCAGCTTTTGTTCTTCCGTCAAGACGATCGCCTCACTACGCCGATTCCTGCTTAACACCTGTTGCTAACATGGAGCCAGTCAATTTCCTAGACTCTATGTTTCCGTTCAAATACCCTGTTCCTCAAACCGACCCGCCGCGATCGCCCAGGGAAACGCTGCCCACGATGTACGATCTACCCAGCGAAGATCCGGAGGAACCTGGTTTGCCCGATGAATTCCATGACTTGCAACCGCAATTATTGAGCCTCACTTTCCGTCCGCCACACTATCCGGCTACGCGAGTCTTCAGCGCCAGCGACATGAACCTTTACTACGACGTGCGTCATCCTCAATGGTACAAGCGACCGGATTGGTTTGGTGTTGTGGGCGTGCCCCGACTTTATGATCAAGTCGATATGCGCCTGAGTTACGTGGTTTGGCAGGAAGGTGTAAACCCTTTTCTCGTCGTGGAATTGCTCTCTCCTGGTACTGAGAAAGAATTAGGGGAAAATGATCAGGAAAAACTGCCACCTGAGTCCGGGGAACTTGCGGGTAACAGGCAAGCCATTCAGCCTCAGAGTGAGCATAAACCACCGCAAAAATGGGAGGTTTACGAGCAGATTTTACGAATTCCTTACTATATAGTTTTCAGTCGTTATATCAATCGGCTACGAGCTTTTGAACTGGAGGGGGCGCATTACCAAGAGCTACAGTTACAGGAGCCGCGAGTATGGATGCCTGAGTTAAATTTAGGCTTGGGATTGTGGCAAGGGGAATATCAAGACGTTGAGCGATTGTGGTTGCGTTGGTATGATGCTCAAGGCAACTGGATTCCTACTGAGGTGGAACAGGAACGACAGCGAGCTGAACAAGCTGAATCTAGGGCTGAAGAAGCAGAAGCTAGGTTAGAGTCTTTGATTCAGCGACTTCGGGAGTCGGGAATCGACCCTGATACGTTTTTGAGCGGTCAGAGCTAAATTGATGGAATTTGAGGAGTCTAGAGCGATCGCCCAGTAGCGGAGTTTTGGCGCGATCACTCCTTTCTTCACACGAGGCATTAGATGTTATGGTAATCGTCGTTTGGCCCAGAAGGCTGACAGGGAAAATGTGAGTCTCAATCAGTATATTATGTCTGTGTTGAGTAGGGGATGATAGGGTTAGTGGTGCGATTGTGCCGTTAGCATTTCCAGACAT
>CAZZWA010000043.1:14888-20533 GCA_964657555.1 uncultured Microcoleus sp.
GAGTAGGGGATGATAGGGTTAGTGGTGCGATTGTGCCGTTAGCATTTCCAGACATTCAGATATCGTCGAGAGACTTTTTGCTTGAGCCTTTTGTGTCAGTTGTATGATATTCCGAATGCAGAGCGTGCTGTGGTTGATGTCCATAAGTTACGTGATTACTGTCTTAATTCCACGCACGATCAAGGCAAACATAAGGCACGTTTGTTTGAATCCATACTTGGCATGACTGCCAGTGATGCAGAGGAGTTACGCAGGATTTTACTCGAAGTTATCAAAACACATGAGGTACAGCTAGGGCGAAGTGACGACTACGGGCAACGTTATACTCTTGACTTTGTGCTGGAATGGGGGGAGAGGAGCGCTACAATTCGTAGCGGTTGGATTATCGAACATGACTCAGATACTCCAAGATTGACAACCTGCTACCCGTTTTAAGAGTTGGAGGTTTATATGACAGATACAATCAAGTTGTTGGATGTAGTTGCTCTTACAGTCAATTTGCCGGAATTGAATCTGTGGCGTGGGCAAGTGGGTACAGTTGTTGAAATTCTTGCCGATGGTAGGGCGTTTGAAGTTGAATTTAGCGATCGCACAGGACGCACTTACGAGTCACTTGGTCTACGTCCAGAGCAAATTATGGTACTGCATTTTGAGCCAGTATCTGGTGATATTGCAGCTTAACAAAGTAAGGAGCGATCGCTGCTCGCGTTCCTTCGACTTTGGCGAATTCCTCATTTAAAGCCAGTGGGTTTGCTAGTCAATTGTAAGCTTCCAAATCTAACAAGACGCCAACTCGCTCCCCTTGCTCGTTGGTAATATAACGCACTTGCTCAGACATGGGTTTTCTCTCGCTCGGTCTTTGGATTTATCGTAGCTTATGGGAGTGAGAGCGATCGGCTAGGCTAGCGCCGACGCTCGTTCCTCGCTAACGCTGGTGCTGTTCGCGTAGCGTCTCGAAGAGAAGGCAATTGCTTCTCGTGCTGCCTCGGCTTTAGAGGAATGGACTTTGAGGAGGATAGTGCCCTTGAAATCTTGTTATGATACTACTGGTGATACTATTGCTCGATGGGCAAATTAGAGAAATTAGTAGAGCAATTCCTCAACAAACCACCGGAAGTAAGGTTTGAGAATGTGCGCTACCTGTTGGAAGCTTTTGGTTTTGAAGAGAAAAGGTCTAAGGGTAGCCACCATAGTTTTAGAGATTCACAAGGCAGAAAAATCACGATACCCAAAAAAGGCGGACAGAAAGTTAAGGGAATTTATGTCCAGCAAATTGTTGAACTATTGAACTTGGAAGAATGGAGCGATGACGACACTGAATCAGAAGAACAAGCAGATTGAGAAGCAACCCCTGGAATATTATTTGAATCTTCAGTATCCAGTAACACTTTACCCCGATCCAGAGGGGGGATATGTAGCTCAGATTAAAGACTTACCTGGATGTCTAACTCAAGGTGAAACGTTGGATGAAACGATCGCAAACATTCAGGAGGCGCGGGAGTTGTGGATTGAGACAGCTTATGAAGCTGGAGATGAGATTCCTTTACCCAGTACTGATGATACCTACAGTGGTAAGTTACTCCTGCGGATGCCTAAATCTTTGCATCGTCGTTTGGCTGAGGCGGCTGATAGGGAAAATGTGAGTCTCAATCAGTATATTGTGTCTGTGTTGAGTAAGGGATGATAGGGTTAGGGGTGCGATCAGCTTTGCTGGTGCCGTTCGCGTAGCGTCTCGAAGAGAAGGCAATCGCCCCTTACTTCATCATTCTCACGCTTGCAGTTTATCGGGGCGATCGCCACCACTGCCAGGATTCCTACGGGTAACAGTAAGTTCTCTAGCTTCACAGGGAACCTCAGCAACTCATCCTATTCTAAGGAGGGCAGTTTTTCACAGGGGCAGGCACACCTTCCTTGCACAGCGCCATCATGTGGGAGCAATTCTCTCTCGACACAGCACTTCTTCGCTCACTCAAATTTTGGTGGATGTTCCCCTACTTTCACCCACATTCGACGCACCCGAATCAACTGGGGACGATTCATCTTCAATGCAGCAATTGTTGCTCGACCAATCGGTGTCAATCCTACTAACTCTGTCCCATCCTCACTCCACGTAAAATGCTCCTCCCACACTTGGCGATGAGGATGAAACAAAGGAACTGTTTGCTGGGTAGTGGGGTCTAGTGCTGTTTGTAGAGTGGCTTTGTAGCGATTGCAGGTAGGACAGGAAAGGCAGATATTCTCGAAAATTGTCTCTCCACCAGCCGAACGGGGGACAATGTGTTCAAATTCAAAAATTGCCACCGTCAGAGCTTCTGCGGTGCGGCAATAGGCGCAGCAATCCCTAAAATGGGCGCGAACTTGTCGCTGTAGCTCAACAGGAATATATGCGCTCACGCCACCGTTGCCAAGGTTTCTAGGCAGTGCAGAGTATATCTAGCTCTGGTTTTGAGAATTGTTAGTTGATCGACTTGTGCTAAGAGACGGTCTAGATTTGCAACTTCGTCGGCAGACAGTTGAGATTCTGCATTCTGAACTAGCAAATCGTTCAATTGATTTTGTGCGGCGGGAGCTAGCTTACTATCGGCTAACGCTTGCAGCTCATCTTGGCTTAAGCCAATTAAGCACTCGTCATCTAGAGCTAATGGGTTCGCTAGTCGATTGTAGGCTTCCAAATCTAACAAGACGCCAACTCGCTCCCCTTGCTCGTTGGTAATGTAACGCACTTGCTCAGACATGGGTTTTCTCTCTCAAGTCTTTGGGTTGATCGTAGCTTATGGGAGTGAGAGCGAGCAGCTTCGCTGGTGCCAAAGGCAATCACTTCTCATGCTGCTTGGGTTGTGGGGGAGTGAACTTCGTGGAGGATAATGCGATCGCGCCATTGGCATTTCCAGTCATCCAGGTATCTGTCAAGAGACTTTTGACTTGAGCCTTTCGCGGTCGGAAAAACAGGGTGGCTGAGTCACCCTGAGGTGTGATAAAATCGCGGGAGTGTCGGTATTAGCTACTTTAATCGTGTGGTGCGCTCGCTCAACTCTTCCAATATGTAGCGAGAAATAGATTGTCTTCAATAGACTAGCTCTGTAGAGTCGGCTTACATAAAGGTAATTTAATAAATGTCAAAAAATGGCAAATATTCGATAATAAGGAAGCTTGAACAGGATAAGTGTTTTAATCCTTTCAATAACAACTTTAACTATCAAATTGTTCAGAAAGAAATTTTTGAAGCTTTAGAAAATCCAAATAATTCTGAAAGTATAGATTTACTAACAGGTTTAAGTACATATGTATTCAATGATTACTATGTAAATTACTATAATTGTGTCAGAAGTATTATCCATTCTATTGGGATTAAACCAGAAGAATTAACACGACATTTCCTATCTATTACAAACTACAATTATTATTGTTTACTTAAAAATATTCAAAATAAGATTTCAAGTAAAGAAAAAGCCGATTTTAGTGATTACTTAAAGTTCAAAGTCAAACCAAACTTATTCTTATTCGAGCCGACCGATGTTATTGCATCCTTAGAAACTTCGGTAGATTTACTTAATGTTATATTCAATTACATCCATTCTAAAGATGTTCACATTAATACTTCAAAAGTAAAAGAAGAAAAAGAGTTTACTAAAAATGTTTTGGCAGTCTGGAGATTAAGCAATCTGTACTATGTAATTAAAGAAAGTTATGATTTGGCTATTTGGGAAGGTGGGTACATTTTTATCGACGAAGACAATAAAAATCTCTTTATAAGGTATAAAAATGAAGACTACCCCATAATTGTAAAAATAGGTACGTTGAGATTACAACAAAATAGTTTTGTGTTTGCTCAAAATACTAAAAACTTTGTAGACAGTGATAACAGAGTTCAAGAAATATTACTAAATTCTTTCAGAGAGTTTAGAAAATCTAAAGCGATAAAATCTGTTGAATTAGAAAATGGGGTTATAAAATATAAATTAGCAAAGAGAGAAAATAAAGATTCATTTATAAATGCATTACATCTTTATGCTCCAATTAACGTATATTATCCTTTCCTTAAAGATGTAAACTTACCTCATTTTACGGAATTATCATTGAATAAGTTGCTGGTTCTCTTTTCAGAATTACAAGACTTAGTGAATCAAGCATTTGAAGTCAATATTGAAAATGATAAGATTCATGGTATATCTGATTTACATAAATTTAGTTATGGCATAAAAATCAATGACTTAAAAAACTATTTTGCTTCAAAGACAAATTTTTCAGATAAGCAAATCAATGAATTTATAAAATTGCTTGAATATTCTACTGGAAGATATGATTTATGGAAAAAGCCTTTCGTTAAACAGCAAAACTGCTATCTTTTCCCACTCATAGCTATACGTGCTCCACAGATTATATATCTAATCGATGAGTGGATAGAAGAAGGTGGCTTGTCACTTGATGGCAGAGGTCCCTTATTTGAAGATTATATAAAGAATGCTTTAACCAACGAACTAAATAAGAAGAGATTTTTCTTTAAAATTCCTCAAAGGAAAAAATTTTCAGATAGAAATGGGAATAAAGAAGAAATAGACCTTATCCTGATTACCAAAAAATCAGTTTTGATTGCAGAGGTAAAATGTATTAAGTATCCAATGAATTCAAGAAGCCGCCATCATGCTATAAATCGGCTGCGAAAGGGAGCGGAACAAGTAAATAGAAAAACTAACTACCTTTTAGACAATCAAAAAGCCTTTGAAGAAGATATTGGAGATATAGAGAATAAGGAAATTGTGAAAGCTGTTATTACAAATTATCCTATTTTCTCTGGTTTAGAGTTGGAGGGAGTACCAATAATAGACTTCTTTCTATTAGAGGCTTATATTAACACTGGAAAGTTAGTATTGAAGGCAATAATTTCTTCTAATACTAATAGATTCTCTTTAGGCAATGAAAGCAAAATAATAAAATTTTATGCCAATGAAGATGAATTCTCATCGAATTTAAGGCACTACTTAGAAAATCCACCTGCTGTTAGAACTTCTTTTCCTCAATTTGAACTCAAAGACTGTAAAGTTAGTCTGGAAGATGCTACATTCCAAATATATGTGCAGATTGCAGATACAGTTCAATCAATAAGCTTTTCGTAATAAAACTGTCAAATAAAGTGCGCTCAAAATGGGAGACAAAGAGCATTGAGTGGTTTAATCAGAATATGAGCTAGCTTCACGTTTCGGTTTAAGTTGTCCTTAGTCGTTAGCTGCCTGATTTTGATATAGATCGATTAAGAGAGAGGGATCGAACAGCAAATAGCTGCCCAGTTTATTCCAGGCGACATCCCGCTCGCAAAGTGATGGAATTAAAGTTTACCCTCTTGCAAAACGCCTATCTTGGGTAACTCCTTCCACTCCGGCTCAATCGGTGAGTAGCGGCAATAACACACAACAATCTCATCATACTCAGCCGAGTCAACAGACTTAAACCGCTCAACTCGGCTCACTTCCCAGTCAGACCAACGAACATGAGTGCTAGCATCCGGAAAGTTTGGATCAACCGACTCTTCAAAGCGAGCAAACTCACTCGGACGATAGCCTGGTTCTGGCAACACCTTATCAGAACAATCCAAATACTCAGCCAGCATCCGGGTTAAGTGTCCAGCAGGTTGCAACTTGCGTTCCTTC
>CAZZWA010000044.1:0-5513 GCA_964657555.1 uncultured Microcoleus sp.
CATTAGCAGGGAAGATGCCAAGCTAACCCTAGACTAGGCCAACATCTAAAAACCCTATGGTGAGCTATCAGTTCCCAGAAAACTTTTTGTGGGGCACAGCAACCGCCTCCTATCAAATTGAAGGGGCGGTAGAGGAAGGGGGGCGCAAGCCCAGCGTGTGGGATACCTTCAGCGCGACTCCTGGACGCGTCCTTAATGGTGATACGGGTGCCGTTGCCTGCGACCATTACCATCGCTACGAGGCTGACGTGCAACTGATGGTAGAACTGGGCATCAAGCACTATCGTTTTAGCATTGGTTGGCCGCGCATCATTCCTGACGGTCGAGGGGCGGTGAACGAGGCAGGAATTGATTTCTACAAGCGCTTAGCAGACTGCCTCTGGCAACACGGCATCACGCCCCACGCCACCCTCTTTCACTGGGATAGTCCCCAAGCGCTAGAGGATTTGTACGGCTCTTGGCGCAGTCGGGAAATCGCCAAGGATTTTGCAGATTACGTCACTGCTGTGGTGAGTCGTTTGGGCGATCGCATCACCCACTGGAAGACGCTCAATGAAATTCCTTGCTTTACTCACATGGGCTATGATGTTAATCGAGATCCAGCCCATGCCCCCGGTACTCGTGTCAGCAGCAGAAAGGAAGTTTGGCAAACTTCGCACCATGCTTTGCTAGCTCATGGTCTTGGTTGCCAAGCAATTCGTGCGGCGTCACCTGGTGAGTGCTATGTTTCTCTGGTAGATAATTTTTGTATGACTGTGCCAATTAACGAGGCACCAATCCATGTAGAGGCTGCCCAAAAAGCGTTTCACACCTGCGGACAGAATGGTGGCATTGCTTTTCCAGCTCTCACAGGTGCTTATAGTCCAGCGCTGCTAAAGCAGTTGGGAAGTGATACACCCGATCTCCAAGATGGCGACTTGGAAATCATCCATCAACCCCTCGACTCTCTGGGTTTAAATATCTACACTGGCACCTATGTCTCGGCTGCTGATAACGAATGTGGATATGAGTTGCTCAACTTGCCCAAAGGCTACCCACGCATGCACATGCCATGGTTACAGATCGTGCCAGAAAGCATTTACTGGGGCATCCGTTATGTGAGCGAGACACTGGGACGTCCCGATTTGCCAGTGTTCATCACTGAGAATGGCTGTGCTGCCCAAGATGAAGTGAATGCAAAGGGAGAGGTAATCGATAGCGATCGCATCATGTATTTGCGGCAGCACTTAAAATCTGCCCACCGAGCTGTCAGCGAGGGGTACCCTTTACAAGGATACTTCCTTTGGAGCCTAATGGATAATTTTGAGTGGGCATGGGGTTATGATCGCCGCTTTGGCATCACCTACATTGATTACGCTACGCAGCAACGCATTCCTAAGGCTAGCTTTCAGTGGTATGCAGAGTGCATCCGACAGAACCGAGTCGTTTAATTAAAAGTTCGTAATGTGTAATTCGTAATTATGACTGTTAGCACAATTTAATTGCTTCCTAGAGACCTCTTTGAGTATGAATTCTTAGGCATAGCCGAAGCACTCAAAAACATGCTATGCCGACTTTAGACTCCCCAAAGCTTGACCGTCAAGTGATCAAATAATTAAGCTTAATTCCCTAGGATGATGATTTCTTGCTCCATTATCTAACATAATCCCGGTGTAGGGATGATCAAGTATGGCATTGCAGCAAGGGTTAGGCAATGATTAAATCATGGATGGTGATTGGGGGTGTCACTTTGCTAGTTGCACTAGCTAGTGGCCTGATTTCTCCTAGAAATGTCAAGTGGTTCAAACGCCTGCAAAGACCTAGATGGCTAACTTTTGAGCCAGCTATTCCCATCATCTGGACTGTGATTTTTATTTGCGGTGCTTGGTCTGCATATATTGTTTGGGAAAAAGAGCCAGGGACTCAAAAAACCTGGTTGCTGATGGCTTTCTATCTGCTGGTGGAAGTTGTGATTATCGCCTACACGCCTGTGATGTTCAGGTTTCAGAGTTTGAGGACAGGCACAATTATTGGTGGTGTTGGTGCCATCTTGGGCCTAATTCTGACACTTTGCGTCTGGCCAGTGTCTGGCTGGGCGGCTTTATTACTAGTCCCATATCTTATTTGGAGTCCAATTGGGACTTACACGACTTGGGAAATGATTCGCCTAAATCCGGACGATGCTTAGACAGCTGGATGACGCTTGGTGGAGTATTCTCAACTGTAGGAGATGAATTGGGTCTGTACCTTGGACTGACAGCATTTGAAGGAGGCGGTGCTGATGCTTCAAATATTGCCTGAGCCAAGACTCGTGAGTATTGCTTGGCAATAATCTCTGGAGTAAAGTGTGAATTAAGGTAGTGACGACCAGCTTTACCCATTTTGGCAGCCAGAGCCGGAGAAGCAGCTAAAAAATGAATAAACTTTGCTAAGCCAACACCATCTCCATTGTTAAAGGCTGCACCACATTTGGCATCTATCACTAGCTGGCGGAGATAGGAATGTTTTTCACAGATAACAGCCACGGGACGGCTAGTTGCTAAAGCTGCGTAAAGCTTGCTGGGTACCACGAGTCCTTCCATATCAGGACTAATGCTCACCAGAGACAAGTCACAGGCAGTTAGTGAGTAAGGGAGGTTCTGCTTATTCTGGTATGGTAAGAACTGGCAATTGCTCAAGCCCAGATCGCTAACTTGTTCTATAAAAGCTTGACGCTTGGCACCATTGCCAATGAAGACGAACTTAATTGGTTCATCTTTCAAGAGTTGGGCTGCTTTCAGAATTGTCTCCATATCATGACACCGACCCATGTTGCCAGAGTAGAGAACGGTAAAGGTGTCAACCAGATTAAACTCTTGGGCAAACCAATTATTCTGCTTAGCAATCGGGACAATCCATTTTGGGTCTGCCCAGTTATGAATCACTGCAATTTTATGGGCAACCTCCGGGCATTTGGCCACAACCCGCTGTTTCATGGAGGGGCTGAGGACAATTATTCTTTTAGCCCTCTGCCAAATGCGGATGTTGATAAAATTCCAAAGCTGAATTAACCAGTGGTGGTTGGAAACAACTTTTAGCTCGACGGCGATATCGGGATATAAATCGTAGAGGAGACAAACATAGGGGGTACCAAAGCATAGGTTAGCTAGGTAGCCCAAAATCGGCAAGAAGGGGGGAGCTGTGGTGAACAGCAAAACATCGCCACGACTGACAGTTTTAAGCAAGTGCAGTCCTGAACGCAGACAAAATAACAGCCCATTCATAGCTTTGCCCCGAATCCGCTGCGGCCAAAGCCGAGAGGTGCGCGATCGCCGAACCAATAGCTGCTCTGAGCGCTCAACTGCTGCGGCATAACCTTTTTGGAAGGCGTAACCAGGTTGCCCGGTAAAGATCTGCACTTCTAAGCCAAGATGTCCCAACTGAACGGCTAACTCTTCAATCAACTGCCCTGTCGCGGCGTAGTCAGGGGGATAAAACTCGGTAATAATTGATACTTTAACTATCTTATGCCGTTCTGTCATGTTCCCGTTGCTCATGCCGCCTCGCTACGGATTATGTGATTTTCGTAACTTAATTTATTGTATATACTCTACATGGTCATCAAGTAGATTTGTTGCCTTTAATACCTCTAATTTTTGTTGAGACTGTCCGAGATGACCTTTAGTCATCAGTCGTTGTTAGATATTGGTTAGCTCTTTGACTAATTACCATTATTGATACCAGATAGAGTTGCTCTTACCGCTAGCAGTATATGCAGTAACTCACTCTAGTCAAAACCCTAGCGACTGAGTTATGGCTGTCAATACATTAATACAATCTGAACCAGGCTCATTACAGAAAAATTTCTCTCTTTAAACAAATTTAGATTTTTTAGCCCTGTCTCTTGAGGGAGATTTCCGGTCACTGCCTCAAGAGCTTAACGACCAACAGTTATAGCGATTATCTTGTGTAGACGACCGAGCTTGTCATCTGTAAATGGGTGGATTCGCCCTAGAAAAGGACTAACTTGATGTAAGCTATTTGCTTTTGGGATATGGCATCGCGTCACGATCATCAGTGAAGTCACACTTGCTGCCGCATCTAAGTTAGCGGCGTAGAGATTGAGTCAGCTTTCCAAAGACAAAGGCAAGTTTCAGCTGTTGATTAGTTCTGTTACTAATGAAGATAAGTTAAACTAGCTCAATCAAAGCCCAAGCAAAATACCCAGCGTCCTCAATTAAAAACTCTTAGAAATTCGGCGGTTGCTCTCTGTGCTACTAGCAGGCAGAGCGACCACTGTCTGCTGACTTTGGTAATGGGTAAAAAACCAATGAACCATTACCAATTACCTAAAATACTCCGAATTTTATGCAGGGAATGAGTTTAACTATTGTGATGGTTCCAAGAGTGTCCGACGAGCTAGTTTGGCATAAGTTTTCACGGTTTCATAAGGCATTTCCAAGTCATTTGCGATCGCCTGTAATGATTCTCCCAACTCTCTACGAGCTAGGATAGTCGCTCTCGTTTGGCACACCTCTTGAGCACGATTGCCACCAATGCGCTTTTGACGCAGCATCAACATCTGTGTCAATTCGTCAATCCTTGTGGCTAGCGAGTCCTCTATTTCTGACATTGTTCTTGTCTGTTGAGATGACCAACCATGACAAGTCTGCCCCAAACCAAAGGTAGTTTTATGACCTGTGCCGCAATAAGGTGCTAACTGTCCTAATGTATAAAACAACTGCTCAAACTGTGGCTGTTCTCCAGCAGTGCCAGACAAGCCAAATTCAACAGAACCAGTAAATCCTGTCACCATGCCTTTCTTGCCTGCTGCCACTTTGACTGACTCCAGTTGGTGACGACTAATCAGCACGCACTCATCCACCCAGGCTAAGAATGGTTCTTGGTCAAAAGGCATGCCAGAAAAGTCATTCCAGCGGCGCAGGTAGCTGTGAAACACGTTGGTTGGCCATGGTAGAGGTAGATGGTGGCCCTTACGACGGAAACTCGTAGGACTGGTGAACGAAAGCTTTACTGTGGGTGGACTGGGGCAGGGAGTTTGGAATAATTGAGCGTAGGTGGTTGGTTTTTGGGCGATCTCAAACTGGCGAATTGAAAGTGGCGCATTTCGCAGAGAGAGTTCTGTTGGCAGCACCTTGAGCCACTTTGCCAGCCACTGCACTACTCTTGGAGAAAGGGCTGTGATATACCAACGATAAGTTTGGTCAACAACTAGTTGCAACTGCCTGCCTTTGGTTAGTAAGGGGCCATCTAAGCTAGAAATGGTGAAGGGCTTTTCTGATTCGCCGTCATGCAGATATTGAGACAGTTCTGGATTGCTGGAACGTACTTGATCTAGAAACCAGGCATGGAGACCAATAGTATATTGAGGATAAACATAATCGGCAGCACGGGGTACTAATTCTAACACCAAGCCTACTAACTCTGTATCTGCTGGCCAGGACAGGTCAGAGGGGAAAGAACACTTGCTCTTACGTGCAGCCATAACCATTCCAAAAGCCAGATGATCGAATATTGTACTGCATCAGTCCCAC
>CAZZWA010000044.1:5613-20510 GCA_964657555.1 uncultured Microcoleus sp.
TCACCCAATTGATGTCGGAGAGTTGAAGAGGTAAGAAGCTGAGCGATGGCACTATGAAGCGCGGCAACTTCTCCTTCGACAACTAGCCCAGCAGCAAAGGCAGCGATCTCAGGTGCAATTTGGACGTCTGGAGTGACAATTACTGGTAGCCCACGAGACATAGCTTCTGCTATGGCAACACCGAAATTTTCGGAGAAAGATGGTAAGACAAACATATCTGAGCCAGCGAGTAGCAGCTCTTTATCTTCACCTACAACAAAACCGGGCAGAGAAGTGCGCTTAGCTAAGCCCAATGATGATACTAAGTTGGTAAGGTAGGTAAAGTAGTCTGGCTCTCCTGAACCTGCCAGAATCAGGTGAAAGTCATAGTTCTCTTGCGCTAGGGTTTTGAGTGTCTGTAGCAGCAAGTCTGGGCGCTTCTTGTAATGGAGGCGGGAGAGAAACAACACTACAGGTGTTTCTGGAGCTATGCCATAAATGTTGTACAGCTTCTGTTTTGCTTGTGAAGATGTAAAACTTGGTGTCCTTACAAGATCCATCCCCAAAGGAAGGTTGATAGTAGGAGTTTGAATCCCGAACTTACGAACGTCCTCTACTTCACCAGGAGAAGTGCAGTGGATCGCTGCTGCATGAGTCAGATTGTGTCGCTCAATTAAGAAAGTGTATATCTGTTTTTTCAGCCGACTCTGATCCAATGCCCAAGGAGAGAGTTGTCCCATTGTCCGGACTGTATAGGGAATCCCTTGCCGCCTAGCGATCGCCGCAGCACAGGTGGAGGCATAGGAGAAAAGATAGTGCGTTGCTACGATATCGTAGTCTCGGATATGTTGCCAAAGCCAGCCTGTGATCTCCACAGAGAAAATATATTCTTTTAGTGGCGGAGAAACCCTAGGGAAAAACCAGACTGGCACTTGCTCATACTCAATGCGCTGATTGAGGGGCACATCTAACAAAGAAGATCCCCTGTCATTGGTTGTGACAATCTCCGCATCAACCCCACACTGCCGCAAGGCTTTTACTAAATTCAGAACAACGTAAGTCGGCCCTCCGAAAGCTGGATTTAATGTGGGAATGACGTGTAAAGCTTTCATTGATTGTCCCTACATTTTGAGGACTGTGAGCTCTGGATTGAGTTTCCCAACTTGAAAGATTCACAGAAGCTGATATGTATGTAATTTTTAGAGAGGTAGAATGACGGCAACGCCTTGCTTGGATGAGTTCAGGAATTGAACTGTGAAGCCAGCGCCAAGCGAAAGTTCCGAAGATCGTCTATGGCTTTCATCGTCGCTATTCACAGCTTTTAGAGTCCATCGCTGATAGGTAACATGATCAGCAGCTATTGGACATTGAGACTATACGCCTACACCTTTAAGACCCAGCAGCCAGGAAAAAGGTTCAAAAACGATAGAGTGCTTGTGTTACAAATCTTTGGGAAAAACTAGACATTCCAACTCTGAGCTATTGACAAATTGCTTCATTACTATATTCATTAAGTTCAAGTGGACTGTGGACTAAACGCTTTATCATCCTAATTCTAGGTTATTTGAATGATTAGGTAAGGATTGTTTCTGGATAATGGCGGTGTATACAGAGGTAAGATGAGTCGCGATCGCACTCCAGGTATATTGGCGACTCACTAAGTGCTTACCATTCTCTCCCAGTTGCTGTCGGAGGCTGGGAGATGTAAGTAACTTGGCGATCGCGCTCTGAAGAGCACCAATTTCTCCTTCGGCTATCAGTCCAGCTTGGGCGGCTGCGATCTCAGGGGCAATTTGAACACCTGGAGTGACAATCACTGGTAGCTTATAGGACATAGCTTCTGCAACCGCAATACCGAAGTTTTCCGAAAAAGATGGCAGCACAAATATATCTGAGCCAGCGAGTAGTCGCTCTTTCTCTTCACCGACGACGAAACCAGGTATAGAAGTACGATCAGCTAAGCCTAGGGATGATACTAAGTTGGTGAGGTAGGTGCAGTAGTCTGGCTCTCCCGAACCTGCCAGAATTAGGTGAAAGTCGTAGTTCTCTTGCGCCAGGGTTTTGAGTGCCTGTAGCAGCAAGTCTGGACGCTTTTTGGGATGGAGGCGAGACAGGAACAGTACAATCAGTGTCTGTTGAGGTATTCCATAAACTTGGTGTAGCTTCTGCCTAGCTTGAGAGCGATGGGTAGGCAGATGCACACCGTAAGGAATGACGAAGGTTGGAGTCTGAATATGAAATTTTCGTACGTCGCGTGATTCATCGGTTGTAGCGCAGTGAATGGCTATAGCTCTATTGAGGTTATGACGCTCAATGGGGGAATAGACTTGCTTTTTGATGCGTTGATGGTTAAGCGCCCAATCTGTCAGCATCCCGTAGGGAGTTACTATATAGGGAATATTTTGCCATCTGGCGATCGCCGCTGCACAAGTGGGAGCATAAGAAAATAGATAGTGAGTGTGTATAAGGTCGTAATTATGTAAGTTTTGATAAAGCCAGCCAGTTAAAGCTGGGGAGAAAATAAATTCTTTTGTTGGTAGAAAAAACCTAGGGAGAAACCATACTGGAACTTTCTCATACTCAAGGCATTGGTGTAACGGCACGTCTAGCAGAGTAGAGCCATTATCATTAGTAGTGGCAATTTCAGCATTGACTCCGTTTTCACGTAATGCCTTTACCAGCTCTAAAATGATTTGAGTTGGGCCTCCTTTAACTTTGGCTATTGTAGGGATTACGTGTAGTAATTTCATAAATAATCGTTAATAGTTTTTGAGGTTTTTATTAAATCAGTTAGAGTTTTTTTGAATTGTTCAAATCCAAAATAATCAATTACCTTCTGGCGTAAAGCTTCAGGTTGATACATAATTGGTAGTGGATAAGTACCTTGTAAAATTTGGATGAGTGTTTGGGCGATCGCGCCTACATCATCGGGATCAACTAAAGCTCCTAATTCACCCTGACAAAGTGCGTCAATAGCACCATCTTGATTTCCACCTAAAGTAGGTTTGCCACAAGCTAATGCTTCCAGGTAAACAATCCCAAAGCCTTCCCCTTTGCTAGGCATGGCAAACACATTACACAGGTTGTAATGATCGCTAAGTTCTTCATCTGGAATAAATCCAGCTAGTGTGACAAAATTTTGTAGATTCAAGCTTTTAACTAGCTGCTCAATGCGAGGTTGATCGTCACCTTTGCCAATCAGAACGTAGTGAACGTTGAGTATTTGATAACGAATTTTGGACAGTGCCAAAATAATTTTATCATATCCTTTGTAACGATCCTTACCTGCTAATCGCGTCACGGTCATAATGACTGGTTGATCGGGTTTTAAGCCGTAGCGCGTAAGTAAGTAATCGGGCTTGGAAGCAATTTTAAATCGACTGGCATCAAATGTGACAGGCAAAAGGAAAATTTTATCTAGAGGTAAATTTTGCTCCTTAGCTAATCGGTCGCGGGTATAGCCACTAATCGAAACAATCTTTTCTGTCGCTTGTAATGCTTTTATCTTCCATTTATCTTGAAGCATCCACGCATCCGTGCCATAGACAATTATCCAGTAAGGAAGACCTGTAAAGCGATGAATCCAGAAAGCTACGGGAGCGAAGTTAACATGAGCACACAAGATTAAGTAGGGACGATTCATCAAAGCTCCCCTGATTAAACTTAAAGCAAAGTGTGGAGTTTGCCAAAATTTAGGAATGTTACCACTAAATAAAAAGGAAAATCTCTCTGAATTAAATCTGTCTTTGGGTTTAGTTTTGTCAAGTTTATCGAAAACAACAAGATTTATCCTAGGGAATTCAGCTTCTATTGCTAGCAGTATATCTTGTAAATAAACTTGAATTCCTCCCTTAAATTCAAATAAATTAGGGCACCATAAGTGAAATTCACGACCTGGAGATTGTTGCATAAAATAGCCTCACATTGGCTCAGGGGTTCGATGACTCAAAAGCTCCTGCACCCGCCTCACCAATCGCTGGCGATACAAATCCCAAGTGAATTGTTCTGCTTTGCGACGAGCGGCTCGTCCCATCTCGGCTAAATCTGGCAGATGGCAGTAGCACCACTCTAGTTTTTCCTTGAGAGCTTCTACATCACGAATAGGTACTATAAAACCTTCCACACCATTTGTGATGATATCAGAACCACCAGCGTTAGGCGTAGTGATCACAGGGATGCCACAGGCCATTGCTTCTAGCAGCACCAGTGGGAATCCTTCCACTAGCGAAGGGAGAACCAGAACGTTTGCGGCGCTGTAGTATTGATTTAATGAGGTGTGGGGGACAGATGGAACATAGTGACATAAATCTGCATAGCGCGACAGCCAACTTTCAGGAAACTCGTTCATCCCGACCAACAATAACTCTGCCTCAGGAAATTGCAATTTCTGCCAAGCCTGCAACAAGTAGTGAACGCCTTTACGCGGCCCGACGCGACCTACAAATAAGAAGCGGAAGCGCTGGTCAGTTTTAGGTTGTGGGTGGAAATAGTCAATCGGTGCCCCGTAGGGAATGATGCTGATCTTTTCCTGTTCTATTCCAGCATCTAGCAAGGAACGCTGCACAAAACCAGATGGGACAAAGATGTGATCGGCAAGTTTGATCTCCTGCACCTTACGCTCTATCTTACTGGCTGGCTCCTGAATTGCTTGTAGTGCTGAAGCTAGCTCCGGGAAGCGTTCAGCCTCTTGGGTTTGAATATCCCGACTCATGCGATAGAAGACAATGGGCAGCTCATATAAGCACAGGATGCTCCTTTCTTTCGCTGCTTGGAAGGTGGCGGCAGCACCATCTTCATAGGCATAGACGGCATCGAGACCATGAAGATGATGTTTGGCAACATGACGGTCTAGTGAAGCATAAACCCAATCTATTGGCCCTTGATTGCTAAAGCCTAAAGGACGACTCAGACCTGTTTTCACCAGCACCACCCGCACTGCTTCTCTCCAGGGATGAGTTCTTATTCTCACCTCATTAGGAGCAATCCATGTTCGTCGTCCCAGTTCAGGAACGATTCGGTTACTAATTTGCCCCGGCAGAAGCTCTAAGTAGCGCGACGCGAACCCTTTGGGATTATAGGCAATCGTCGTGATCACTTCATGGAGTAAGTTAGCTTCCCCCAATGCCAAGGCAGCCTCGCGGGAATTGGGATTACCTGTAGGGTGAATCAGGGAGATACGTGGGTTCAACATCTGGTTCTAAGAGTTGTTGTTCTCGGTACCAATTTTCTATCTGCTCTAACCTAGGTAGCATAAATATAAAGCTACTAAGAAACCAATAGTAAACCGAGAATGTATGGTGGAAAACTAGTTGGCCGCTGATTTGTATGACCTGGATCAGGCAAGCGGCAAGGGCTAATTGACGCAGGAAAGCTCTTTTCAATTGCCAAAATACCAGAAAAAGAGCTATGACAATACTAACTCTAAGTCCGTACCAAAGAGCAAAACCAATAGGCCCTAATTCTAGAATTACTCTACCCATTTCTGATTCATAATAAACGGGAATTTCTTCACCGCCTGGCAAACCTAATACTCTGCGAATTGCTGGAACTGCTTGGTGTGTTGCACCAGTGCCGTAGCCGTCAAGTTCCTTATACTTGATAAAGTCAAAAGGTTCTGTAAACCCGCCCGAAATCCGCCCAGACACATCTTGATTGGAAGTTGTACGCAGCAAAAAGGCATCAATGGCAGGGCGAAACCAGATGGAGGCAGCAATAGTAACAATGATGATTGGCACTACGAACTTCCTTAGCGAAAACAGTGTCATTACAGGTCTAGTGAATCCTTGAGCACATATATAACCTAGCAAAAATAGAGCTTCAGCAATAATACTGGCGCGAGAGCCAGTCATAAAAGAATTTACAATAACTAAAAGGATTTCACCAATAGAGAGCCACCACCACCACCATAACTGCTTAATTAAAAGCATAGGTATCAACAAACCAAAGCATACAATCAGGTATACTGCATAACCGCTGATATAGGAAAAAGTTCCTGTAACACGAACAGACTCTGCGGCTCCGAATGTAGCTTTCACTATCCCTTCTTCAGTTGCATATGCATTAATTGGGCTTGATGGAGGGCTAAAGAACTGAGCAATGCCTAATAAACCAACTGGAATTACTAACACCAGGTAGAAACGCAAAAAATTGTATAGTTCTTGCTCTGATTGAAACAAATTTGGCAACATCCACATTAAAGGCATATAAAAAAGATAGCCTCTAAGTCCAAATAGACCTACAAGAGGCGAACCTAAACTAGGATTAAAAGCTTGAAAAATACACCATCCTGATACCAAAAACATCAATATTTTTATGATATTACTTTTAAAAATATATTTCTTCTCTGATGCTGAGAAAGCAAAGTACTTGATGTAAGCGCCTAACAGGATAGAGTCTTTCAAGAAATAGAGCATTTCGCTAGCTTGGGGTAACACCCATTTTCGCAATGCCCCCTCAATAACTAACATAACTAACACTACTTTTACAGTATGACGCCAGTTGAGGGATGAGATGTAAACTATACCTACAATCACTACCAAACCAAGTATCAGCATTACTGAATCGCTCTCTCAAAAACTTGTAAATATGCTTTTGCTACTTCTGCTTTTCTGTGCCGAGATAAATGTGAAGCAGCTTTTTTCTTGTAAATAGATAAATTATCGGGATAGGTAAGTAAATCTGCCAAAGCCTTAGTTAAGGCGTTGACATCTCCATTGGGAAAAGTCACTCCACAAGGCCCAATTGCATCTTTTAATCCTCCCCCTTCTGAACCAACAATTACGCAACCACAGGCGATACCTTCTAAGGCAACAACACCAAATGGTTCCTGCCAGCGGGAAGGCACTACCAGAATTTGATGAGCATTTAGGAGTTGTGCTAATTCCTGTTCTACTTTTACTCCAGCAAAATATACTTGCTCAGTAATATCTAAATCTTCTACCTGTTGATATAATCTAGCTGCTTCAGGCCCACTGCCTATAATAGTCAGTTTAGGAGTCAGCCCTAATCCCTTAAGCATCATTAATGCCTCTAGTAGTAAGTCTGCTCCCTTATCGGAAACCAAGCGCCCTAAAAATACAAGTTCTTTGTCTCGATAGATATTGGGCATTTCGTAAAATATTTCTTCACGATAGGGATTAGGAATAACTGTCGATGGGGTTAAAACGTGTTCTGCTATTGCTTGACTGATTGAGATACCAACAGAAAACCGAATGAGAAAATGCTTTAAGTAATCTTGCCAACCAAGACTGCCATCTGGACGAGTATACCAATTATTGTGCGCTACAACCCAAGGCTTGGGACTAATCAGCAAGGGCCAAATCCCCTTGAGACTGATGCTTGGTTGGAGATAGACATCACACCAACGAATTAAGGTGAGGATTTGTTGAGGAGCGGGCTGTCGAATGACCTCAAATGGGAAAAACTTTGAATCTGTTGCTGGTGTTGTCGAGACTAGTCTTACTTGATTTCCCTGGTAGATAAACTCATGGGCTAGAATAGAGACAACCGTCTCAAGTCCACCAACACTTGGATAAAATAAGGGAGAATAAATAAGAATATTCATACTTTAATTTAATGAAATAACCTTGGCAATTTTTTGCTGAATAACTTACACTTGAAGCAGTAAATATTTAAAAAAAAGCTTATTCTATTTTATTCGCAACTCTTTGTTAGCAACTAATCGAAGGATGTGTCTTGAGCAATGCTCATTATCTTCTGCAAAACTAACTTGATGAGTTCCCCAGCTTAGGACAAGCTGCATTAGGTCATCTAGCGGATATGCTGGGTGATATTCTAGCACAAAAGCATCAATTTTACTTAAATCAATCTTATCTATTTGTTTTAATATTTCCAGTTCAGCTCCCTCACAATCCAATTTACAGAGGCGAATTTTGGTTAAATTAAAATCTTCAATAATTTGGGATAAGCTAAAGCAAGGTACTTGAACTTTACCTAAAACTTCTAGGTGAGTATTTTTAATAAACTCAGGTTGAGTTGTGTTCATGCCTCCACCCATTCGGTCGGTGTAAATGAGTTCTACGAACCCATTTTTTTCTCCAATTGCCCAAGGTTTAGCAATAACATCAGAACTAAATTGATTGCTTTCAACATTTTCTTTCAAGGTTTTAAAACTATTTTCAAAAGGCTCAAACGCATAAACTTTTGCTCCTGTAGAGGCCATGTAACAAGTGAAAAAGCCTTGGTTAGCGCCAATATCCATGACAACATCACCTGGCCGGATGGGAAAATGGGGAATATCGTAGTCTTTGTTATACCAGGTTTCTCCAAACATCTGATAGGAAGTAACGGTGCAGTTACAGTGGATGCCTGTTTGACGGTCAACAATTGTCATCATGCCACTTTTGGCAAAGTAACGTTTGACAAGAATATGAATTGGATTGCGATAATGCAACCAAAAGCGTGACAGTTTGAACAATAGCCTGAATAGATAAGTCACTTTTTTGGAGATAGAGGTGGAGGCGAACCGTAGCAGCCTAGAAAAAAGTCGCGGATAGCTAGCAGTCGTGCGGTAGGGGCAAAGGCAACTCCCTGTGCCTCAGGCAGCTGTAAAAGCAGAATCCTCAAGGTGTTTAGCAGCATCAGGAGCGATCGCCCTATTGCGTGTCCCCAACCACCGTAGGTAGAAGCCAAAAGCAATGTACTGCGAGCAGACAGATAGCTGAGCATCGGACTGGGAGTCCACGAGCCTGGATTGACCACAATAGCTCCCCAGGCAATCGCCACTTTCCAACCGTAGCGCCTAGCGCGCAGTCCTAGATCGTACTCATCACCATATGCAAAGTATCGCTCGTCAAACAAGCCAATTTTCTCCAGACATTGCCTGCTCAAGAGCATCAGCGTTCCATGAGGGAAATCAACAGATTCTGTAGTGCCGTGGGGTCGAGGTGTTATGGTAACTAAGCGGGGACCCCTCATAGGCGAAAACTGAGGTAGTTGACCCATACCATATTCTGGACTGACAATCCCAATCTTCGGATCGCTTTGCATGCTTTCCAGCAACATGTTTAGACATTTATCTTGCGGTAGTGCATCATGAGCGCTGACAAAACAGTAGGCTCCTGCTTGAGTCTTTAGCCACTGGCGCAAAAGTACGTTCAAGCCACCGCCCCAACCCTTATTTTCATCCAACCTGACTAACTCCACATTTGGGGGGAGGCGATCGCGCAGAATTTGAAACTGGCTGAGATCTGAGGCATTATCCACAACGGAAACCTTTAGAGGCAAATCATCTTGGGCGAGAAAGCATTCCACGGTGCGTATGCACTCCCAAGGACGGTTCCAATGGACAATGAATACAGGTACAGATGAATCAGTTTTTAACGGCAACACACACCACTTCCTCTCCCATATTGGGAAATGTCAGCAACAACAGTGCGCTGACTGTGCTAACTAGCTTCGGCAATAGCCGTCCCTGGTAACTACCAACTTGTCCTGTTCGCTGAATGCTTAGGCTCTCGCGGCACACCCAGAAGGCAATCTGCATTGTTGTCCAAATATTCACCTGAAAACCCAATTGCTCCAGCATGTGTTTGTAGCCTTCTGTGCTGGGTAACACCAAATGACGAGGCGCATCTAATTCGTACCAGGAGCTACGGAACCAGTGCGCCAGTGCGCCAGTAGGATTGGGTGAGATGCTCACCAATACACCACCAGGTTTTAAGCATTCAGCCAATTTGCTAAGCGCCACCTTGGGATCGGGAAGATGTTCTAGCACATGGTGGAGAGTTATGGCATCGTAACTAAAAGGTGCTAATTCTGCCTCATCTAAAGTACATGGCATGACTTTCAATCCGTTAGAGGCAGATACTTTTGCAGCTTGAGGATCTGGTTCTATCCCTACTGCTTCCCAACCAAGTTCGCTCATCAACCATAAGAACTTTCCATTACCAGAACCAACTTCCAGCAAACGCCCTGGAGAACGCTGATGCAGAAATCGGACAGTATAGCCTGCCCATTGAGACAGTCCCGGCAGGAAGCTGAGAAATTTTCCTAACATGGAGCTAATCGGCGAAGACACTCGCCGAGATAAACCTGTGTAGCCGTAAGCACGCTCCAAAATTGCTAGCTTTGTGGAAAACCGGAGCTGCATCCCAAATCCTTGAGGTAACTGAAACGGTGGCACCGGCTGATTTCTTGTAAAGCAATAGTTGTCAGGATAAAGTGATGGAATTGCCTCTTGAGTTGGACGAGGATCGAGCCACAAGGAATTACATTGCTGACATTGTCGGAAAGTCCAAGTTCCTGGCAAATTACAAATATAGTCGCGACAATGTTCTAAGACAATTGAGCCTTCTGACCCGCAGACAGGACAGGAGCGAACTGATTCAATCTTGATATTTTCTTCAGCTTCTTTTTCTCGCGTCTCCATAAGGAACCTCCTGCTTAACCAAATGGCGTCCCAGCATAGCATGTTTTATGGAGCTGAATTACTCCAACTCTATCAGTCTTCTGCACGCCAGCTTTCTATATTTTTATTAGTTAAGCTGAATATTATCCGTCAAGTGGGCAGCAAAAATCTTGGCCTGGGCAGACAGGTTGTGGGTCTGATACCAAGTGTAGGCCCGATCTGCGATCGCTTGCACCTCTTCTAGCTCTAGCAAACCTGTTGTTTGGTTATCAACAGTCCAATATTGTTTTCCATCTGCTATTCCATCTACTGAAAAAGTGTTACCTTGAGGACTTACAGGAAGCAGACCATGAGCGCAGTAAGCAGCAAAAATGGTTGACTTGGCTAGAAAGTCAATGGGGTAATTAAAGAATCCTGCTAGAGAATTTAACATAGTGCTACTAATTTCTGTATCTGACAACTGTCCCCTTTCTACTATAGGTACTCCGCTAAGGGTAGATAAGTTGAGCCCTGTTACAGGCCCGATATCTAAGATTTTTTCGATTTCTAAAAGTTGACAGGCTAGCTCTAGTTGCGCTAAAGACTCTCGATAAACCTTTAACCTGTTGCTACGTCCCCCAAACACCACCATCTGTTGCTCGCGCTCTGCCAGTTTGGGCACCGGCTCTGGCTCTCCTATATTGGAAAAGACAGGTAGTGTGGGGATTGCTTTGTGTTTGCCTCGACTCAACTGATACAATATCTCGGCGTGGAGTTGCTTGCTGGTGAGACAGCGATCGCTCAATCGAGCTATACGTCCTGCTAGATTTTTTTGCAGTGGAGATAGCCAGAAGGAACTAGCCCAAGGGGGGCCAAAAGCGTAGAGTTCATGGAACATAGTTACTAGCACCCGATTGATGCCAAGAGCCAGCCAACGCTGCAAGCCATCTACTAACCAAATAGGACAGCCCCTTTTAGCATAACCATAGTTGACGTAATGCAGCAGGACTACTGTTGAGTGCTGACAGTTCCCAGACAGCAGAGATAGCAGGGTTGGGGCAGAACGTACAGTCATCTGGCTAATAGGAAATCCCTCCATTTGTGTTGCTCTTGGCCAAATTGGGTCGCCGACAACAAAATGCGTTTCTATATTAAAGTCTGCACGTAGTTGGCGAGCTAGATTAAGGGCGTAGTCTCCTACTCCATCAACTGTAGGATGCAATCGGGGAACAATAGAAGTTACCTGCATTAGACTTAAATTTTCTGCCAACTAAATTTTATTCCGTAAACGTCTACCTATGGCGAGGTGCAAAACCATTTGAACGTTTGAGATTTGTTGCTTGATGGCGAATCCTAGCCCAGCCCCTTTATATTGTATAATTCCAGGCAATATGTCTTTGATGAAGCTATTCCAAATCCATCTTAGGTAATATACAGAATTTATTTTTACTGACTCTTCGGGATGCAGGGATAAGTAAATGAATGTTGATTCTTGATGCTGTTTGAGTTTTTTCCAGTCATCTGTAGTTCTCCACGGATGGCATACTGACGCAGCTTTAACGAAAGAAAACTTTTGTCCTATCTGTGTGAGTCTAAACCCTAGATCTACATCCTCCATTGCTGCATAGGGAAATCGTTCATCAAAACCAGCTAAGGACTCGAAGAGTTGCTTTTGAATAGCAAAATTGCATGACCATAGATAACCACCTAATTCATTAGCCGGTGAAGTTTCTGCTAAACTCTGCCGTGGACGGTCAACGTAAGTCCGCCCTTCAAAAACGAAGCAACAGGGATCATTAACTATAGCTTTGGCGTATGCTTCTAACCACTCTGAACTAGGTAAACAGTCATCATCTGTAAAAGCCAACCACTCTCTCTGGGCATACTTAGCACCATTATTTCGGTTTGCCGCTGGGCCTTTGTGGGGGCCAGCTACCCATTTTACCCAGGGATAATGCTCTCGAACTATCTCCTCAGCTGTAGTTTGGGAACCGTCATCAGTTACAATCACCTCATATTGCTCTGCAAGTAATGTTTGAAACTTTGGTGCTAAGCAATTCAGGCATTTGGCCAAGCTTTCATTACGATGACAAGTAGGTATGATAACGGAAAAATGAGGACTTAAATTCATGTCTTTAATAGAGTTGTTTTTTGGACACCTACTTAAATCAAACAACTTACTTCACTATATACTGTTAGCAAGAACTTTTTCAAAAATTTTCATAGCTTGATCAGCAAAAGATACTGAATTTATGCCTTGTTCGACAAGATTTCTAGCCCTCTTTCCCATTTTAATTGCTTCATCCTCATGATCTTCAAAAAATTGGATAGCATTTCTCCAAGCTTGAACATCTCCAGAATCAACCCATATTCCAATTCCTGCGGCTTCGATATCTAGGTCTATGAGTGGATGCCTGGTCATGATGACTGGTTTTCCCATTCCTAATGCGTCCATCAAACTGGTGAGACCACTCAATATTCTTCCAGGTAAAAGAGGAATTGCCAAAACACGGGCATTTGCATAATTTTCTATTAGCTCGGGATATTTCATATAACCTTCTTCAGGCTGAATACTTACTCGAATATTATTTCTAAAGGTTGGGAATAATTGAGTAACTGAGTTTTCTAAACAAATTATATGAACTTGAGTACTTGTTTGAGACGCTGCTATACCAAAGGTGTCAAAGTCCCTACCAGTACGACCAGCTGCAACTACTCCTCGCCCTCGACTTGAGGTAGAAGGATAGAAATCAGCATCAGGCCCCCACCCCAAAGCACAAGACTTTTGCGATGTATTTGCCAGCTGATTGATTGTGTTGGCAACTTCTTTGCTCAAGCTAGGAAAAGCATCAGTGCCTTTAAGTAACAACTTGAGAAATGGCTCGCGAAACCAAGCAAGCCTACCAATATTTAGTGGATGATGAGCGAGACAAACTATAGGTTTTTTAACCAAACCTAATGCACGCAAGTAACTAAGTATATATGATTGTGTCTGACAGGGAGTGTAAATTAAATCAGCTTTATTTAAACAGCGTAAGGCCGACCACTGCTGGTTTAAATCGCCAACCGGAACTGGAAAACGGCTTTTTGTAAAAATTTTGTTAATAGTTTTGAGAAACTGCAAATTTTGAAAGGGAAGGATTTTTACTTCATATCCTTGTTGCTGAAAGTAATTTATCCCAAACAAGTGATGGTCAGGTTTCTCCTTTCTCTGCACCTCATTCCACACTGTTTCCAAGGGATAGTTATTGAGGACTAAAATCCGACGCATACTGAGCAAAAATCCTCTAATATAGAAATAAGTACAGAATAGCAAATTACTCCAATATCTAAAACATCCTGTTTAGAGTTTCCCATAAACTTCTAAAAGTAGATAGGTCGGTAATAAGTCCATGAGCATCATGATTAACCATACAATCTAGGTTATTATCTTTCTAGATTGTTCTTTCGCTGGCTACGCGCCGGATCATTTTAACATAACTAGAGCGCAGTTGCTCCCAGCTAAAGCGCTCATAGACAACACGATGTCGAAGATGACGCTTAGAAACATCAAAACTTTGTATTAGTACTTGAGGTATCAACCTCGCTAAGCTGCTTGACAATTTCAAGTCAGCTAAATATCCCTCCTGTCCCAAAATGAATTGGGTAACTTCATAATCATGAGCTAAGCAGGGTAAACCGTGGGACATTGCCTCTAAAAACACACGACCAAATCCTTCATCTAGAGAAGCTAGCACGAAAATATTCGCGATTCTGTAATAATCTGCAACCTGGTTTTTAGCAACAGTTCTAACCTGAAAATGAGTAGATCCTAATAGTTTATTTCCCATCTGTAGAATTTCAGGTGATTCAGACTCTTGTTGACCGATTAACAAAAGATAAGGGCGCGGTTCAGGAAGGCTAGCAACTTCATGAATAACATAGTCCATTCGTTTATGAGATTTATTGATAGCTCCTACAGAAAGAATTAAAGGCTGCTTTTCAGGTATTCCGAGCTTATTTCGCAAAGCTTCTCGTTCAATAGGTGCCAGTATCTGGAGTTTAGAAGGTAAATGAATTCCATAAGGAAGCAAGCTTTGTTTTTCAGCAGGTGTACCGGCATCCAAAGCAGCTTTGAAATGAACAGGAGCTACTTGTTGTATGTGATCCCAACGCTGAAAGGGTGGCAATAAAGGGCCGCCATTGGAAAATAGGAGCTTATAACTTTGCTTTGTCAAACGCCGCCAGTGCCAAAGCAGATCACCCAAGTTACCGTCACTGAAGTAAATTACGTCTGGCTGCTCGCGATGTATATGAGGCAAAAGGCTTAAGCCAAAAGATAATTGTTCAATGAAATAGGCATCTCTCCTAGTAAATTTACCTAGTTGAATTGCTATCCAATTGTACCGGCTTAGATTCCACAAAGTAATTTCTTGATTTGAAGATTCTCCATTACCTTTGAAAAGAACTATGTCCAGACAACATTCCTTTGATAATGCATCAAAACATTCCTGAGTAAAGGACTCAAAGCCACGCTGAACATTACCGAGACCTGAGCAGATAATAAAAACTTTAGTTTTATACATTTTAG
>CAZZWA010000045.1:0-20234 GCA_964657555.1 uncultured Microcoleus sp.
AGCAGATCCACAATCGCGTTTGGTCGAATCCGACTGTAGTAGGTTTTACCAGGCATAAAAACTAAGTTTGGCCCAGATGAGCAGCACTTTAGACAGCTAGTTCGCTCAATTGTCACTCGCTCTTGAAGACCACGATCACGCACAATTGCCTCTAATGCCTGACATAACTCTCTACCACCCCGCTTAAGGCAACCTGACTTTTGACATAACAGAATCTTGACCTTTGGTTGAGAAGGCAATGCCTTCGCTGCGGACATTGTTCGCTCTGAACTAACAGCAATAGGAGTAATCCGATACGCCTTGAGTTTGAGTTCGCCTGTAGACTGCTTTAACTTGCTCACGCCAGAAACCTGAATCTGGTCCCCAGGTACTAGAGTCGAGGCGAGAGATCGGCGTAACTCCTTAGAAATTTTAATCTGCACTTCTCCTATTGTGAATGAGGCGATCGCGTCATGCTGTTGCACAACATCTTGCGGGTGCACCAATGCCAATTCCAGATATTTTAATTTGCCAACCTTGTCGCTTACAAAACCCAAAAACTGCCCCTCAAAGTTAAACTCCGATAGCTGGCTATAACTAGAATCGCCCATATTCTCTTCCTATTAAAACTTTGTATACAGTTAGCCACTCATGGCTAATAGCTAATAGCAATAACCGATTAAGTAGATGGATAAAAATAAATGTAAACAGTAGGGTTTGAAGGATGGCTAACTGCTTGAATACCATTAGCCATCTTAACAACGTTTATTTGTCCCCACCTACTTAATTAGCCATTAACATGCTGACACCTTTATGCCAGTCTCTTCGCCTCCACAGTCTGCGGCAGTTTGAATGGTTCCTGCAAATTAGAAATCTCTAGTTCCCAGCCGTTTGCTAGAGTAAAAATCTGACCCTCTGCATTCGTTGTTTGGTTCACAACTTCTTCCTCAAGGTCTTTCTTAGCGACATAGACCGTCAATTTTCCAGTATCATTGCGGCGCAGCATGACTTTCATTTGACTTCCTCAACAAGTTCTAGTTCTTTTTTCTGGCAACCCACGACATATCCTGTTGTCAGGAAATGCACCGCATATATGTAAGAACGTTGCAAATATGTGCCGATACTGACGACGTAGCCGATGTCTCCCTTCTTAGCCAGCGTTTCTCCGACTTGCTTACCGGGAAAAGTGCCATCGTTACGAATGAGCTTGCAAACCCGCACTTTTTGATTGATCTCAAATACAGGAGGTTGGTCTATTTCTATTTCATCTAACTGCATGGGAATACCTCTTTTGGGGTACTAAACTTAGTAATTCTTCAACTGTTAGACTCCGTTTTACTTGTACCGACAGGTTCTGCGCTGCTTGCACAACAGACTTGGTTTCCTCTTGGTTAAGAGTGATACCGTGCTGCGCCAGTAGGTTGGATACTAAGTGCCGCCCAGAATGCTTGCCAATCACTAAACGGCGCTCCCAGCCTACCTCTTCTGGAGCAAATGGCTCATAGGTGGCGGGGTTTTGCAACACACCATGCGCGTGGATGCCAGATTCATGCGCAAAGGTATTCTCACCAACAACTGCCTTCCAAGGAGGTACGGCACAGCCTGAGGCCATAGAGACGAGTCGGGACAGTTCCAATAAACGTTTGGTATCAATTCCAGCTTGGGTACCGTAGATTCGTTTGAGAGCCATGACAACTTCTTCCAAAGCTGCATTGCCTGCTCTTTCACCTAACCCATTTACTGTTGTATTGACCGACGAAGCTCCTGCTTTAATACCAGCCAGAGCATTGGCAGTTGCTAGACCCAGATCATTATGAGTGTGCATCTCTACTGGAATATATAGAGCATAAGTGAGTTGGCGAATTTTCCCATAAGTGGTGAAGGGGTCGAGAATTCCGACAGTGTCGCAGAAGCGAAACCGTGATGCTCCTAATTCCTGAGCATATAGTGCAACTTCTAAAAGGAAGTTTTCATCAGCTCTAGAAGAATCTTCTCCCCCTACAGCTACAAACAAACCTTGGTCAAGAGCAAAACTAACAGTTTCTTGCAATCGTTCCAGCATCACGCGCCACTGTCCGTGAAACTTGGCGGCGATTTGAATCTCAGAGACAGGAACGGAGATATGCACTCGCTGAAGACCACAGGCTATAGAAGCACTAATATCCGAACGGACAGCACGGTTCCAACCTATCAGTTTAGTTTGTAAGCCTAGGTCAGCAATTGCCGTAATCGCTCGTGCTTCTTCCTGACCCATTGCTGGAATGCCGACTTCCAACTCTTGAACACCAATTGAATCGAGAAAAGTGGCGATCGCCACCTTCTCCTCTAGGTTGAAAGCAACGCCAGCAGCTTGTTCACCGTCACGGAGTGTAGTATCGTCAATTTGGACTTGATTCATTTGCTTTACCGATGCCTGAGAAACCGAAACTTTTGGTCTTAAAACTCAAAACTAATATTTGCAGCCCATCGGCTTAAATTGAACTGGCTTTTGCATTCCAGCCAATCAAAAATTCGAGAAAGTTGCTCTAAAGAGACCAAGCCATACTGCCACAGGAGCATTGGCAAGGGGTCATTGTTCAGCTCACGGTGTCGCAGTACCACAGCGATCTCCGATGTTGAGATGGCAAGTTCATCTTGCAAAAAGTTAATAAATTCGGTGTCGCTGTAACTGCGATCCATGACAGAACTCCTTACTGAGAATTAGGAATTAGTGATTAGGGATTGGTAATGAGGAAGAATAAAAAGCTGATTTTTTACCGTCTTGTGGGCGGAGTTATGAGTTAAGTATTCCCACTCAAAATTCAAGACTCTTAATCTTTTCTAGTTCCCAATCCCTAGTCTCTACATCAAGCCTTTGAAGACTGGACGTAAGCCAAAGTGAGGCTGTCTTCGGCTAAGAAGTGAGCCAGATGAAAAGCCCGATCTTCCGTCTTCAACAGAATTTGTTCGTACAGATAGCGCGTGGCGCGATCGCCAAAACTTTCTGCTTGAGCTGCTTGACGACGAATCAAGTTAATTACTGCCTGCTCAGCTTGCAGGTCATGTTCCACCATTTGCCCTGCCGCAAAAATGCCATCAGCCTCTGGCGTGAAGCAGCATAGTTCTGCTAGTTTGGTAAAGCTAGCCGCAGGCGTACCGCCTAATCCATTCAAGCGTTCTGCAATTTCGTGAACATGGTTCTGAACAGCGTTGTAGCTCTCATTAAAGAACTCATGCAACGAGTAGAATTCAGCACCCTCCACGACAAAATGGTGTTTTTGATATTGCAGGTAAAGAGCTTGAAAACTTGCCAGGGTAAGATTCAATCCTTCACATACGGGAACAGTCACATCTTGTCCCAAGCCAACTGGGTTGTCTTGTACCTGCCCAAAGGGGCGTAATATTGCTTGTGTCATTGATGCTACTCCTTAATAACAGTTGAATTTGACAATATAAGGAATCTATGGTTAGACTCTTTATTAGTGCTGGCGTCTGACCTTAAATCACTCATTAGGGATTGAGATAGAGATTTAAACTTCAGATTTCTTGTGTATCCCAGCACCGCTCCAACCAATCGACTAATTCTTGGCGAGAGGCAACAAATTGCTTGACAGTGCTATGCACGAGAATGGCATGGATGCCATTATTAACTTCCACCCGTAGAGAGCCATCGGCTGGACAGCAACAGGGAACCATCAACTCTTGCAGGCGTTGATAGATTTGCCAGCGATCGCTCCGGGGAACCTTCACAACCTGACTGAGTAAGGTATCAGAACTAGAGGGTGTAAACATCTTTGTCACGCTGAGAAAGCTTAAAGGTTTGCAGTTGTTGTTCTAGCTGGTCAAGGCGCTCTAGTAAAGCGCGAAGCGCAGCAGTTTCGGTATCAGGCAGATTTCCGTGTTCTAAGGGAGAGAATTGTTCATGAGATCGGCAAATATTTCGACCAGGTACACCGACGACGGTGCAATCTGGGGGCACGTCCCTTAGCACAACCGAGCCAGCGCCGATCCGAACCCTGTCGCCAATTTGGATATTGCCTAAAACCTTTGCACCGGCACCCACTACGACATTTTTTCCTAGCGTAGGATGGCGCTTGCCGCTTTCCTTTCCAGTCCCACCGAGAACAGCACCCTGGTAAATCAGCGTGTCGTCTCCCACTATGGCAGTTTCGCCAATGACAACGCCCGTGCCATGGTCAATAAACACACCTTGCCCGATGAGCGCACCTGGGTGAATTTCAATCCCTGTTAAAAACCGCCCTATATGAGAAATTAACCGGGGGAGGAACGCGACTCCGTGAGAGTTCAGCCAGTGGGCAATGCGGTGCAATAGTAGTGCATGCAAACCTGGGTAGCAGCACACTACCTCTATCCAGTTGCGTGCTGCCGGGTCTCGCTCAAAAATGACGCGAAAATCGGTCAGTAGCACCTGTAACCCAGTAGTAAGTTGATTGAGTTTAAATATTGGGGCTTGGGGATTGAGAATTGGGGATTGGGAAGGAGGAGCATTTTTGCCTTTTCCAGTCCCCATTGCCCCTAATCTCCAGTCCTCATTGCCCCTAGTCCCTTGAGGGGACTCCGAGTTCCCCTGTTTTTGGAAAAGGTTGAAGGGCTGTAGCATCGAATTCCGTAGTTGAAAAAGCCGTGTGCTGTTCTCTTGCTTATATCAGGTGCCTTCCGCCACATCAATGCCGCCTGGATGGATCAGTTTTATTGGAATGATTAAGGTTGCACTCACCAACCCTAAACCCTAATCTCATAGGCATGTAAGATTTCTTTTGGGGTAGGGGTGCTGGTATTTTTTGATAAGGGTACGGGTATTTATGGGGGAGGGGGACTGGTATTCGTGTACTCAATATCAAACTCTATCTATCTCTAGCTATTCCTATCTATACATAAGGTTGAAATGTTTTTTGGCCCAATATTCTTGGGGGAGCAGCCTGTACTCAAGGATCAGCTTCCCTGTTTATTTTGTCTTTGTTTGGTAGTATTCACCCCTATAGTGAAACAAACGTCAAACAAAGGCTTTCATTTCATATAGAAGACATCTGGATTCCCCATCCACTCCTCAGGGTGCTTAGGAAAGTCGCCAGCCGTCCTAGACAAAGGGCATGGGGAATTCCTCTGCCCCATGCCCGACTTCCTGTCCTCAGCTGATTAAGTTTTTTGAGAAATCGATGCTCTATCAAATTAAAACCCGAAAGAATGATAAGTTGGACACTGAATTGAATTTCGGGTAAGCACTGGGGTCATTCTCTAGTTGTATTGCTCCAGTGCTTGTTTTTTCTATTAATTTCCGTTCATTAAGCTCTTAGGAGCTGGACTTCGAGTATTGTTGAGTACAGGGCTGAATTCCAAAAAAACAGCTCAGACGGCTCTCAAACCTACACCACAAACAGGTTTGTTGTTGAGTACAGGAATGCCAGATCCCCTCCCCCATAAATACTTGTACCCTAGCCTAAAAATGCTAGTCCCCATACCCCAAAAAAACTTTTTATGCCCATTCAATCGGGCATCAAGGCTTTGAGTACAGCCTTAATGAATCCAATAAATCTGATCGGGGTCAGATGCACTACTCTGTTCTAGGACAGTTGGTATAAACCTAATAACGCCAACAAACACTTCACCAAACCGAACAGAACACAGTTCTTACAGCTTCGGTTTTTAGGTAAGTGCATCGACGTGGTCACTCGCGTCCCCAGGGCGTCAGTAAAGCCATCTGCTCCAAGAGATACCGAAATTCAATGTCACAATTTATAGAACTACTACCAGATACAACCGCAGAGAAGAAAGCGAGTGGCTGCGCGTCATCGGGCTGCGGTACTTCATCTGCAGGACTCGACGAAAAACTCAAGGCACGTATTGCCAAACATCCTTGCTACAGCGAAGACGCTCATCACCATTATGCCCGGATGCATGTCGCCGTAGCACCTGCTTGTAATATCCAGTGCAACTACTGCAATCGCAAATACGACTGTGCCAACGAAAGTCGTCCCGGTGTGGTGAGCGAATTGCTGACGCCAGAAGAAGCAGCTCACAAAGCTTTGGTGATTGCAGGCAAAATTCCCCAAATGACTGTATTGGGAATTGCTGGACCAGGCGATCCACTGGCAAACGCAGAGAAAACCTTCCGCACTTTTGAGTTGGTTGCTGAGAAGGCTTCTGATATCAAGCTTTGTCTCTCAACCAACGGTTTAGCTCTCCCCGATTACGTAGATCGGATCAAACAACTGAATGTTGACCATGTGACCATCACTATTAATATGGTTGACCCCGAAATCGGCACCAGGATTTATCCTTGGGTTCACTACAAGCGGAAGCGTTACAAGGGATTAGAAGCAGCTAGGATTCTGCATGAGCGGCAGATGGAAGGACTGCAAGCTCTCAAAGAAGCAGATATTTTGTGCAAAGTTAACTCGGTAATGATTCCGGGAATTAACGATCAGCACTTGGCAGAGGTGAATAAAGTCATCCGCTCCAAAGGTGCATTCCTCCACAACATTATGCCGCTGATTTCTGCACCAGAACACGGCACATACTTCGGCCTCAACGGTCAACGCGGACCCACGCCAAAGGAGCTGAAGGCATTACAAGACAACTGCTCCGGCAACATGAATATGATGCGCCACTGCCGTCAGTGTCGGGCAGATGCAGTGGGTTTATTAGGTGAAGACCGCAGCCAGGAATTTACCAAAGACAGGTTTCTGGAAATGACACCAGAATACGACCTTGAGCAACGCCAAGAAGTGCATGCCGGTATTGAGAAGTTTCAAGAGGAACTGAAGGCAGCTAAGGAGAAAGCAAAAGGTACTAATGGACAGACGCCAGATGTCCCATCTGTTCAAGACAGACCCAAAATCTTAGTCGCAGTGGCGACCAAAGGCGGGGGATTGGTTAACCAGCACTTCGGTCATGCAAAGGAATTCCAAATCTACGAAGTGGACGCTAACGACGCTAAATTCATCGGTCACCGCAAGATTGACCACTATTGTCAGGGCGGATATGGAGAAGAAACTAGCTTAGAGCCCATCATCAAGGCAATCTCTGATTGTCAGGCTGTTTTGGTTTCCAAGATCGGTCACTGTCCTCAGGAAGAATTGCGCAAAGCCGGATTAGAGGTTGTTGAGGCTTATGACGTGATTGAAAAGGTGGCCAGGGAATTTTATGAGCAGTATCTGCAAAAACAGGAAGGAGTGTAACTATGGCTTACATAATCACGAGCCAGTGTATTTCCTGTGATCGCTGTCATGTTCAATGCCCCACTGGCGCGATTAAGAAGATTGGAGAACGCTATAAGATTGACCCCAGCCTTTGTAACGATTGCGTTGGTCACTATAGCACTCCCCTGTGTGCAGCAACTTGTCCCACCAACGGCGGCTGCGTTCCTAATATCGTCCAAGGCGCTTGCAATCATCCTGTATTGGCTAATAACTCCAACTCCCCTGATTACTGGGATTCTTGGTTTAGTACCTACAACCGCCTAGTCGCACAGCTTCATAAGTCAAGGCAGTCGGGTTACTGGTATCGATGGTTTGATAAATATTCCCAGGAACTCGCCAAAGAGATATCGGAGCGTAAATGTCAGACTGTAGGGGTGCAAGCATGAGTGTCATTTATCTCGATAACAATGCTACTACACGGGTGGATGAGGCCGTCCTCAATGCCATGCTGCCCTACATGAACCAGTATTACGGCAACCCTTCCAGCATGCACACCTTTGGTGGACAAGTGGGTCGAGCAGTTAGTGAAGCGCGATCGCAGGTTGCCAACCTTCTGGGTGCGGAAGACTCGGAAATCGTATTTACCAGTTGCGGCACAGAGGGGAATAACACTGCGATCCGGGCAGCAATAGCAGCAGTGCCAGACAAGCGGCACATTATTACCACGCAGGTAGAACATCCAGCAGTGCTGAATGTCTGCAAGCAACTGGAAAAACAGGGTTATACCGTCACCTATCTCTCAGTGGATAGGCAGGGACAGCTGGATTTGGCAGAACTGGAAGCCTCCCTGACGGGCAACACTGCTCTTGTCTCGACGATGTATGCGAACAATGAGACTGGCGTAATTTTCCCAATTGAGCAGATCGGGCAACTGGTGAAAGAGTATGGCGCTTTCTTCCATGTAGATGCCGTACAAGTGGCAGGGAAAGTGCCTCTGAATATGAAGACAAGTACGATTGACCTGCTGACGATCTCAGGTCACAAGCTACATGCTCCTAAGGGAGTTGGTGCCCTTTACGTGCGGCGAGGCTTCAGATTCCGTCCTTTCCTACTGGGAGGCCACCAAGAACGAGGCCGTCGGGCGGGGACAGAGAATGTTCCTGGCATCATTGCCCTAGGTAAAGCAGCGGAACTGGCGCAACACCACTTAAAGGATGTTGGGCGGGAAAAGCAACTGCGCGATCGCCTGGAAAAAGGTCTCTTAGCTGCTATCCCTGAGTGCGAAGTCAACGGTCATCCTACACAGCGACTGCCGAACACTAGCAACATCGGTTTCAAGTACATCGAAGGAGAGGCCATCCTGATGTTGCTAGATAAATACGGCATCTGTGCCTCGTCTGGTTCTGCTTGCACTTCTGGTTCCTTAGAACCCTCTCATGTGCTGCGGGCTCTGGGCTTGCCCTATACCATTTTGCATGGTTCTATCCGCTTTAGCCTTTCCCGTTACACCACAGATGCAGAGATAGACCGAGTTCTAGAAGTTGTGCCCGGTATTATCGAACGTCTGCGCGCCATTTCACCCTTCAGCAGCGACGCTGCTGGCTGGCTTCAAGATCGAGAGCAAGCACTGGCTCATACATAGCTAATAGCTAATGGCTAAGAGCTTTTGAACAATTAGCCATTAGCAATTCCCCAATTATCAAATCACGTTTTCCCCAATTATCAATAACCTTTTCCCAATTACCGAGAAGTGCTATGTGGGACTATACCGACAAAGTAATGGAACTCTTCTACAATCCCAAAAATCAGGGGTTGCTTGAAGAAACCAACGAACCTGGCGTGAAAGTGGTGACTGGCGAAGTGGGCAGCATCACCTGTGGAGATGCACTGAGACTGCATCTTAAGGTTGAGGTAGACAGCGAAAAGATTCTTGACTCTCGCTTCCAAACTTTTGGCTGTACCAGCGCGATCGCTTCCTCCTCTGCCTTGACTGAACTGATCAAAGGCTTAACGTTAGATGAAGCCCTCAATGTCACCAACAAGGATATTGCCGAATACTTGGGGGGACTACCGGAAGCGAAGATGCACTGCTCAGTTATGGGGCAAGAAGCACTGGAATCCGCTATTTTCAATTACCGGGGCATCCCCAAGGTTGAGCATGAAGAGGATGAAGGGGCGCTAGTTTGCAGCTGCTTCGGCATCACCGACGCCAAGATTCGTCGAGTGATTGTAGAAAACAACCTGACTACCGCCGAACAGGTGACTAATTACGTTAAAGCTGGTGGCGGTTGCGGCACATGCCTGACAAATATCGATGATTTGCTGGCAGAGGCAAGGCAAGGCATCGGCATAGCAGTTGCTATCCGCACTCCTGTACAGACTGTCCCTGGTCAGGTTCTTACTAATCTGCAAAAAATTTCTCTCATTCAACAAGTTCTGCAAGAAGAAGTGAGACCAATCCTCGCTGCCGACGGCGGAGACGTGGAGTTGTTTGACGTGGAAGGCGATCGCGTGAAAGTTCTGCTCAAAGGCGCCTGCGGTGGCTGTCCCAGCAGTTCGGCTACGCTCAAAGTGGCGATTGAAGCGAGATTGCAGGCGCGTGTCCTGCCAAGCCTTGTGGTCGAGGCTGTATAGCAAAAGTTTTGAGTTATGAGTTTTGAATTGAAGACTAACCTAAGCCAACACTCATAACTCCAGCAAAGCTGGTTAAAAACATGAAGATGAAGAGGCCGATCATTCAGGGTGCAAATGTTCTACTTGTCGGGCGATCGCCACCATCTGCACCATCTCTGAGGCATCACTCTAGCAAGATGCTTTTCCATTGCGATCCCAAGGGGTATGCCTATCAGGCTACTCGCGTTCCGACAAACCAACTATCCTAGTACGGAGAAACGAACCATGACGGACGAAAAAATTAGACAGATAGCATTCTACGGCAAAGGCGGTATCGGTAAGTCCACAACTTCCCAAAACACCCTTGCAGCTATGGCCGAAGTGGGTCAGCGCATCCTGATCGTAGGTTGCGACCCCAAAGCAGACTCCACCCGTTTGATCCTACACACTAAAGCCCAAACAACCGTGCTGCACTTGGCTGCTGAACGGGGCGCTGTGGAAGACTTAGAACTCGAAGAAGTGGTGATCGAAGGCTTCCGGGGTATCCGTTGCGTAGAGTCTGGCGGTCCTGAGCCTGGGGTAGGTTGCGCTGGTCGGGGTATCATCACCGCCATCAACTTCTTGGAAGAAAACGGTGCCTACGAAAACGTAGACTTTGTGAGCTACGACGTGTTAGGGGACGTTGTCTGCGGTGGTTTCGCTATGCCCAT
Organism: uncultured Microcoleus sp.; assembly: GCA_964657555.1. GTDB lineage: Bacteria > Cyanobacteriota > Cyanobacteriia > Cyanobacteriales > FACHB-T130 > CAZZWA01. Next base: position 10,442 of record CAZZWA010000045.1, read on the forward strand.
CCGTGAAGGCAAAGCCCAAGAAATCTACATCGTCACCTCCGGGGAAATGATGGCGATGTTCGCTGCCAACAACATCTCTCGGGGTGTTCTTAAGTACGCCCACACTGGCGGTGTGCGCTTGGGTGGTTTGATCTGCAACAGCCGGAAAGTTGACCGAGAAATCGATCTGATTGAAACCTTGGCAGCCCGACTGAGCACTCAAATGATTCACTTCGTACCTCGCGACAACATCGTGCAGCACGCAGAACTGCGCCGCATGACCGTGAACGAGTACGCACCTGACAGCGCTCAAGCTAATGAATACCGGGAATTAGGCAAGAAGATCATCAACAATGAGAATCTCGCCGTTCCTACACCCATCTCAATGGATGAGCTCGAAGAGTTGCTGGTCGAATTCGGTATCCTCGAAAGTGACGAAAAAGTTGCACAGCTAACTGAGGCTGACAAAGCTCTACAAGAAGCTGAGAAGAAGCAAGAAGATCGCGAAGGCGAAGCTCTAGAAGCACTTAAAAAAGGAAACGTAGAAATAGTCGCTGCTGGCGGTAAGTAATTTGCTCCCCCTTCAGGGTTAAGCAAACAGGTGGGCAAGCAGCCCACCATACCCCAATCATTGAAGAAAAAAGGAAAAAGGCAAGAATCCCCCCTATCTTAACCTTTGACCTTTTTCCTTCTCCCTTCCATTAACCCCCAATTTAGAGGGGACTCTTAATCCCCCACTTCCAGATCCTTACGAGTCAGAGAGGCAGAATATGACACCTCCAGAGAACAATACTACTGTAGAGCAGCCAACAGGCATCGTCGAAGAAAGAAAAGAACTGATTAAAGAAGTTTTAGAGGTTTATCCCGACAAAGCTCGCAAAAAGCGGGAAAAGCACCTGAATGTTTTTGAAGAAGGCAAAGCTGACTGCGGCGTTAAGTCCAATATCAAGTCCCTTCCCGGTTCGATGACCGCCCGTGGCTGTGCTTATGCCGGTTCCAAGGGTGTGGTTTGGGGTCCAATTAAGGACATGGTTGCCATCAGTCACGGGCCTGTCGGCTGCGGTTATTATTCCTGGTCTGGTCGCCGTAACTACTATATCGGCACCACTGGCGTTGATACCTTTGGCACGATGCACTTCACCTCCGATTTCCAAGAGCGAGATATCGTTTTTGGTGGTGACAAAAAGCTGACAAAACTGATCCAAGAACTGAATGAACTCTTCCCTCTCGTCCGGGGTGTTTCCATCCAATCAGAATGCCCCATCGGTTTGATTGGTGACGACATCGAAGCTGTGGCAAGAACAACCTCGAAGGAGATTGACAAGCCAGTCGTGCCAGTGCGCTGCGAAGGCTTCCGGGGTGTTTCCCAGTCTCTCGGTCACCACATCGCTAATGACGCAGTACGCGATTGGGTATTCACCGCAGCTGACAAGAAGAAGGAAGAGCTAAAGTTAGAGTCTACCCCCTACGATGTAGCTATCATCGGTGACTACAACATTGGTGGAGATGCTTGGTCTAGCCGCATCCTGTTGGAAGAGATTGGTTTGCGGGTGATTGCTCAGTGGTCTGGTGATGGCACCCTCAATGAGATGATGCTCACCCCACAGGTGAAAATGAACCTGATCCACTGCTATCGGTCGATGAACTACATCAGCCGTCACATGGAGGAAACCTACGGTATTCCCTGGTTGGAGTACAACTTCTTCGGTCCAACGAAGATTGCGGAATCCTTGCGGGAAATCGCCTCTAAGTTTGATGAGAAGATTCAGGCAAACGCTGAAAAAGTGATCGCCAAGTATCAGGCTCAAACAGATGCGATCGTGCAAAAATATCGTCCCCGTCTCGACGGTAAGACAGTCGCGCTGATGGTGGGTGGCTTGCGTCCTCGCCACGTCGTCCCTGCTTTCCAAGATTTGGGGATGAAAATCATCGGCACGGGCTATGAGTTTGCTCACAGTGACGACTACAAACGCACGACTCACTATATCGAAAACGGCACTCTGATTTACGACGACGTTACGGCGTTTGAGTTCGAGGAGTTCGTCAAAGAGATGAAACCAGATCTGATCGCCTCAGGGGTTAAAGAGAAGTACGTCTTCCAAAAGATGGCTTTGCCTTTCCGTCAAATGCACTCCTGGGATTACTCAGGGCCATACCACGGCTATGACGGTTTTGCGATCTTCGCTCGCGATATGGACTTAGCTTTGAATAGCCCCACCTGGGGTTTAGTCAAGGCTCCCTGGAAGCAGTAGGAAATAGGGAATGGGGGATCTAAAGAATTGATCTCTCCCAATTCCCAATCCTCATTCCCGAATCCCGAATTCCGAATCCTCAATCCCCAGCTCCCCAATTTGGAGAAAAGTCATGAGTCAGAACCCAGAAAAAATTAAAGACCACGTCGAACTCTTTCATCAAGAAGAGTACCAAATACTGTTTGAAGGCAAAAAGGAGTTTGAAGGCGGTCACTCTCCAGAAGAAGTGGCACGAGTTGCCGAATGGACTAAGAGTTGGGAATATCGCGAGAAGAACTTCGCTCGCGAAGCTTTAACCATCAACCCTGCCAAAGCTTGTCAGCCATCGGGCGCAATTCTCGCCGCTGTTGGCTTTGAAGGCACCCTGCCTTTTGTTCACGGTTCTCAAGGTTGTGTTGCTTACTTCCGCACCCACTTTACCCGCCACTTCAAAGAACCCTTCTCTGCTGTTTCTTCCTCAATGACTGAGGATGCAGCAGTCTTCGGTGGTCTAAATAACTTGATCGACGGCTTGGCGAATTCTTACCAACTTTATAAGCCGAAGATGATTGCCGTTTGCACTACCTGTATGGCAGAAGTGATCGGTGATGACTTGGGTGCCTTTATCGGTAACTCGAAGCAAGCTGGTTCTATTCCGGAAGATTTCCCAGTTCCTTTTGCTCACACTCCCAGTTTTGTTGGCTCCCACATCACGGGCTATGACAACATGCTGAAGGGAATTCTTGTCAATCTCACAGAGGGCAAGAAGAAAGAAACTACCAACGGAAAGATTAACTTTATTCCCGGCTTTGAAACCTATATAGGCAACCTGCGGGAAGTGAAGCGTCTGGCATCTCTGTTGGGTGCAAACTATACTCTGCTAGCAGATAACTCTGAGACACTCGACTCGCCCAATGAAGGGGAATTTCACATGTACCAGGGTGGCACAACCCTGGAAGATGCGGCAGATTCCATTAATGCTGAAGCGACAATCGCTCTGCAAGCCTACTCCACTGTTAAGACACGGGAGTACATGGAGAAAGAGTGGGGGCAAAAAACTTTTGTGGCTCGCCCTTGGGGGATTCGCGGTACTGATGAGTTCTTACAGCAACTCAGCGCGCTGACTGGACAACCGATTCCCAGAGAATTGGAAGTTGAACGGGGACGGGCAGTTGATGCTATGACCGATTCCCACGCTTGGGTTCACGGCAAGCGGGTGGCGCTCTATGGCGATCCTGACGTGGTGTTTGGATTAGTGCAGTTCCTCCTAGAACTAGGAGCTGAGCCAGTACATATCCTGGTTAACAATAGCAACGAAGTATTTGAGACAGAGCTCAAAGCGCTGCTGGCGTCTAGTCCTTATGGACAACAGGCGACAATTTGGGGTGGCAAAGACCTGTGGCACATGCGATCGCTGCTGTTCACCGAACCCGTAGATTTACTGATCGGTAACTCCTATGGTAAGTACCTGTGGCGCGATACCAAGATTCCCCTTGTGAGAATTGGCTATCCGATCTTTGACCGTCACCACTTGCACCGCTATTCCACTATCGGATATCAGGGCGCAATCAACCTGCTCAACTGGATAGTGAATACGATTTTCGAGGAAATCGACCGCAATACCAACATCCCATCGAAGACGGATATTTCCTACGACTTGATTCGCTAACCACATCTGAGGAGAGGGGCAACAATCCCTACCTCCTCATCCCCCTAATCAGTTTATCTGAACAGCCCTACTCCCTTCTTGCCCAAAGACTATCTAGTGAAAGTCTCTAAGCGAGGGGGGAGATAGCAAAAGGGGGACAGAGGAAATCAATCATCTTACGGCGGGAAGGGAGTTACTCTGATGAGAATCACCCAGAGCAATATTGCCGAGCTACTAAACCAGTCAAGTTGCAACGAGAAACCCTGTCAGGCACTGCCAAAGCCCGGATTATCCCAACAGGGATGTGCCTTTAATGGAGCCTGGAGTGCCATGCAACCCATTGTCGATGTTGCTCATCTGGTGCATGGACCGATCGCCTGCGTTGGCAACGGCTGGGAAACGCGAAGCAGTTTGTCTTCTGGTAAAGATTTGCATACGATAGGATTTACGACAGATATCGGGGAAAAGGATATCCTCTTCGGTGGCGAACAGCGCCTCTATCAAGCCATCCTGAACATTGCTGAGGGTTACAAGCCTGCGGCTGTATTCGTCTACAGTACCTGTACCCCGATACTCGTTGGTGACGATCTGAAAGCTATCTGCAAAGCAGCATCTGCAAAAATTAGATTGCCAGTTATCCCGATCAACTCCCCTGGCTTTATTGGCAATCAGAATTTTGGCAGCCGGATCGCTACTGCATCGCTCTTAGAATATGTGATTGGCACATGGGAACCAGATTTTACCACACCCTACGATATTAATCTGATTGGCGATCGCCACATTGCTGGCGAACTTTGGGGCATCCTGCCTCTGTTTAAGAAACTAGGGATTCGGGTGCTGTCTAAGATTACGGGCGATGCGCATTATCGAGAAATCTGCTGCGCTCATCGCGCCAAGCTCAACATCACACTCTGCTCTAAAGCGTCCATCAGCATTGCCAAAAAGATGGAAGAGCGTTACGGCATTCCCTATATCGAAGGGTCATTTTATGGCGTTGAAGATATTAACCACTGCCTAAGAAACATTGCTGTCAAAATCGGTGATGCAGACTTACAAGAACGCACAGAGCAACTGATTGCTGAGTCAACTACTCAACTTGATGTGGCACTTGCACCTTATCGGGCTCGACTTCAGGGCAAACGGATAGTGCTTCATACGGGTGAGATAAAAAGCTGGTCAATCATCTCAGCAGCTAAAGATTTAGGGATGGAAGTTGTAGTCGCCAGTACCTGGAAAAGATGCAAATTGATGGGTCTAGATGCGAACGACGAAGTCGTCGCGCTTCGCTTTGCTCTCGACTCGATAGGTGCAAAAGATTTGGTGCAGGCGCTCAAAGCGACCAACGCCGATCTGCTAGTCGGTAACAAAGACAGTCAATACGCTGCCCTCAAAGCCCGTCTTCCCTTCTTCGACATCAACCGCAAATACCATCACCCCTATACGGGTTATGTCGGCACACTGGCAACAGCACGAGAGCTAGATAAGACGCTTTACAGCCCTATGTGGTCACAACTGCGAAGACCCTCACCGTGGACACATTCTGAAGCTATTGACCAACACTCAGTAGGCTCCAGCTTCTTCAGGTATGAATACGAAGAAGATATTGATGATGTAGATGATGGCGCTGATTGCTGATAGTCTTTGCTTTTTCTTTTTGCCATTCTTCATAGTGATTTAGTGATGTTTTCCCAGTTTTGGTAGAACTGCCCTGCTTAAAGTAATCCAAGTTAGATTTGTGAATTTGTAATCACCCATGACTAATAACAACACACATTATGGCAACTATCACCCGCTCTCACGACCATCACGACCATACTCATGACTACCATCCGCCAACAAATACAGGAAAACGGTCATTTGACATCCTGTTTCCCTTGCGCCGATGGGTGGATAGTATGGAAATTAAAAATACCAAAATTGCCCATCTGATTTGTCAAATTATCCCTTGCTGCTGCCCTTTTGAGAGAGACATTAAACTGTTTGGGCATACTTTTCACATTCCTCCACTTTGCAAACTGAATCCACTTTTCGATGAGTTTGTAGGATTGCGCTTCCGCGCCTTGAGTTACCTCGCTGATGTCCGCGGTGAGGATATCCAGAAATATATCTGTTAGTTGTGAGCTGCTTGCTGATGACTAATGACCAAATGCCGATGACTGCTGACTACTGACGTATTTGTAGGAAAGATGAAAATCACCCAAGCCAAAATCAAAGAGCTGCTGACTGAAAAGGGTTGCGAACACAATCAACACAAAAATGGGCAAACGAAAGCCAAAGCTTGCAAGCAACAAGCTCAGCCAGGAGCTGCTCAAGGGGGTTGTGCCTTTGACGGAGCGATGATTGCCCTAGTACCAATCACTGATGTTGCCCATTTAGTCCACGGTCCAATTGCCTGCGCTGGCAACTCTTGGGGTGCTCGTGGCAGTCTCTCCTCTGGTTCTCACCTTTACAAAACGGGCTTTACCACTGATCTGGGTGAGAACGATATTATTTTCGGCAGCGAAGAGAAACTGTACAAAGCAATTCTCGAAGTTCAACAACGCTACCAACCGGCTGCGGTGTTTGTCTACTCTACCTGTGTCACTGCCCTGATCGGTGAAGATATTGATGCCGTTTGTCGAACTGCTGCCAAGAAAACAGGTACTCCAGTCATACCTGTCAATTCACCTGGCTTCATTGGTAGTAAGAACCTTGGCAACCGAGTCGGCGGGGAAGCACTGCTAGAACATGTGGTCGGAACCGCTGAGCCTGAATTTACCACACCCTACGACATCAACTTAATTGGTGAGTACAACATTGCGGGTGAATTGTGGAATGTTTTGCCCCTGTTTGAGAAGTTGGGTATCCGAGTGCTTGCCAAAATCACTGGCGATAGTCAATACAAGGAAATCTGCTATGCTCACCGTGCCAAGCTCAACGTCATGATCTGCTCGAAAGCGATGATCAACATGGCGAGAAAGATGGAGGAGCGCTATGGCATCCCCTATACCGAAGAATCTTTCTATGGTGTAGATGACATCAATCGCTGTCTGCGGAATATTGCCCAAAAGCTGGGTGATGCCGATTTGCAAGAGCGTACAGAGCAGTTGATTGCTGAAGAAACTGCTGCCCTAGATTGGCAACTAGCTCCCTATCGTGCCCGACTGAAAGGCAAACGCGTTGTGCTTTATACCGGCGGTGTCAAGAGTTGGTCGATTATTTCTGCGGCCAAAGATCTGGGCATGAAAGTGGTTGCTACCAGCACGAGAAAAAGTACGGAGGAGGACAAAGCTCGCATTAAGGAACTGCTGGGTGCAGATGGCTTCATGCTCGAAAAGGGCAACGCTAAAGAACTCCTCCATGTGGTTGAAAAGACCAAGGCAGATATGTTGATTGCTGGTGGTCGCAATCAGTATACAGCCCTAAAAGCTCGCATCCCCTTTCTAGACATCAACCAAGAGCGCCATCATCCTTATGCAGGCTATTCGGGGATGGTGGAAATGGCACGGGAGTTGGATGAAGCACTCTACAGCCCTGTATGGGAACAGATACGTCAACCAGCACCGTGGGAGGAGGAGAAGATTTAATGACTACTGTTGCAACTCGTAACAAATTTGTTGCCGTTAATCCCCTTAAGCAAAGCCAACCTTTGGGCGCAGCCCTAGCCTTCTTAGGTTTGAAGGGAATGATGCCTTTGCTCCACGGTTCGCAAGGTTGCACTGCCTTTGCCAAAGTTGTCTTAGTGCGTCACTTCCGCGAGGCGATTCCTTTGTCTACCACGGCAATGACTGAGGTAACGACCATCTTGGGTGGTGAGGAGAATGTTGAACAGGCAATCTTAACGGTAGCACAGAAGTCAAAGCCTGAAATCATCGGTCTTTGTACTACAGGTCTGACGGAAACAAGAGGGGATGACATGCAAGGCATCCTCAGGGATGTTCGGCAACGGCATCCTGAGTTAGATGGACTCCCGGTTGTTTTCGTTTCCACTCCTGACTTTAAGGGGGCCCTGCAAGATGGCTTTGCAGCAGCAGTTGAGAGCATCGTGACACAGATTCCCAGACCTGGGGAAACTACTTGTGAGCAGATTACCATTCTGGCAGGGTCTTCGCTGGGGCCTGGGGATGTGGATGAAGTCAAGGAGATGGTCGCGGCTTTTGGACTCACTCCTGTAGTTGTTCCTGACCTCTCTGCTTCTCTGGATGGTCATTTGCCTGATGGTGAGTTTAGCGCCACCACAACTGGCGGAACTAGCCTCGCTGAACTCCATAGTATTGGCTCTTCAGCTTTTACACTGGCAATTGGCGAGAGTATGCGACCAGCCGCCCGAATTTTGCACCAGCGCTTTGGCACTAACTATCAGGTATTTGATCGGCTGACAGGTTTGGCTGCGGTGGATCGCTTTTTATACCTGTTGTCTCAACTAAGTATTCGTCCAGTACCGGAGAAATACCGCCGTCAGCGTCGCCAACTGCAAGATGCCATGCTTGACACTCACTTCTATTTTGGTCGCAAGCAAGTATCGCTGGCACTAGAACCAGATTTGCTGTTTTCCACTAGCTGGTTTTTGAAGGAAATGGGGGCAGAGATTCAAGCATCTGTCACCACGACGCGATCGCCCCTCCTCGAACAACTCCCCGTTGAGACAGTCATGCTGGGCGACTTGGAAGACTTCGAGGAACTGGCAGCAGGTTCTGATCTGCTGATTACCAACTCCCACGGGGTTGCACTTGCCCAAAAGCTAGGTATACCCCTGTATCGTCAAGGGTTGCCAATTTATGATCGGTTGGGCAATGGTCAGCGTTGCTCTGTGGGCTATCGAGGAACTATGCAACTTTTATTTGACATCGGCAACTTGTTATTAGAACAGGAGGAATTAAAAGCACAACATTAGGGAATGAGAAACAAAGACAAGGGGACAACTGTTGGATAACACTATCCCTTGTTTCCTGCTTAATTCCTAGTTTCAAGTGCCCAAGACCCATTTTTTCAATTTCCACAGCGTCAAAGCTAAAAAAGGATAGCGATGAAAATTGCTTTTGCTACCAACGATCTCGTTCATATCAATGCTCACTTCGGTTGGGCAAAACAGATGGCTGTTTACGAAGTCTCGCCAGACGGATATCAATTCTTGGATACTGTCAAGTTTGACGGCAACCTCCAGGAAGATGGCAACGAAGACAAGCTTGTCCCAAAAATTGAAGCTCTTTCTGACTGTACGATTGTCTATGTTTCGGCGATCGGCGGTAGTGCAGCAGCAAGACTGATCCGCAAGCGTGTCACTCCTATGAAAGCCAAATCTGATGAAGAGGAGATTACTCAGGTACTCGACAAGCTCGTGCAAACACTCAAGGGAAATCCCCCACCATGGCTGCGTAAAGTCTTACAGCAACAGTCTCAAAGTTTTGATGAATTAAATGAGGAATAAAACCTATGAGCAGCAACAATGTTGTTACCCAATCCACTGAAAATGAAGCCTTAAACGCCCCATTTTTGAAAGATTTAGTCCGACAGATTCGGGCGCAAGATTCTTATGGATTTTACCGGAATTGGTCGGACGAGTTGATTCTCAAACCCTTTATTGTCACAAAGCAACAAAAACGTCAAATCCCAGTTGATGGTGATGTCGATCCAGTCACCAAGGCGCGAATTCTGTCTTTTTACGGAGTGATCGCATCCCGTATTGAGCAAGAGACTGGTCTGTTAGCACAGGTCGTCATCGATTTGAGCCATGAAGGCTTTGGCTGGGCGCTGGTGTTTTGCGGTCGTCTTTTGGTCGTTGCCAGAACCTTGCGGGATGCTCATCGCTTTGGCTTTGATTCCTGCGAGAAATTAGCAGAGGAAGGAGAAAAGTTGATCCAAAACGGGATCGATCTAGCTAAGCGCTATCCTGAAGTTGGTAAAGTGTGACAATTTTAGATTTGGGATTTGGAATTAATTATTGATTGGCTAGTTT
>CAZZWA010000046.1:0-4588 GCA_964657555.1 uncultured Microcoleus sp.
GATAGGCGAAAAAAAAGAGGAAGTCAAGCGATCGCACTCACTCTGAATACCAATTTGCAATAGAGTTGCATGGAATGCTGGTGGGCAGTGCCCACCCTATTAAAACCTACTGTGTTTTGTTGAGTTGAAGTTATTCTTTGCCTGTCACCTTGTCAACCAGTCCCTTTGCTTGTTCTACTAAACCCGGCTGATTTGCTTGGTTGTAAGCTTTTTCACTTTTTTCGTACTCTTTTTCCTGAAGTTCAGGGCTTTTAGCTTCCTTGACTGCTTCTTCGTATTCCTCTTGTCGCTCCTCTTCTTTTAAACCCGTAGCTTCACTATATTCATAGGCACGGTTAATCTTTTCCTCTGGAGTCAGCTGGCTAGTTACTGCATAAGCTGGCTGCGCGACGAACATAAATGTACCGCTAAGGTTGATAAAAATCATTAGTCCTAAAACTAAGATGCTCTTGCGGAATGCTTGCCCTAAAGCTGAAAAAATAAGCTGCATGTAGATTGCCTCCTCGTTACCTTTTTTGAAAATTCGTGGCTCTCAGTATACATAGCTACAATTTTCTAAGCAAACCCTCTAGAGGCAGATTTATCCGGAGAGAAAGTTTGGTTGGTCAAAGTAACCTATTAGTGAGGCTGAGATCAAACTTAGGTATTGAGAGCAGTTGTTACATATTTATAACGGCAACCACTGCCGCTCGATCTTAATTCCTCGACTCTGCATCATAAGTTCAAACATATCCGTTGGCAACGCTTGCTCTACGGGCCAAACTCCAGGTTTATTGAGTTTCCGATCAAGGAGCAGTTGAGCGAGGCTACCAGTACCGCAGCCAGAGGCAACTGCTGTATTCTCATGCACCAGAGTCGAACAATAACAAGCTGCTTGACCATCTTTACGACCAGTAACCTCAGACCGAATTGCTACCCCAATGCCAGTAAAGTGATCAGTGAAAGCAGTCATTTGGTGGCTAACGTGAGCCAAAAACTCGATCACGAACCGCCTTTGTAACCAGCTGGAGGGCCACCAGTGAGCAACACTCCACGTCAAGTTATTGTAAAAATCGGGAAATGTGCCGAACTTAGTAACCACAGTCTCGACCGGAAAAGTCTCAGCTAGAGTAAAAGCTTCTGGCATATCGAACCAGTAGACACCCAGACGACCATAAGGACTCGGGAACTGTACAGTTTCGCGATCGCTATACGGCTTCACCACCTGCCATTGGCCATCTATCCAAGCGTCAAATGGACGTTGTAGCCCTAGAAACGTCGTCCGCATTACGGTGACACCAGCACCTCCAGAACCTGACACCACATAACTTAGGTGAATGCGTTTTGCCTCATCCATCTGTTCAACGTCATGACGCACCATGCTATTGGAAATGCCTGGGAAAATGCCAGTGTTAATAATTGCCGTGACACCAGCTGCTGTCGCCTCATGACTGTAAGCTTGAGCTTTGCGAGTAAAAGACGGGTGATCGCTGACATCCAGATAGTTGACACCCTCTTCAATGCAGATTTTGAGTACGCGGGCATCACGATAGTGAAAAGGACCAGCACAGTGGATGACAAGCTGGGAAGAAGCGATCGCCCCCCGTAACTTCTCCTGATCCGCCAAATCCAAAGCCAGAAATTCCACTTGTGGCCCTAGTTGTTTGCTGACTGCCAGCCCAGCGGCTGGTTTCCGGCTAGTAATCGTAATCTTTGCCTGCGTGTGAGTAGCTATGTCTTGGGCAACACTGCTGCCAATTCTGCCCCGACCCCCAAGAATTAAAACCTGGTCTGCCATTGATTAAGAATTAGTAACACTAAACTATAGTGCAGCAAAATAATGCCATCCTCGCCCTCGCTAGCAAGGATGACATTATTTCCGTAAAAAGGCATAGGGGAAAATCTTTATCCAGCACACATTTTGTCCAAACTATTAAGTAATCAACTTAATAAACCTTATTTTCCTATGCCCGATGCCCGAGTTAATTGATTCTGAATACTGACTCTACAGTTGATTTGAAAGAATCGCGTGCGTCCTTCAGGGTTTGGGTAATTGGATGCTGCGTCTGTAGAAACACGCGAGCGCAGTTACGTCCCGGCATCCCGGAGATCGAGCCACCTGGGTGGGTTCCCGCACCTGTGAGGAACAACCCATCAATCGGCGTTTTGTAGTTAGCCAATTCCGGCAGAGGACGGAAGAATACCATCTGGTCGAGGGACATGTCGATGTGGTAATAGTTTCCCTTATAAGCGCCCAAGCGTTGTCCCAATTCAGCGGGACTTTCTACACGACGGGCAATGATAGAGTTTTTGATATTGGGAGAGTAGTCAGCGATTTTGTCGATCACCCGATCCGCGACTTTGTGCTTCAGTTCATCTGTCCAACCAGTGCCATCTAGACCAGTGCCTTCTTTCCCAGCAATCTGATAGGGAGCGAAAAACTCAATCCAAACTGTGTGCTTGCCTGCCGGTGCCATTGAGGGATCGAGCATGGTAGGCACGACCAGATACATTGAGGGGTCTGAATCGGGAATATTCCCGACCGTACACTCGCTATGAGCAAGCTCAACGTGCCTAACAGAATCGGCAATCAGGACAGAACCAATTAAGTACTCATTTTGGTGATTGTATCGCTCAAAGCACAGCGGTTCGTTGAGCGCTAGGTCGATCTTGAGGATAGTTTCGTTGTTGTTGACAATCCGACGATCCAGTCGCTCTCGCAGATCGGCATCAGCGTCATCGACATCGCTAGCATCCATAAGCTGCAAGAATACCCGTTTAGCATCAATGTTAGAAATAACACCTTTGTTAGCACGATACTCAGTACCGCCAGCCACCCGGACACCTACAGCACGACCATTATCAACTAAGATTTTCTCAACATGCTGGTCAGTGAGGACAACACCGCCTTGACTCTTGACTAAGTTTAGCAGGGCTTGAACCAGTGCCCCTGTTCCACCACGAGGTCTAGCCATTCCAGGGCGATGACGCATCGCCATCATAATTGCACCAACGGCATTGGTTTTTTGTGAAGGAGGGGCACCCAACTCAGCGGCTAACCTTGCTAACGGCGCTTTAAGGAACTCGGAATCAAACCACTCGTTGAGGATATCCTCAGCACTAGTAAGCATGGTGCGAATAAAGTCCAGCGTTTTATCTGCACCGCCAATCACTGAAAATAAATCTTTGAGCTTTTTAAAATCGTAGTTGCCAGCTATATCGATGACTGACTTGGGCGGCGCATTGAACATAGGAATCATCGCGCCGAGCGCTCGCAGCCAATAGTCCATGTATTCTGCATATTTTTTGGCATCGCGATCACTATATCGGGCAATCTCCGCACAAGTCTTTTCAATCGACTTATGCGCTAAGAAGTACTTGCCATCTGGATGAGGACAGAAAACTACTGGGTCGCATTCTAGGTATTCCAAACCGTACTTTTCCAGCTCTAATTCTTGGACAACCGGCCCTAAGTGAATAAACTCGTGATCAATCGCACAGAGGTTGAACTTAAAACCTGGTGCCTCATTGGGCAGTGATTCTTCCGTCGTTGCTGCGCCACCGGGAACAGAACGCTTTTCCAGCAATAAAACGCTGTACCCAGCTTTAAGCAAATAAGCAGCGCAAACAAGTCCGTTGTGACCAGCGCCAATGATTATGACATCGTATGCTTGCATAAATCGATAATCTTTGATAACTCGTGGCTTTACCACTGATTCTAAAAAAGTTAAGAAGTTTAAAGCGTGTACCACGCGAAAGAGATTCGAGATTTTAGGGCTTATATAAGTCCCCAAACAGAATCTTGGTGTGGCAGTCACAGCCCTCAAGCAAAGGGAGCAACAGAGGTAAGGGGAGCGGGGAATGAACCTCTCAAGGCTTTCTCTCTTCCCAGATCTAGCCTGCAAATCAAAGAGTGAGTCTAACCTCTGAATGGCCTACAGGCTTTCCGCCAACAACAAAATAATGAAAATCTTCCCCCTGGCTCCCCCTGCCTATTTTTAGTCATTTGTAGGACTCCAAAACCCTAAAATGGGCACCAAATAATGATTAATCTGATCTCGATTAGGAGTATCATGCTTTAAAATCAGGCTAAACTGGCATTACTGGCATACAACCAAGCTCAAATGCTGAAGGTAACTTGTGAATTAAAACTAAAGTCCACCGCACAGCAGACAGACATCTCAATCCCATCTTTTCTGAATCTGACTAGCAAGAGCTAAAGAAATGAGTCCTGTTATTAAAGTTGTTGAACCCTCTGGAATTCTAGACAGTCCCAAAGCCAGTCAATTTCGTCAAGAAATTAGCAACATAGTTGACAGCGGTACGGACATTGTGCTTATCGATTTAAAAGATGTCACGTTCATGGATAGTTCTGGCTTGGGAGCACTCGTGCTGGCACTAAAAACTGTTCGCGCCGCCGGTGGTAAGCTGTTTATCTGCTCCATCAACGAGCAAGTAAAAATGCTGTTTGAACTGACCAGTATGGATCGCGTTTTTGAAATCTACGCGAACCGAGATGAATTTAATAACGCTATGCTGTCCACCAGTTAATTTTGGCAATAGGCTTCTCCAAGTGTAGATCACAAAAAGCTGAGTTAAATCAGAAATC
>CAZZWA010000046.1:4688-9350 GCA_964657555.1 uncultured Microcoleus sp.
GTGTGGGTTTAACTGCTCAGTCATCAAACTTGCTCAACTAAAATTAATCTGTAGTAACGATAAATCATCATCAAAATAGTCATTGGGATTCATAGTCCGAACTGAGTGTAATACTGGGTCTAGATGCCAGCCTTGATGGCGAAACTTTGAGAGCAGATCGATGAACGCATCCAATCCCCAGACTATGCCATCTGGTTGGTTAATTTCATAAATCCCGTCACTAAAAATGTAGAGCGTGCTAGATTGCTCAATCTCACACTGAGCATCTACATACTCTGCCTCTGGGAACATACCGACTGGTAAACCCGGTGTCTTCAAGCGCTTTGCAATCGCTGATTTCCCTGAAAGCAACACTGCTGGTGGATGGCCTGCACTGGTGTAAACGAGTTGGCGCTTGACTCGGTTATAGACTCCGTACCAAAGAGTGAAGTACTTATCATTGCGGTTGGTCATCTGGAAAGTTTCGTTCAAACCTTTGATGACATCGCTGGGTTTATAGTAATTGATTTTTGGCAGTGCTTTACTCTTAAGCAGATTCAGGACAGAGAGGGAGGGGAGGGCAGCCCGCAAACCATGTCCAGCAACATCGAGCAAATAAATAGCTAAATGATCTCGATCTAACCAGTAGTAATCAAATCCGTCACCTCCCAGCTGCCGCGAGGGAATAAACCGTGAGTCAATGGTTACAGGAGGCTCTGTCATTGGTGCTGGTAGAATAGAACACACATACTCTGCTGCCTCAGCTAATTCTGCCTCCAGCAGTTGCTTTTGATGCTTCAAATCACTGCTGAGTTGGTGCAGTCGCAGTCCTGCTCGCACCCGCGCCTTCAATTCATTCATCTCAATGGGTTTGCGCAGAAAGTCATCAGCACCAGCATCTAACCCCTTTACCCGATCCTCGACTTCTCCTCCCATTGATGTCAGCAAAATGAAGAAGGTGGTTGCAAGTTCCGGAGTTGCTTTAATCTGACGACACACTTGCAGCCCGTTCATGCGGGGCATAATCCAATCACAGATGATCAGGGCGGGACGTATCTGTCTTGCCTGTGTCAGACCTTCTTCGCCATCGCTGGCCACCGTAACCTCATAACCTTGATTGTACAATGTCCTTTTCAGGAGTATCTGAATAGCAGGGTCGTCGTCAATAATCAGAATATGAAGCATGGAATAGAACAATTGAAGGTAGCTTAAAATGTGTTGAGCAGCAATAAGTTATTGGATGGCAGTCTGACTCTGATTAAATATAGTCTAATAAGATCCTGACATGAGTCTCCTAGAATTGGTTTCAAAAATAGATCAAGTGCTAATTAAAGGCTATACTTGATTGATAAATGGCATCAGCGAAATAATGGAAAAGTTTTGAGGTTGTTGATTTAGCAGGCTTTAGACAGTTGAAAGTAATTGAACAAGCTCTTTTACAATTTCCTACAGACCTAAAGGCGTTAGACCATGTTCTGTCTTGGTTTAACCAGGTTCATCGACCTTCAATCCCACGCAAAGTTTGGTTACAGTGCGAATTGGCATTGGCTGAAGGATTTACTAATGCCGTTCGTCACGCTCATAAAGATCTATCCATAGATACCCTTATAGATATTGAAGTTACCCTGCTTCCCAATCGCTTAGAAATACGAGTTTGGGACTCCGGGCCACCATTCGATTTAGAACAGCGCCTCAAGGAGAAATCTGAGCTAGTAAATCCGAACGCTACAGGGGGAAGGGGTATAGACATATTACAGAAAATAGCAGATCAGTTGAGTTATACACGTACTGAGGACAACCGGAACTGTCTATTGATCGTGAAGCATTATCAGGGAGTTAGCTCAGTTGAATCTTAGTCCAATGCTAGCTTCTCTGAACTGAGATATTAATATAGTGGTGGGATAAAAATAACTTTTCCGTACTTGCTGTAGGAAACCTCGCTGTGGGGACATAGAGCATAGGCCATGAGGAATACCTTATGCAGCAAGTATCTTGGCCAATTAGTTAAGGAGAGCCGATCAGCCACTCCCACCCATACTAGGTGACAGAGATTTTTCGCTAATTTCGAGGCAGATGGGGAGATTTAAGTGATGGGTGACTTTGGCCATGCTGTACTAGAGATAGGAGAGACGCTGCGCTAGCTCTTGCCGATTCAGGAAACCTGAATCAATTCATGAAGGCTTCTCATAGCTCAATTCCCTCCCATCTGGGTCAATTTTCCGCCAGCCAATTGTACGATCTACCTAGTCAACTACTGTTTATTTTTTTCCACCTACTTAACCGTCTTTTGTGGTTTATGCAGAGTGTCTTCTTCCCATCAATTGCATGGGACAC
Source organism: uncultured Microcoleus sp. (assembly GCA_964657555.1). Taxonomy (GTDB): domain Bacteria; phylum Cyanobacteriota; class Cyanobacteriia; order Cyanobacteriales; family FACHB-T130; genus CAZZWA01. The sequence continues at coordinate 7,002 of CAZZWA010000046.1, forward strand.
TTTTGGTAGCCGTTGATTGTGGTGTATTAAGAGTCCCACACATTTAGAACATTCCTTGTGCGACTAAACCGACAGGCGCAGTTTGGGAATGCAGCCGCTTTATGTTCAAAAAACACCCTACAGGGTTGCTGTAATTTTTCAAGAGGTATCCGAGATTATGACTGCTGTCACCCAAGCACCGGCTTTTTGTGAAGGGATTCAGTATTTTGGCGAGGCAATACCTGATTTTGACACTTATGGGAAATCGCCAGCCATAGCACACGGAGCAAGCGCGATCACCGATCCGACTGATCCTGTTGCTGTTTTCCAGACGTTACTAGCAGGGGATGCCCTGCGCTATCTAACCCTGCAAGTTACAGCTAGCAAAGCTTCGGGACACCCAGGGGGGTTTGCCAGCCAAGCTGAGGCTTATGCATCGCTGGTGATGCTAGGCCACAAGAATATCATCACAGAAGTCGGGCATCATGCCCCCGGCTTCTATAGCGCCATGTTCCTAGATCGGTCACTGGAGGACATGGGGATAGAGACGGTGCAGCAGTTGCGCGATCGCTTCCGGGAAAAGCACGGACTTTTAGGACATCTTTCGGGCTACATTCCTGGGATTCTTGCCCCCGCAGGCCCTCTCGGACAAGGGCAGCACTTTGCTATGGCAGCTGCTTTACTCCACCGTGACAAACTCTTCCCCTTCACTCTCGGCGACGGGGGGATAGGGGAACCCTACCCGTTAAGCAGTATGGCCCACTTCCATACTGCCTACCCCAGCGTGACCAACTTCTTGCCAATACTGGTGTGGAACGGCTACAGCCAAGAACATCACAGCATGGTATCTACCAAATCTAACGAGGAGATGATTGCTTATTGGCGTGGCAACGGCTTTGAAGAAATCATCTTAGTCAATGCCAAAGACTTTGACGATCAAAATCAGCCAGGAGATTATGTTGATAGCACTGCCTTCTCTGTGAACAAGCGGTTGGAATTTACCAAAGCTGTTCTCGTCGCCATTGATAAAGCTGCTAAGTCTGCCTTAAGCGGTAAACTCACCGTGTTCATTATCAAGCAGCTTAAAGGTGCTGGAGTCCACGCACGGGGCGCTAAATCTCATAACCTCTATCCCAAAGACACCCTGGATAGTCCCCAGATTGTAGCAGCCTTGAAAGCCCGTGCCCTATCTCCGGAAGCTTGGGAACTGGTGCGGACAAACAGCGAACGCGCTGGTGGTGGCCCTGCTGCTAAGACCGTTGTCACAGAATTTGAGTTGCCGTTGCCAGACTTGGGTAAATTGCCTTTAGAAGAATATGCCGTGGGGGGAGATCCCAAGGTTTCCACGACTGAGATGGGACGATTAGTGGCTAAAGTGGGAGAGAGCGATCGCGCTTTTATTGTCACCAATGCTGATGGCAACGAGGCTTCGGGAATTGCTAACATCAACCAGGCGCTGAAAATTGTCCACCCAACAACGGACGAATTATACAATCAGACACCAACTGGGCAAGTCTACGAACCTCTGAGTGAGGATGCTTGTGCCGGTTTAGCTGCTGGCTTATCTTTGTTTGGTAGCCGTACCCTATGGTGTTCCTACGAATCCTTCGCGATCAACGGCTTACCAATTTGGCAGACAGTCACGCAGGCAATGGCAGAATTGCGACGTCCTACTCCTTCTACTATCACCCTATTTACAGCTGGGGCACTGGAACAAGGGCGCAACGGTTGGACTCACCAGCGTCCAGAAATCGAAGCCTATTTTGCTGCCCTAATGCGGAATGGCAACGTCTTCCCCATCTTTCCCCCCGATGCCAATAGCATTCAAGTTGCTTATGAGTGGGCACTGACAACCAAGAATAAGGGAATTGTGATTACTGCCAGCAAGTCGCCACTGCCAATTCGCACAACTTTTGCCCAAACTCAGCAAGCGTTACGCGATGGTGCCATAGTGCTGCATGAAATCAACCCCCCTAAAACCTCTCTGAATAAGGGGGGAGGTAAGAAGGTGGTGTTTGCTGTAGTTGGTGATATGACGCTGCTGCCCGTCTTTCAAGCTGCCGCGCATTTGGAAACGGAAGAGATTGGCGTGCGGATTGTCTCTGTTGTCAACCCCCGCCGCTTGTATCGTCCCTCGGATGTGGCATGGGATAACTGTTCTGAACCTGATGGTGGCTTTTTAGATGATGCTGGGTTTGCGGCTTTGTTTGATGGCGATGCCTTGATTGGGGTGACAGGCGGTGCTTCTGGAGTCTTGGAACCCATTATGCTGCGGAGTCACGCCAAACGGGATACATTTGCCTGGAAGCGGGGTGAGACGACAGCAAGTGCTGGGGAGTTGATGGCGTTTAATGGCTTGACGGCTGAGGC
>CAZZWA010000046.1:9450-14708 GCA_964657555.1 uncultured Microcoleus sp.
TTATTCTCAGCCAAAACAAAACACAATTTCAATCGTAGATACACGCAGATATATTAACGTCCTGTATATCTGCGATTTTCATTTTTAGACGCTATAATCGTTAGATTTAGCGCCGGAGGATGTCACGTAGGTGTATACTTCAGCACGGCCACAAACCTATTTGGCAATTACCTCATGGCTACTACTACCTGGACGCGGCATCACATCCTATCTTTAGCTGATTTCACCACGGTTGAATATGACACAGTGCTGCAAACTGCCGCCAGCTTTCAGGAGGTGCTGTCACGGAGGACGAAGAAAGTGCCAACACTACAAGGTCAGGTGGTTGCCAATTTGTTTTTTGAATCGTCTACCCGCACGCGCAGCAGCTTTGAACTAGCAGCAAAGAGGCTTTCAGCTGATACACTCAGCTTTACACCAGGAACATCTTCTCTCACCAAGGGTGAAACAATCCTGGATACGGCAAAGACCTATCTGGCAATGGGAGCGGATATGATGGTAATTCGCCATCGAGAAGCTGGCGTACCTCACGCGATCGCCACGGAAATGGATCGCCTGGGTTCGCGGGTGAGTGTCCTCAATGCTGGTGATGGTCAGCACGAACATCCTTCCCAAGCATTGCTGGATCTGTTTACTATCTGTTCTCTTCTAGACCCAGACCAACCTCGAACAGAACTCCTCAAAAACAAAAAAATTGCTATTGTCGGAGATATTTTGCACTCGCGGGTTGCTCGCTCAAATATCTGGAGTTTAACAGCAGCAGGGGCCGACGTTCATTTAGCTGGGCCTCCGACTCTCTTACCCCAGCTGTTTGCTGAATGGGCAGTATGGATTGGAAATAGGGCTTCTTTTTCAATTCCCAGTCCTCAATCTTCAAGCAAAAATTGCCAAATGTTTCTCCATTGGGATGTAGAACCTGCTTTGAAGGATGCAGATTTTGTAATGACATTGCGGCTGCAAAAGGAACGGATGAGTCAGCATCTGTTGCCCAGCTTGCGGGAGTACCATCAGCGGTATGGGATTACGCGAGAGCGCTTGAAACTCTGCAAATCACAGGTCAAGGTGCTACATCCAGGGCCAGCTAATCGTGGGGTTGAAATTAGCTCCGATCTGATGGACGACCCTAAGTTTAGCTTAATTTCTCAGCAAGTTACAAGCGGCGTTGCTGTGCGGATGGCGCTGCTGTACCTCATGGGCGGCGGTAAGGCTTAGGAGACTTTTATATCAAAAAACCGAGTGTACCAGTTGAGGGCGGCTACTGAGCGCAGTCGAAGTGTGCGGAATGTGGGATGAAAAGCGCTGTATATTTCAGAATCAGCTCAAATTTTCTCTATGCTGAGTACCTCATGAATAGTTTTCAACAATTCATTGGCAGTGTAGGGTTTAGACAAAAATGCTTTAACGCTATTGCCTGCCGACTGAGCTATCATTCCATTTGACTCCAGTCCGCTCATAGCAATAATCTTGACCTGCGGATTAATTTTTTGCAATGTGCGGATAGTTATTTGACCATCCATCGATGGCATCATCATATCAGTCAACACTACACTGATCTCATTCTTGTGCTCTGCATACAGAGCGATCGCCTCTATTCCGTCGTTGGCAGTTACAACCTGGTAGTTATATGTTTCCAGACTAGCTTTAGTGATCTCGCGAATTGCCAATTCGTCATCAACTACAAGAATTAATTCTCCTTGACCTTTTGGCAGTTCTAAGTTTGGAGCGTAATAGCTTTCAGGTGTCTGTGTTGCTGGTAAGTACACTTTAAACTGTGTTCCTTTGCTAACCTCGCTATACACATTGACAAAACCACTGTGGCTTTTAACTATGCCAATCACTGTAGATAAACCCAGACCTGTGCCTTTTCCTGGTTCTTTTGTTGTGAAAAATGGTTCAAAAATCCGTTCGGCAATGGACGGCGAGATACCCATTCCGGTATCGCCTACATCAATAACAATATGTGGCCCGCTAGAGGCATCAATATTCATACTGGCATAGGGTTCATCAATGAAGATATTTTCGGCAGAGATACTCAAAATACCGCCATCCGGCATAGCGTCCCTGGCGTTAACACAAAGGTTCATCAAAACTTGATGCAATTGGGTAGCATCTCCATACACAGGCCACAGCTCAGCCACCCGTATATCAGTATGAATATTAATTGACTTAGGAAATGTCTCTTTGGCAATCTTTTCAATTTCTCTGATCAGATGTCCTACTTGAATAAGTGCGCGCTGACCTTCAATTCCTCGTGCAAACGATAGCACTTGCTTGATTAAATCAGCCCCACGTTTAGTGTTTGTTTCTAGTAGGTCTAGTATCCGCTGACTCCGATCATCAAAGACAACCATTTGCAGGATTTGAACTGCCGCCAGAATTGGCGTCAGCACGTTGTTCAGGTCGTGGGCAATACCGCCAGCAAGTGTGCCAATACTTTCCATTCGCTGGGCTCGAAGAAACTGAGCTTCGAGTTGTTTTTTCTGCGTAATATCAGTATTAACGCTCAGGATTGACTTTGGTTTTCCCTCATCATCGCGCACCAGTGTCCAGCGACTTTGAACAATAATGTGTTTGCCTTCTTTCGTAATTTTATGTAACTCACCCTGCCACTCACCTTTCTGGACAAGCGTTAGGTCAATTTCTTGGAGATGAGGTGGATCTTTATACAAAAGCTCAGAGGCATCTTTGCCAAGGACTTCCTCTGCCTTCCAGCCATACAAGCGCTCGGCCCCTTTGTTCCAAAATAAAATTTTATTGTCCAGACTGCAAACAAGAATGGCGTCGGTGGCAATATCAAGTAGGGCCGCCTGTTCGCGGATTTTCTGTTCAGTTTGCTGGCGCTCAATCGCATAACGGATGGAGTGCTCTAGTAAAGGCGCTCCAATCTGGCTTTTGTCTAAGTAATCTGCCGCGCCAGCCTTCATCGCTTCGATGTCTATGTCATGGTCTCCGTTTCCGGTTAGCAAAATGATCGGGGAAGAGCAGCCATTGGCGATCGCCTCGCGCAAAAGTTCCAGTCCGTTGTGTCTGCCGAGACGGTAGTCAAGAAGATAGACATCGTGCTGGTTTTGCCCAATTGTTTCTAGCGCGGCATCATAAGTTGCCACCCATTCCAGCTCAAATCTTGCTTCCTCGATTTCCGAAAGCCATGCGCGAGTCAGGATGTAGTCATCCTCGTCATCATCAACTAGAAGTACTCTGATTGGGTGGTTGTGCATGAGAGTCTCTAACTGCTTCCACAGGCAGTTCCACTATTTCAAACCAGTATTTTCCTAGGATCTTCATAACCTCAACCAAAGAGCCAAAGGTTACTGGCTTGATAATGAATGAATTCGCGCCAAGTTGATAGCTGCGATAGATGTCTTCCTCTGCTTTTGAGGTTGTCAGTACCACAATAGGGATTTGTCGCAGATTGGGGTCGGCCTTGATTTCCCTGAGTGCCTCACGACCATCTTTTCTCGGCATATTCAGATCCAGCAAGATCAATCCAGGACGTGGTGAATTGTTGGCCTGGGTGTATTTGCCACGCCGATACAGATAATCAATCAACTCCTCACCATCTTTAACAAAGTGCAAGTCGTTAGCCAATCGGCTCTCCGTTAGCGCTTCACGAGCTAACATGCAGTCATCCTCATCATCATCAGCCATCAATATGGTGACGGTTTTTCTGCGTCCTTTCACGTTAGCTTTTCTCCTTTGTTTTGTTTTATGGGTAACGTTACGATGAATGTTGCTCCTTGCCCTAGCGTGCTGGTAGCTGTGATGCTACCGTTGTGACGCTCGGCAATCTTACGGCAGATTGCCAGACCCATACCTGTTCCTTCATATTCGCTACGACCGTGTAGGCGTTGAAAAACGTTGAATATCCGGTCGAGATATTTCATCTCAAAACCGATGCCGTTGTCTTGTATGATGAGTTGACAAAACTCAGTAGCTAAAGAACTCTCAGTCAGTTGTTCTGTGTTCTTGAGAAGTTGGCCGCGGACTGAGACCAACGGCGGTTCGTCGTTCCGGTGAAATTTCAAAGCGTTGCTAATGAGGTTCTGCAACAATTGACGCATCTGTACAGGGTCGCCATCAATGATAGGTAACTCACCCACTTCTACGCGTCCCTTGGTCTGTTGAATGCGCACTTCTAAATCAGACAACACTTCTTGCGTCACTTGGTAGAGAGAGACACTCACGAAGGGTTGAGCCTTGCTCGTAACCCGCGAGAACGTCAGCAAGTCGTCGATTAAGGTCTGCATCCGTCCGGCAGCATTCTGCATCCGTTCTATGTAATCGCGACCTTGCTCAGTTAGTGCCGAGCTATATTTGGCTTTTAGCCGATCACCAAATGCCTGAATCTTGCGCAGTGGTTCCTGTAGGTCGTGGGAAGCCACATATGCAAATTGTTGCAATTCTGCATTGTAGGCGGCTAGTTCTTGACGCCGCCTAGTCTCTTCTTCAAGAAGTTGTGCTTGAGCCAAAGCAATACCTACCTGTGTTGCTAATTGTTGCAATAGTTCAACTTCAAAGCTTTGCCACTGCCGTGTCTGATCGCACTGATGGGCAATCAGCAGACCCCAGACGTCTTGTTTTTGGAGTATAGGAACTACCAGTTTAGCTTTCACACCAAATTGATGCAGAAATTCGACAAGACAAGGTTCTAAATCAGCATTCTTCAAATCTTCAATGACTCGCATCCTTCCCTGGCGATACTTCTCTATATACTCCGGACCGAAACAGTCATCGGTAATACCCATACTGATAACAGAAGGCCAGCCAGGAACAACTGCTTCTGTAACGACTTTCCCAACTCCACTCGGCCACAGACGAAAAATTAAGACTCGGCTAGCCTGAAGAATCTTTTGCACCTCTGTGACAGTGGTTTGGAGAATTTCCTCTAGCTGTAAAGACTGACGAATTTTAAGTGCAATGTTGCTAAATAACTGCAATCGCAGATTTTGTTGCTGAAATTCTGCTTGTGCTCGCTTAGCCACAGTAATATCTTCAGAAATTCCTAATAGATACTGCGGTCTTCCTGCTCCATCAAAAATTGGTATTTCTTTAGTATGTAGTATTCTAAGACCTTTATCCCTAGTCTGTATTATTTCCTCCGGAATATCTACGAGTTTTCCGTGTGACAATACTTCCCGATCTCTAGTGTTAAATAAATTAGCTACTTCCTGAGGAAAAATGTCGCGATCAATCTTGCCAATTAACTCTTCTTTGGACAATCCAACTAGTTCTTCACCCGCTCTGTTAAAGCTGACAAA
>CAZZWA010000046.1:14808-20007 GCA_964657555.1 uncultured Microcoleus sp.
CGCTCCTGGCTCTGCCTCAGTGCGGCCTCATGCCGCTGACGTTCAGTTATCTCAGCCAGATATTCTGCCCGACTCTGGCGCTCACACCTGACTCTCTGGCGGTAGTTGCTTAAGAAATCAGCCAAACCAGGCTCTTCCTCAATCAAGATACCGAGATGGTTAATAGCTCGCTGATCAGCTACATACGCTACTTCCGGGTGAGCTTCCATCCATACGTGACAGCTTTTAACGTAAGCGACAAACACGACTAAGTGAGCGTAAGTACTAGAACCTAGAAGGCGACGGATCTCACTCCGAATGTGCCCTGCCTTGTCTCCTTCCAGGAAGATATATATGGAACAGTAGAGTAGACTCTCTTCTAGCAATGAGTTTGGTTCTGGCATGACCGTCAGCTGAGCGGGCATAGCTGCAAGCACGCAAAGATATTCGTCGATGTTGCTTTCTGTTGGCGGCGGTGACTCAAGTAGTTCCAATACCTCCTTTGCTTTGATGCCTAATTGGTATAAGGAGCAACTGTGACAGATCATGCAGTAGGGAACAGCACAGTAGCGCGAGAGGTAGGCGGAGAGCTTTTCTTTGAACAGGGATGGCAGAGGATTACCAATATAGGCAGAAAGTGTCTGTTGCCACAAGTGTTCCAATACCTGTGGGTTTCCTTGCGCTGGGTCAAAGAAGGGTGGAACAAAACCAAATCTTTCTTGGATTTCTGCTTTAATTTGTTCGCTCGTTCGCATCGACTATGTCTCGCTTACCCAATCCTGAGTGACTGATTGACTGACCGAAATCCTAAAATCCTTTTGCAGTAAGTTTTTGCTCTACTTACTTGTCAAGCCTGGAAACCTTTTTCAGGGAAAGCTTCAACAGATTTTCTCTGATAATAGGGTTCCCAAAATTTTTCACTAGATCAGCTGCTTCCAGTGTTACTTACTCCCCTATCAATCATGAATGACTTGCTATTTCCCATAGTGCAGCTTTTCTCTTTGCTCTGTTCGCTCATGGACAAGCAACTTTCATCTATAAACCCTTTTAGCTTGTCGGTAGGACTGTTGACGGCGCAGAATAGATTTAGCCGTATTAAGCACCGATGCCAAATAAGTAATGAACCTTGGAATCTCAATGACAGTAGCTTCCCCAGACCACGAGCAAACGAGTGAAGAGTTGTGCGAACCTAAGCTTCGAGAGTGCTTTGCTATCACCTTTGCGCCACTCTCTCTCTCTGAAGTCTATACTCTTGCGGACAATCCAGGTAACGGGGCAGTAGTTGTGATGAGTGGGATGGTTCGCAACCAAACAGATGGTAAGCCAGTCGTGGCTCTAGAGTATCAGGCTTATGAACCAATGGCGCTACAGATATTCGCTCAGATTGCCACTGATATTCGCAAAACTTGGCCAGATGTGAATCAAGTTGTGATTCATCACCGCATAGGACGCTTGCAGATTGGTGAAATCAGCGTTTTAGTAGCAGTTGGTTGCCCTCACCGAACAGAGGCGTTTGAAGCCTGCCGCTATGCTATCGATACTCTAAAGCACAACGCCCCCATTTGGAAAAAGGAATGGTATAGCGAGCTGGATGGTAAACTCTCTAGCAGTTGGGTAAGTATTGGTGCCTGTGAGCAGTCAGGAGAAAACTGTTAGATTGCCAAGATGATCACCCTTCGACTAGAGCATTTGAGCTGTCAAAGCGCAGCACTGCTGGTCGGTTGCGCTCTCAATCAACTACTGAGTTGACCGCATAATCCTTAAAAGAAGGAGGGCGGGGGTGTTTGTAACGAATAGTTGCAGCCATAAACGCCTCATCCATCCTAAGATTGAATTTTGTAACTATTACTGTATTCCAGAAAGCTTATCTTTTAGACTGGTCTCCAATTGAAAATATTGAGGGATGCAGCTGTATGCAAATGCTCGCTCTAAATTGGCACGATCTTTTAATCTTTCTGTCTTTTACCGCTTGTATTGCTGGCCTTTCTTTACTATCTAATATCAAACAGACTCAAACAGATGAGATTGAAGATAGTGAGCAAATGCTTTTGAGGATGACCTTCGCCTATTGGATAGTCTATTGTGTAGCTATCAGCCTTCAGAAAATTAACTTAACTGACTGGCACATCCTGCTAGTGAATTTAAAGATAACTGCCGCCTTGTCTTACCTTCTGACTTTTTCTTGTGTGCTTAGTCTACCATTGCACCGAATTTCAGTACGGCAAGTAGAGTGATGTTATTTCCGATTGTATCGCTACGTCATCAGTAAAGCTGTCCTAGTCATGGGCTATTTAGTTGTTAAAGAGTTAACGAATCATACTTGACAGCGTAGCGGTACAAGCCGGACATAACAATACTTGACTAATTATCTAATGCATACGAAAATTTTTATCAGTTATTAGAAGCGGCAATCAGCAAATCAGCTTATTTTTAGCAGTTTAGCATATATTTACTGATAGTTTATTTCTGCTAAGCTGCACTATTAAAGCCATGCATCTTAACTGGTATTCTTTTCCTCCTGCCCCTGCTAGGTTTGGCTAAAGTGGCTTAGCCTTGATTGCTAGAGCGATCGCATTTTCCAGGTCAGCTTGCTCCAGTTCAGTGACAATAAATACCTCTTGGACTGTTTTACCTTGTCGCGCTATTACCTTAAATCCCCCTAGAATCGGCACCGATATCTTCAATTGCATCTGAGGAGAATGACCTTTAGCCCGTCCGATCACGCCAGGAGTGATAGTTTGAATGCCAGGTTTGCTGACGATCCTCTCTAGCACCTGGATCAATCCGGGAATGTGGGTAGAATGAGTCAGAACGAGCCTGCCGCCAGCAGTATTTCCCATGACCCTAAGCCGCCTCCAGAGGAGCCATAGTTAGGCCCGCACGAGAAAGCTGCTGGTGGTAAAACTCAGCCTGCTCTTGGGGACCGCTCCAGACAATTGCTTGACCTTCACTGTGGACTTGGTTAGTGAGTTCCCAGGCGTGTTCACTCGTCATACCTGGAATATACTTGACTAAACAGTCGTGGACGTGCTGAAAGGTGTTAAAGTCATCGTCTAGGACGATCACTTTGTAATTGGGATAAGGCTTGTGGGTAACTTGAATAGACCGTTCAGGAGCTTGGGTCGGCGCAGCTGCCATAACAAACACAGATGCTGAAAGTATCATTGTCATAGGCTAGTTACCATACTAAAGTTTAACAAATTTGCCAAATAGACGCTCAACTATAACAGTTTAACTGTTTGCCAGTAACGTTAAGCTCATCCCACTCCTAAGGTAATAAATAACGGGTAGATAGGCTCAAATAACGTAACTGGTGGAAGCTTCAGGATCGCTAATAGCTCATTGCCTGATTAGTATTAGCGATCAGCGCTCTTAAGCGACAGCAATTGGCCTGCAATTATCCTTGAGAAAGAAGTTCCGTGCTCAGGCGTGGGGTTCCTGGTAATGAAAGATCAGAAACTGGCTCTGAGTTGGTTGCTCATCTAGTGCAGCTTGGCAGAAATAAACCATCAGTTTCCTCTCCCCTTGCCCCCTGAGCCCCTGATTCCCTCTTCTTATTGAAGTGGTGGAAAACTTTTGCTGTTATGCACTAGTGATACCAAATCCGCTTGTAAACCCTCTTTTCCCTTCCTATCGTAGAGACGTTCTGCCGGAACGTCTCTACAAAATGAAAGCAGATTGCCAAAAAGGGAGGCACTAGCTCCGGATTTGGTATGAGGGAGGTTCACTGCCCAAATTTTCATCTGGCAAAGTCAGCAGGTAGTAAGGCTGAAGTTACCGACTAAAGAGACAATGGGTATTGTTTCATTTCCTGTGACACATGGTGAATATTGCCCATAGCTCAGACTGCTGGACGCTTCAAGGCGTCTGGAGCAGTAACACTTCCTTTCTCGACAACCTCCTGCTCACTGGCAGCTCTATGAAGGGGCTGGCAAGCGTAGACGGGGAAGATGACATAGAGAAAGCTAGCGAGGATCTAGACGCTGTATACAACGAAGGAGACGACGAAGATGACGAAGACGACTTGGACGACTTGGAAGACGATGACGAGGACTTCGACGACGAAGACGATGACGAGTTAGATGAATTCGACGATGACGAGGACTTCGACGACGAGGAATAGATGCAGCTTATTTGCGGATAGCGTTTTAGTTAAGTTCAATAGAACAAGCGATCACTTGTTCCCCTGCGTCACCTTACCCAAGGGGCGATGTACTTAATACTCAAATAGAGTAAGTTAAGGTCGTTCATCACAATCTTAATCAAACCAATGTTTGAAAACCCGTTTTCCAGGCAGAAAATGGGTTTTTATATATCTCGCTCTTGATACTTACTTAACTATCTGTAACTAAACATACCTAAAGGGAGAGGATATTGATGACCAGGCAACCACAATAGAAAGTAAATCTAACAACTTGCCCAGATGTTGTGTGGTGGTTATGTAGAAAGTAGTCTCAATCCTCCACAGGGTTAATCAGTACCTTCCCAACTGGGTTTGGGGATGCCATACCAACTTAAGTAATCGAGGCTGAGTTGGTATCTATTCGGTATGAGATGAGTTCAGGGACGAGAACTATAAAAGCAACAAAGCAAGGATAGTGAGCAATGATTAAAGGCATAAAATTTACTACAGCTCTCGTGGCAGTTGGAACATGTGTTTTTCTGGGACATGCAGCCATAGCTCAACAAGGCCAACCCGCAGATCAGCAAAGCCAACCAGCTGCTCAACCAACAAACCCCTCCACAAACGAAACAAATAGCTCCAACCTAAATGCGCAGGACAGGCGGTTTATGCTCCAAGCGGCTCAAGGTGGGATGGCGGAAGTCAACCTTGGGCAATTGGCAACGCAGCGGGCTGCTAGCGACTCTGTGAAACAGTACGGACAACGCATGGTTCAGGAGCATACGCAGGTAAACAACCAACTCATGCAGTTAGCTGCGCAAAAGGGTGTTACTCTGCCAACAGACGTTAATTCCCAGCAGAAAGCACTACGGGCACGATTGGGGCAAATCTCTGGTAAACGTTTCGATATGACCTATATTCGGGAGGCAGGGGTCAAAGCTCACAAGCAGCAAGCAGCTATATTCCAGCAGGAAATTCAGCAGGGCCAAGATCCGGATGTGAAAGCATTTGCTACCCAAGTCTTGCCAGCAGTCAAAGACCATTTGCAAATGGCTAACTCCATGGCAGGCAACACCGCTTCACGGAATAATCAGTAG
>CAZZWA010000047.1:0-2711 GCA_964657555.1 uncultured Microcoleus sp.
GGACTACTAGAAGAAAGTCACTGGCTTTGCTTTCCCACTTTCAACCTTCAACCCTTCGTCGCTATGTCACTCAATTCAGAAAACTGGTGCATCGTGGGCGGTGGTATCCTCGGCATGACCCTCGCCCATCGTCTTGCTCAACAAGGTAAGAACGTCACCTTATTTGAGGGGGCAGATCGTCTGGGAGGGCTAGCCAGTGCTTGGCGTCTGGGAGACGTGGTTTGGGATCGTCATTACCACGTCACCTTGCTATCTGATACCTATCTGCGCTCATTACTGACGGAATTGGGCTTAGAGAAGGAGATGCATTGGGTGGAAACTCGTACTGGCTTCTATACAGACGGCAAGTTGTATTCTATGTCCAATGCTCTAGAGTTTTTGTCTTTTCCTCCCCTAGGCTGGCTGGACAAGATTCGTCTAGCCGTCACCATTCTCTATGCTTCCCGGATCGAGAACTGGAAGCATCTGGAAAAAATACCCGTGACTGACTGGCTAAGAAAGTGGTCGGGAAATCACACTTTCAAAAAAATCTGGTTGCCGCTCTTACGTGCGAAGCTAGGGGAGAATTACCAGAAAGCTTCAGCAGCTTTTATTTGGGCTATCATCGCTAGACTGTATGCTGCCCGTCGCACTGGATTGAAAAAGGAGATGTTTGGCTACCTTCCTGGCGGCTACGCACGAATTCTCGAATACTTTGCAGAAGTATTAACTCAGGAAAATGTCAGTATCAAACTGGGTTACAGGGCACAAAAGATTAAACCAATCAGCGGCGGTGGAGTCAGTGTTGAGTTTGAAAATGGGCACCAAGAGATGTTTGATCGGGTTGTGCTGACGATGGCTGCACCGATGGCTGCCCGTGTTTGCCCTGGGCTTCTGGAGGAAGAAGTATCTAGATTTAAAGGAATTCAGTACCAAGGGATTATCTGCGCTTCTCTGTTATTGAAGCAACCCCTTGCCAACTTCTATGTAACTAACATCACCGACTCTTGGGTTCCCTTTACTGGGGTGATTGAGATGTCTGCCTTGGTGGAACGCAAACAATTTGGCGGGAATACCTTAGTGTACTTGCCAAAATATGTAACTCCAGACGATCCAGGTTTTTCTTTATCTGACCGAGAGATAGAAAAGACTTTCGTGGAGGCGCTGATGCGGATGTACCCCCATTTTCATTACAGCGATGTCCTTGCCTTCCGCGTCTCTCGGGTGCGGTATGTGCTGGCTATCTCAACGCTCAACTACTCTGAACGGCTACCTTCCATGACAACTTCAATTCCTGGTGTCCACATCGTGAACTCGGCTCATATCCTTAACGGAACGCTGAATGTTAACGAGACTGTTCATCTGGCTAATCAGGCAGTTACACAACTTCTAGGGTATAGCTCCAGAAATTAGTCTTCTTAGAGAGTTATAACTAAGGCTATAAACTAGAAAATCCAAAAATTCAAATACATGCGAGTTTTACAAAGCAATAAGCGGAATTGGCATACTCAATATTTAGTAACTTCCTATAATTTACCAAGATTATCAGTTACTTTGCTAATTGTTCTGAATCTTGTGGTGACACTTCCTCTGGCAGCTATTTTGAACATATGGATAGATGAAGCTTACTCTATACATACCACAGGGAAAGATATCGGCTATGCGCTCAATCAAGCTCTTTATTTTGAACTGCAACCACCACTGTATTTTATCCTGCTAAAAATCTGGCGAGAGCTTAATGATTCAATTTTTTTTTCCAGATTATTCTCAGTATTATGTATTGCCTTAACAATATATTTATCTGCAATTTTATCACAAAGATTTATTAAAGAAATTCATCCTGGTTGGGTTGTTGCTTCTGTAGCTTTCAATCCCCTAGTTATCTCATCAGCTGTAGAGATCAGGCTTTATGCATTATTAATTTTGCTGTCTGCTTTGCTGCTTTTATCTTTTTTCGACGGCTACCTTGCTGAAGTTACTAGCTCTAAGGCCAGATGGTTTTATATTATATGTTCAATTTTAGCTCTTTACACGCAATACTATGCAGGTTTTCTATTAGTTGCTAATGGTTTTGCTCTTTTCATTCTGAGACGTTGGCGTGCTCTTCGTAATTACCTTTTGGGAATGAGTATTGTCGGTATCTGCTTTGCCCCGATGTTATTGGTCATCCCTCATCAAGTATCTCAACATACAAAAACTGTGATCGGCAGTGCTTTGCTTGATAGTTTAAAAATTATGTTACAGAGAGTTGGATGGTATAGTATCAAGCCAGGTTTGTTAGTGCCTGAAACAGAAAAATATATTATTTACTTTATTTTATTAATTTTGATATCAATGACTCTTTATAAACAGCATCGTTCGATTAACTCAAATAATATTGCTATATGGAGCAGCACTATAGTGTTATCTCTTTTTTTTATGATACTTATTAGCAAAATTGGTAAAGATTTAGTAGGGTTTAGACACAGTTATGTACTTTTTTTACCGTCAATATTATCAGTATTTTCTATATTGTCAGTACTGGCAATAAAATTTGGTAAAAAAATCATCTTACTGTGGACTCTGATTGTATTAATTTGTAACTTTACAGCACTTTATAGGGACTTCAAGCCTATGGCTAAAGAAGGTGATTATGCTAAAGTTGCTTCCTATATTATGGCTTCTGAAAAACCAAATCAGCCTATTTTAGTTTTTAATAGAGAAACTGCATTGCCTTTAGCTTATTATTATTC
>CAZZWA010000047.1:2811-4220 GCA_964657555.1 uncultured Microcoleus sp.
AAAACATGCTAAATAACAAGCTTTTAAGGTAAATGTGGATTTTAAAGTGCCATTGAGTCATGCTTAACTATCTCAGCAAAAGCCACTTTTACAGCTCGGTTATAGTCACCCTAGTCACCTTGGCTCTTACAGTTTTGACACTATGGTCAATTATCAGTTGTCAGGGGGTTCTGCTGCTGCTGGTACCTGTCATGTTGCTAGGTTTTCACTATCGCCAAAGGCTGTCTGCACGCCAGCGTGCTGTATTGTTGGGACTTATGTTAGGGGTCATCCTCATCTGGAGCCTTCAGCTTGGTCGGATTATGAGTTCCAATATCGCCCATCTGCCAGAATGGGATTTTCTAGGATTTTGGCTGAATGGCAGGGTCGCAGCTCAAGGCTTGAACTTTTACGAGCCCGGACACGCTCAGCAATTAGCACAGCCTTTCCACCCCAGCGCAGATTTCACTCGTGAGATTCTTAACGTTGGCTTTTGGTATCCGCCCCCAACTATATTTCTGTTTGTGCCGTTGGGCTGGTTCGACATCCATACAGCCTATTTGCTGTGGTATATCGCACACAGTATCATCCTCGTCCTAGATATTTTTTGGCTTTGGAAACTCTTTCTGACTAAAAGTGGCGCTCTAGGCTTAGCACTGGCGGCAGCTCTAGTCCTAATGCTATTCGGTACCCAGTCTACCGTTACTTATGGACAGACCAATTTTTTAGCACTCTTAATGCTGCTCTTGTTCTGGCGCGATCGCTCTTTACTAAGGGGCGGGCTCTGGTTAGCGGTGGGCATCTTCACCAAACCGTTCTTAGCGCTTTTGCTTGGCTATCTCTTATTGCGGCGGCATTGGCGGGTACTCAGGAGTACTGTCTTCGTACTAGCTGCTCTCTCTTTGCTAACGATCATGGTATTTGGTCCAGTGACCTTCTTTAGTTATTTCAGACCAGACCATTATGCCAGTTTACCAAGCTGGGTGTACACCGAGCTCAGTAATCAGTCTTTGCTAGCAGTCATTTTACGCCATACCCACTATGAGTTGGTTCACAAATCGCCACTCACTCAGCCAATTTTCGTTGCGCTCTCTATACTCCTGACCGCGATCGCCAGCTGGTTAGTGTATCAACTCGATAAACGTCACGAAGATTGGGCATTGGTGCTGACTTTGCTATTAACGCTTTTGCTATATCCCGTTTCACAAATGTTTTATAGCATCCTGCTAATTGTGCCGTTGCTATTGCTTTGGAAGCGCCAACAGGAGCTAATTTTCGGAACTTGGGGTGTTGTGGTATTTATCACTTTGGAGTACGCAATTATGCGTCATGAAGACGGTAATTATGTCTTCATCGCAACTATGCTCACCTGGCTTATCTGTACAGGAATTGCCATCTGGGCAATTGGGCGGCACTCAACTATAGCTACA
>CAZZWA010000047.1:4320-11628 GCA_964657555.1 uncultured Microcoleus sp.
TACTCCACTGGTTCTCCCCTAGTGGACTGCAATGCTTGGCCAAACAGTATGGCTTCCGCCAAGTTGCCTGTGGTAGACCAGCTAAATGGATTAATGGCGAACATGCCAAATCTCTCCTGCGCTACAAACTTGAAGGCTTTCCATTCGGAAAATTGTTTGCCAAAATGCTGGGCGTCATTCCCGACCATCTTGCCATTCCCTACCCAGCAGAAGACCTTTTCTGGGCACTATTCCAGAAAATATGAGCAACAAACATGAACAAAACTAAGCCTATAGCCAGCTTGTCATTAGATCTTGATAACAAGTGGTCTTATATGAAGACGCACGGCGATCCAGGGTGGGAATCTTTTCCTTCCTACCTTGACGTTGTGGTTCCCCGTTTTCTGGAATTTCTCAAAGAGCGAAATCTGACGATTACGGTTTTCATTGTGGGGCAGGATGCCGCTTTAGAAAAGAACCATGAGGCTCTCAAATCGATTGCCGCTGCCGGACACGAGATTGGAAACCATTCATTTCACCACGAACCCTGGCTGCACCTTTATTCCGAACAGGAGATTGAAGCTGAGATGGCGATCGCACAAGAACATATTGAGCGTGCAACTGGGCAGAAACCTATCGGTTTTCGAGGGCCGGGATTCAGTCTTTCTCGTACAATACTGCGGGTGCTGGCACGACGAGGCTATCAGTATGATGCCTCTACATTTCCCACCTTCTTGGGACCTCTAGCAAGAGCCTATTATTTTATGACCAGTAAGTTGAGTAAGGAGGAGATGGAGCAACGGAAAGCACTTTTTGGCACATTGAGGGAGGGATTACGACCCCTCAAACCTTACCAATGGCAGCTAGATCCTGGGGAGATACTAGAGATTCCCGTGACAACTATGCCCCTTTTCAAGGTGCCTATCCATTTTAGCTATCTTCTTTACCTAAGTGTATTCACTCCATCCCTGGCACGGCTCTATTTTCATGTCGCCTTGAGGCTCTGCCAGTTGACAGGAACTCAACCATCATTGCTGCTCCACCCGTTGGATTTTCTGGGCTGCAATGATACTCCAGATCTAGCCTTCTTCCCAGCTATGAACCTTCCCAGTTACAAGAAGTTAGCACTGCTCAGCAAATTACTTCGCCTGCTATCCGAACAGTTCGAGGTCTTGACAGTTCAACAGCATGCTCAAATAGCTGCTCAAGGTTTTGATATTCCAGTTGTCAAACCACGTTTCCCACAAACTTAATTACAGCAATTTTCAGCTTAGTGCAGTACAGTCCGACCCACCGCTAGTTCGGGGGGATGGAGGGATAGCTAGGTGTGATATATCCAACTGAAAACCGCTGTAAGTGTTATAAATGACCCTGCCTGCAATGGAATGAGTTCTGTTAAAAAACTTTTTGAGAGCATCATGAAAATTCTATTTCTAGACCAAAGTGGTAATCTTGGTGGTGCAGAGCTGTGCCTATTGGATATTGTAAAACCCTATCAAGATAGCAGTCTAGTTTGCTTATTTGCAGATGGCTCTTTTAGATATTTACTAGAGCAGCAACATATCTCAGTTCAGGTTTTGGCCAAGCCAATACAAGTTCGTAAACAAAGCAGCTTGTGGCAGGGCTTAGGTAGCCTAGCTCAACTTGCGCCTCTGGTTGCCAAGGTAATCCGACTGAGCCGTGAATACGATATCATTTATGCCAACACCCAAAAAGCTCTAGTTGTTGGTGCACTAGCTAGCTTTTTCAGTCATCGCCATTTGGTTTATCACTTGCATGACATTCTATCTACAGACCACTTTAGTCGAATTAACCTTCGCATTGCTGTAGCTCTAGCTAATCGTTTTTCAACACTTGTGATTGCTAATTCTCAAGCAAGTCAGGCAGCCTTTGTAGAAGCCGGAGGAAATCCAGAAATTACAGAAGTAGTCTACAATGGCTTTGAACCAGAGATTTATCAAAGCCATGAGTCTCACTACAGCCAAGTGAGACAACATCTAAGAGTTGAGCGGAAATTTTTAGTAGGCCACTTCAGCCGTCTTTCACCTTGGAAAGGACAGCATGTTTTGCTAGAAGCACTGACCCACTGTCCCTCAGATGTAGCAGTGATTTTAGTTGGTGATGCACTGTTTGGTGAGCAGGACTATGTTCAGCACTTACATGAACAGGTGGCATTATTGCAGCTTGAGAAGCAAGTTCAATTTTTAGGCTTTCGTTCTGATATCGTACCGTTGATGGCGGCTTGTGATTTAGTTGTTCATACCTCAACAGCACCAGAACCCTTCGGGCGAGTTATTGTTGAAGCCATGCTGTGTGGACGGCCTGTGATTGCGGCTCAAGCGGGAGGTGCAATGGAATTAATTGAGCAGGGCAAAACTGGTTGGTTGGTTCCACCGGGTGATCCACTCCAGCTTGCAGCAGCTATTACTACCTGTCGTCATCAGCCAGAGCTGACTGCGACCATTGCCCATCAAGCACAAAATCTAGCTAGTCAGCGCTTTCACTTAAAAAGTATCAATCAGCAGCTCGCTCAACTGCTAGACAGGATAGGGTAGAGCAAATAGACCGTCAGGACGCCAGCTAATTCATTTTCATGACCAGAAGTACATTTTTTGGTAGTGAAATTAACAGCAGACTACAAGTTTTATAAGGTATAAAGATAATTTTAAGATAAACCTAGGGGTTGGCTTCCCTCTTCAGGAGGAGGATTCATCAAATCTTCATACTTACGCTCTACGAGTGGGTAACTCTATGTGTATCTTAAACCTCCATGTCTGTTATTCGGATATAGTAGTGCACTTTTTTTTATTTCCAATCTTGGCAGTAGTTTCAATACTTGATTGACTATGAAAATTGCTCTAGTCCATGATTATTTGACACAGCGAGGTGGTGCAGAACGAGTATTTGAATTGTTTTGCAAGCATTATCCTAATGCAGATATCTTCACGTCACTATATGATCCTGAAACAACCATAGATTTAAGGATGCGTCAGGTTCACACAACCGCACTTCAAAACATTCCCGGAGCAGCCAAGTATTTCAGGTTAATGGCTCCCTTTTATTTTCCAGCCTTTCGAGCGTTAGATTTACAGGAATACGATCTAATTATCAGCAGCAGTAGCAGCTTTGCTAAAGCAGTGCGAAAAAGGCCAGGGGCAATACATATTTGTTTCTGTCACAATGTGACCCGGTTTCTGTGGGATACGCAAAACTATCTAAGGGAGTATTCAAATTATAAACGTTTTACTCCTTTAATAGAAAGCGTTTTTCAAATCATGAGAAAAGTGGATTTAAAGTATGCTCAAGAGCCTGATATTTACATTGCCAATTCTAGCATTGTTGCTCATCGCATTCAGAAGTTTTACAGCAAGCCAGCAGTTGTGATTAACTATCCAATTAACAGTAGGAAGTTCATTTACTCAGAAGAAAAAGGTGACTTTTACATTGTGTCATCCCGCCTAATCAGTTACAAGCGTGTCGATGTGATCGTTGAAGCTTTCAATTGGCTTGGATGGCCATTATTAATAGCAGGTGATGGCCCAGAACGAGAGAGATTGGAATCCAAAGCTTTGAAAAATATTCGCTTTTTGGGATATGTAAGTGATGCAAAACGCAGTCATTTGATGGCAAAAGCTCGCTCTGTCATCGTAGCAGCCCTCGAAGACTACGGGTTAGTTCCAGTAGAAGCCAATGCCAGCGGAACGCCAGTTATTGCCTATGGTGCAGGTGGTGTATTAGATACTCAGGTACCTGGTGAAACAGGGGTATTTTTCAAGCGGCAGACACCCGAAGCTATTCATGCTGCACTACTTGAGGCGAGTGAAATCTCATGGGACTATGCCAAGATCCGGAATCATGCCCTGAGCCAATTTTCAGAAGAAGCATTCTTTGATAAGATAGACGGTGTTGTAAAGGAAGTTTGCAGCTCACGTTAGCTACGCAGCGGATTTTAATTAAGTAGAATAAAAGCTAGCACTCAGTCTTGGAAACAGAAATGACTACTCTCAAATAACGGTAATTTGACCAACTGAGAACTGCTACGAATTGTATTTGTTCAGGTGTTTGTAAATCAGGGATGGTAGAAGTGGCTGAAAGCAATCTCAATGCAGTTGCTGAAACAGATCCAGGTTACGGACAACTGTTTGCAATTTTAATCCGCCGACGCTATTGGTTGCTAGTTGTAGTTTGTGTAGTCATGTCTATAGCAACTATCAAAGCTCTCAAGGAGAAATCAAGTTATCAAAGCTCCATGCAGCTGTTAGTGGAGCCCAACTATCAAGGTAAAGATGGAGCAGGTGCAGAAAAATTTGCTGACTCTCATGTTGAGATAGACAATGCAACTCAGCTTAGCCTAATGCAAAGTACTCAGCTGATTGCCAAAGCAGTAGATTTGCTGAAGCCTGAATATGCTGATATCAGTGTAAGTGAGATTAAATCATCTTTGGTTGTCAGTCAGTTACAGGATAAGGGCAGTAATAAAGCTACTAAAATTTTCCAAGTGACCTACACGGATGATAATCCGGTTAAGAGCCAAAAAGTGCTAAAGGCAATTCAGAAGGTTTATCAGGACTATAACCGAGAACAGCAGAAACAGCGTTTAACCAGAGGTCTTTCCTTTATCGAGGAGCAGATCCCCAAGGTTAGTGAAAGCGTCTCTCAGTCTGAGGCAGCCCTAGAACAGTTTCGCAAAAGCCAGAATCTGATTGAGCCGGAGTCACAGGCAAGCCGGTTAAGTACTGTTCTGGCAGGCATTGTCAATGAGCGACAGACAATTCGCGTTCAGAGCAAGGAGCTTGAGGCTCGCTGCACTGCTCTACAGCAAGCACTTAATCGCTCTCCACAGGATGCTCTGATCTCCTTGCGTTTAAGTCAGTCTTCCCGCTACCAAGTGTTGCTTAACGAGATCCAAAGGACAGAACTGGCTATAGCGCAGCAACGCCTGCGCTTCACTGATCAAAGTCCTGTAATTCAGCAGTTACTAGAGCAGCGTCAGAGCCAGCTTGTTCTCTTGCAGCAGGAGGCGAGACGAGTTCTGGGAGGAGATTCGACTCAACCAAACGGCACTGAAGAAAGCCTCCTGAAAAAGGGACAGCTCAGTACCGTTGACTTGACTCTCTCTAACCAACTTCTGGACGCACAGACAAATTTACTTGCTCTGAGGGCTCGCGATGGGATACTAGCACAGATGGAGGAGCAGGTTCGTGGAGAACTCCAGCGGTTTCCTAGCCTGCTTGCTCAGTACAATCGCTTACAGCCACAGATCCAACTGAAGCGCGAAACGCTTCAGCAGCTTCTGAAAGCACGGCAGGAATTGAGCTTGGAAATTGCGCGGGGGGGATTTGATTGGCAAGTTGTGGAGGAACCTCAGCTTGGCTTGGAAAACCCTCCCAAAACAAAGCAAACTCTATTATTGGGTGTAGTAGTCGGGTTGATGCTAGGTGGTGTTGCGGCCTTTGTTCGGGAAATGGTTGATGATGCTATTCATAGCTCTGACGAATTGAAGAAGCAAGTTGACCTACCCTTGTTAGGAATGACCCCAGAACTGCCGCAGGCCAAAGCCAGCGAACCTATGATCAAGCTACCTTTCCACAAACCGCAAGATCATCTTGCATCTTGGGGGATTCCAGTGGTCGATTGGCCCCCATTCCGGGAATCATTAGATCTGATCTATCAGAATATTCAACTGCTGAATTCTGCCTCAACCTTTAAATCCTTGATGATCACTTCAGCGCTAGCTGGTGAAGGTAAGTCAACATTAGCATTGGGTCTAGCGGCTACTGCCGCTCGTTTACACCAGAGAGTACTACTAATTGATGCTGATCTACGTCGTCCCAGTCTGCACAAAATGCTCAATCTTCCTAATGAGCAGGGGCTGTCAACTCTACTAGTAAGTGATACCTCGGTACCAATTCAAAATAGTATCCAATTCTCAAGTTCATATAATAATATCTCAATTTTGACTTCTGGGCCAACACCAGCAGACCCCGCTAGACTGTTGAGTTCTCAACAGATGAAGCAATTGATAGCAGCTTTTGAGCAGACCTATGACATAGTCATACTGGATGCCCCCCCTATTTTAGGCATAGTAGATGCCATCCTAGCCGGATCATTTTGCAGTGGTGTGGTCTTGGTAGGACGCATTGACCGAGTTACTCGAACTGAACTTACACAAGCTACAGCTATGTTGAGCAAGTTAAACGTCATTGGGGTTGTAGCGAATGGGGCAAGTGGTCATACTTATGGCTATATACCCTCTAAAAAGCAACAGGGGCTCTCGCTCCAACATATGCTGCAACAAAGTATGGAGAGATAGCTAAACATTAGCGATCGCGATCGCCTGATCATTTTGCCTACATGACAAAATAAGTTCTTCTTTTGTAATCAAATACTCCACTCCCTGCTGTATTAGGAGCTAGCGTTGGAGATTGTCTCTTTGGCTAATGGTCTGTAATCCTCAAGGTCAGCCGTCTATCACCAAGAAGGAAAGTGCTTATGACAAACTCTATAACCCCAACCCTAGAAATTTACTCTCCTACCGAGCAGCAGCGATCTAGCCACTCGCCTCAATGCATGCTTAGGTGGCGGCAGGGGCAGTTGTTGGTGAGTCTATCTCAGCAGGTTGAACATCCTTATCTGCCTCCGCTGGAGAGCGAGCAAGGTTTAGTTGAGTGCTTAAAACACTCGCCTGTGCGGCTGGTACGCGTAGACCTCAGTTTGGGTGAGACCAAGCTGAAGTTCTGGGCAGATGCGTGCGAGCAAGCAGATAAAGAAATCTTTCTACGGATAGATGGCAAACATGAATTACTAAAGAGGAAAACTGGCGCAATCTGGTGGATGAAAAGGCTGATTGAATGGATCATAGCTGCACTGTTACTCCTGCTTCTAAGTCCATTCACATTGGGTCTGGCGTGGCTCATTCTTTCCCAATCACCAGGACCACTGTTTTCCCGACAATGGTGTGTTGGAGAGAGGGGAAAACTGTTTATACTCCTGAAGTTTCGCACAACCGTAGATGAAAAACTTCATCCACAGGTAATGACTCATCAAGGGCAAGGGAATTTGCAGAAGTACGAAAGTGAGTCTAACGTTACACCCATAGGGCACTGGATGCGTAAGTACCGGCTGCACGAGTTACCGCAGTTGCTAAATGTATTAGGGGGTGAGATCGGCTTGGCGGGGCCACACCTGTGGACTTTGTCTGATGCTGTGCACTGGGGTTTTGAAGGTAAACAACGGCAGAATGAGCTATCGAGAACCACAAAAGCTCATCTGGAGGAGGCAAGCAAACCGCAGTTGGAATTGGATGGATGTAAACAGTGATGACTCAGT
>CAZZWA010000047.1:11728-15375 GCA_964657555.1 uncultured Microcoleus sp.
GGAGGCAAGCAAACCGCAGTTGGAATTGGATGGATGTAAACAGTGATGACTCAGTCTAAATCAGCTCTCTCGTACTTGTGGCGAAAATTCCTAGTTTGAGGGTATGGAGAAATCTTTCTTGTGCAAGCATTTCGTCTCATCCATTGCTTGGCTAGCAGGCGTGAGAACCAATTTACTGAAATTAAAGGTCTTAAAAACTAGGAATAGCTATTAATTCATCAAATTACAGGCTCTGAAACTGGCAAATTTATCAATTCTGCTCATCAATATCTATGCATTTTAAACTTCCTACTCCCATCCGCAGCGTTTTGGAATCTACCAGGTTTTGGCAAGATAACTACCTGATCCTGAGAGAGTTTAAACACTTTCCTAAGATTGCGATTTTAGCTTTAATATTTACCTCTATAGCTGCGGTTTCTGAGGGAATTGGCATTGCTTTTATTATCGCCTTCTTGCAAAGCTTGCAAGGTTTGAGCGATTCTCATGCAGAACCTTTTCATACAAAAATTGGCTGGTTTAATATTTGGGTTCTAGGGATCAACTCATCTCCACCTAGTCGCCTCTACCGAATATCTGCTCTGCTTTTACTGACAACTTGGATGCGCGGGTTCTTAACATATTTAGCAACTTTTTATACTGAACTATCGCAATTGAATCTGCTGGATCGTCTCCGCAAACAGATTTTTGAGCAGCTACAGGCTTTGAGCCTAAGTTACTTTGCTTCAACACGTTCTGGAGAACTGATAAATACCATCACTACTGAAATTGAGAGGATTAAGCAAGCTTTTGGTGGCGTTGCTTTCGTGTTTACCAGAATCCTCACAGCAATAGTCTACTTCGTATCGCTGTTTTTGATATCGTGGCAGATGACAATAATTTCCCTGCTGCTATTCACTCTTTTGGCAGTGGGTCTATCAACACTGAACGCACGAGTGCGAGAGGCTAGTTTTGGAGTCTCAACAGCTAGCAGTGAGTTTACCTCGACAGCGATGGAGTTTATCAGTGGGATTCGCACAGTGCAGGCGTGTGCTACTCAAGACTTTGAGCGTAGGCGGTTCTATAAGGCTAGTTCTGACATAGTCAGTTCCTACACTAAAGCCATATTAGCTTGGGCACTGGTGAAGCCTCTGGCAGATGGATTAGCTACCACAGTTCTGATTGGTATGGTAGCGTTTGCAGTTTTTGTAACCAAGGGAACGCCACAGATCGCTTCCTTAATCGGATTTTTCTTTGTACTGTATCGCTTAGTGCCAACCTTGCAGGATGTCAATAATGTTAGAGCGCAACTTAGCTCCCTGGAGGGCTCGACAGACCAAATTAGAGAGCTTTTGAGAACTGACAATAAACAGTATTTTCAGAATGGCAAAATTGAGTTTTTAGGTTTAAAATGCTCAATTGACGTGACGTCTGTAGATTTTGGCTACGATGCCAGTAATTTAGTTTTACATGATATTACCCTAACCATTGAGAGGGGACAAATGACAGCATTGGTTGGAGCCTCCGGCGCTGGCAAAACAACACTGGCTGACATGGTTGCCCGATTTTACGATCCCACAGAAGGCAAGGTTCTTGTAGATGGAGTCGATCTGCGAGAGTTTGAAATCAGCTCACTACGTAGAAAGATGGCTGTAGTGAGTCAGGACACGTTTATTTTCAATACTTCTGTCTGGAATAATATTGCCTATGGGACAGAAGGGGCAAGTGAAGAGGCAATTTTAGAAGCAGCGCGACTAGCCAATGCCCTAGAATTTATTCAACAGATGCCGGAGGGTTTTGAAACTCGACTCGGAGATCGAGGAGTTCGATTATCGGGAGGCCAACGCCAGCGCATTGCGATCGCTCGTGCTTTGTTGCGCAATCCAGAGATTTTAATTCTAGATGAGGCAACAAGTGCTTTAGATTCTGTATCTGAGCGGTTGATTCAGGAGTCGTTGGAAAAGCTTTCTGTAGGCCGCACTGTGCTGGCGATCGCTCACCGTTTATCTACCATTGTCCGCGCTGATAAGGTAGTGGTACTTGAACAAGGGCAGATTGTAGAGCAAGGAAAATATCAAGAGTTACTGGAACAACGCGGTAAACTCTGGAAATATCACCAGATGCAATATGAATTGGGGCACACAGGATAAGAATAGCGTGCAGCCCTCAATTAGATTAAGCACCTTTGAGCTGTAGATTTTATATGAATAATCAAGAACAGCCTTTAGTGAGTATCTTAATTAACAACTACAATTATGGACTCTATTTAAGCCAAGCGATTGAGAGTGCTCTCAATCAAACCTACCCAAATACTGAAATCATTGTGGTGGATGATGGTTCCACTGATAACTCGCGGGAGATTATTGCCAACTATGAGCCTAAAATCATTCCAATCTATAAAGAAAATGGAGGCCAAGCCTCAGCGCTCAATGCCGGATTTGCAGTCAGTCGGGGTGAGATTGTCTGCTTGTTGGATTCAGACGATATATGGCTTCCTCAAAAAGCTGAAAAGGTAGCTGAAGCTTTCTGCTCCTATCCTGATGCTGCTGTTGTCTACCATCAAGTACAAAATATGGACGAAGCAGGTATCCCGAGGGACGAACCTTGGCCACCTTACAATCCTATTAGAGGAAATATTTCCAGTCAAGTCGCTAAAACGGGAGGTTGGTGGCCCTTTCCACCATCGACAGCATTATGTTTTCGCAGACAGTTTCTGTGTCAGGTTATGAACGTGCCAGAAAACGAGTATCGGATTTGTGCCGATACTTATTTAGCAGATTTAGCCCCATATTGGGGAGAAGTGATAGGCGTAGATCGAGTATTATCTTATTACCGTCTTCACAGCTCAAATAATTGGAGTCATTCAACAACAGTACAGGGAGATGTAAGAGCAATTCGCGAATTGCAATATCATGAGCTACGTGTCAACGTGCTAAACCGTGTTCTTAAATGCTTAGGCAGGGATTTAGAACTCAGTCTTACAGAGCACTGGCCTTATCAATTACTCAAATACAAGTTAGGCCATAAAGGGAACTTAGTTTTTCTTAGCTTATTAGCACTCCGAAATCCTTGGGAACATCGGCTTTTTTCCAAACTGAAGACCGTAGCTCTACTCTGGATTGAAAGGCGTAGTTTATCGAGAATATAGCTACCTAAGTTGCTAAAAAATAGGTAGTCAACCTCAGATAAACTTGTTTTTTAGTGTAGTTATACAATATCTTGGGCCCATAATTGAGGCAACAGTTCAGCTAAATTTATGCACATTATCGTTTTAGAACATGAACCGTCTTCTGCTCGGGGTGGGCAGGAATTAAACCTGTTTGAAATTTGCCGTGGTCTATCTCAACGTGGTCATAATATCAGTCTTTTGTATGAAACAGAAGGAAATTTAATTGAGCAGTATCAGCATTTTTGTAGCTCCATAATCAAGGTAAACAGTTATGGATTTGACAGAAGACAACTCACTTCTTTATTTAATTTTCTTACTAGTATTTCTGCAATTTGGAAAGTCCCGATTAATGAAGATGTTGTAATTTTCAGTAATGACTATTATTCTGTATTTTTTGGTTTGATTTTAGCTTTTTTTAAAAAAGTTTCTTTTGTTTGTTATCTACAGTTACCTCCATGCCTATTAAATTATCAAAGGCGCATCGGCCTGAAAGGTGTAAAAC
>CAZZWA010000047.1:15475-19924 GCA_964657555.1 uncultured Microcoleus sp.
TTACCTCCATGCCTATTAAATTATCAAAGGCGCATCGGCCTGAAAGGTGTAAAACGGTTCATTGCTGTCTCAAATCAGACGAAATTTGATTGGGTTAAATTGGGCATTAAAGAGGATAAAATCGATGTTGTCTATAATGGGACTAATCCAGAAATTTTAAAACCTTTAGCAAGTTTTTCTACACTCAGAAAGGAGTGGAATATTCCTGAAAATATCAGAGTGATATTGTATGTAGGAAGGCTGGATAGAATGAAAGGGCTAGAAACGCTGCTTAGAGCCTTTGCTTTATTTGTGAAAAATGGTGCCAGCGCCAGATTATTGATTGCTGGAAAGCCTGTAGAGGAGGGCGATGAGTACAAAAAATCTTTAGAAGAATTATCCAGCGATTTGGACATAGAAAACTATGTGAGCTTTCTTGGCTATGTAGCTAATACTATCCCTCTCTATCAAGTAAGTGACGTTACAGTTCTACCTAGTCAATGGTCTGAACCTTTTGGGAGAGTGATTGTTGAGTCAATGGCTTGTGGCACACCTGTAGTGGCTAGCCGAATTGGAGGAATTCCTGAAATCTTGACAGGAGAGTTCCAACGTGGTCTCTTTGAGCCTGGAAATGAGCGAGATTTGTTAGATACGCTAAATCAGATGCTCAACTGGCGAGATAGAGATTCTCAGTTAGCTAAGAAGTGCTGGGAGCATGTTTTAAGCAAATTTTCTATAGACAGGATGGTTGATGGGATTGAGAAAGTACTATTAAATAGCTTGCAAAACAGTTAAGAAGTTATGAGGAAACTAATTTAGCGGTTTAACAACAAAAGTTACATTAGGAGAATCTCCATTATGAGTGCACAACATCCTTATCGTGCAACTATTTTGCCCGTTCCAGATGCAGTTCCACGTCCACTCTGGTCTGTGATGATTCCTACCTATAATTGTGCAGGATACCTGCGCCAGACGCTGGCTAGCGTGCTAGCACAAGATCCAGGACTTGATGTTATGCAAATTGCGGTTGTTGATGATCGCTCCACTGAAGACGATCCAGCAGCAGTTGTTGAAGAACTGGGATGTGGTCGTGTTGAATTCTATCAGCAGACCGAAAATGTAGGTCTCGTCAGGAATTTTCAAACCTGCTTGGAACTCTCTAGGGGAAAGTTGATTCATCAGCTGCATGGTGACGATTGTGTGAGGGATGGCTTCTATCAAAAGATGGGACAAGCCTTCAATCAGCATCCAGAGATCGGTGCTGCTTTTTGCCGCCACATCATTATGGATGAGTATAGCCATTGGCAATTTTTTTCTGTGCTGGAGCAGCATGAAAGTGGCATTCTGCCAAGTGATTGGTTAGAGCTACTTGCTGGCTTTCAACGTATCCAAACGCCATCTATTGTGGTGCGGCGCGAAGTCTACGAAAAACTCGGTGGTTTTGACCGCCGCTTAAGCTGTGGTGAGGACTGGGAGATGTGGGTAAGAGTTACTGCTCACTACCCAGTGTGGTATGAAGCTGAACCGTTAGCCGTATATCGCAAGCACTCAAACTCTAACACGAGACGTGGGGTGCTGACTGGTCTATACATCCAAAAACTACGTGAGGCTATAGATATTTTTCAATCTTACTTACCCAAAGACAGAACTGACAAAATTTGCCAGCAAGCGAGGCAGAATTGTGCTTTCCATGCTCTGGAAATTGCTGACTCAATGCTGGCTATGGGAAATATGCCTAGCGCAATTACGCAGATTCGAGAAGCACTCAAATGTAGCTGCTCCTTCAGAGTGCTCAGGTCAGCAGGTCGCATTATTTTATTGGATGGGACACAATGGTTGTGGCGGAAAGTACGCACAGCAGCAAGTGGTAAAAAATCTAAAAGAGAAGAGACTACTGAGGCATTAATCAGCTCTGATGTTTAAATTTGGTTTGCCTAAATCGACTAATAATTCGGTGCTTTAAGGTTGACCACTGAATTCTCCTAAAATTCAGCAATTACCTAAATCTCAAGATATTTGTTTCTACTTCCGATAGTGATAATCAAAATGGAAAACTATCCTAAAATCCTCTCTATTATGGAAGATTACCTGGGCCACCGGACTTATGGTGAAACATTGAGAAAATGTTTGACTAAAAATTCTTCTTGTGACATAGATTTTTATTGGTATAAGGAAGAGCGTGAGATTCCTACACGAGTCTTAAACAGACTCCTCAGCTTTTATTTTCCCAATCTGTGGATTCAAAAACAAAACTTAGACTTTCATCGCTTTCGCATCCAAGCAGGATTTTCCTATATGGCAAAGCGATTGGCAACTCGAAGGTTAAGCAATACAAGATATACAGCCATTCATTTTCACACCCAAAATCTTGGTTTGCTTTCAACAGACTTGATGAAAAAGCTGCCTACTGTTGTCAGCCTTGATTTGACCGGAATTCAAGCATCCCAAGAAAGAACTCATCCTAGTTTTAGATGGACTTATAATCCTAATATAATCTTAGAAAAACGAGTTTTTGAAGCAGCAGCACAAATTGTAACATGGTCTGAATCAACTCGCTGCTCGGTAATCACCGACTACAAAATTGATGAAGAAAAGACAAAAGTTGTTTATCCAGGTGTTGATATAACAGTAATCATCCCACCTGAGCGGTTAGATAGAGATGTTAAAAACCCTTACAAAATTCTATTTGTGGGAGGTGACTTTCAGCGAAAAGGAGGGCAAGATCTTCTAGACGTTTTCTTAACGAGATTTGCCAACGCAGCTGAGCTTCACTTGGTAACATCCGCTCCTGTGAAATGCGAGCATCCTCATGTCCACGTACATAATAACGTCAAGGCATACACGCCAAAATGGTTAGACCTCTATCGGCAAGCAGATGTTTTTGTTTTACCAACCTATAACGAGGCATTTGGCTTTGTTTTTATTGAAGCTATGGCAGCGGGATTACCAGTAGTTGCAACTCGAATCAATGCCATTCCTGAGATTGTGAGTCATGGAGAGACGGGTTTTCTAATTCAGCCAGGCGATCGCCACCAACTAGCTTGTAGAATTCGCGACCTAATGGAGAATTCATTGCTAGGTCGTGAAATGGGCGCAAAAGGACGGAAAGTAGTTGAGCAAAAGTTTAACGCTCAAACAAATTTTCAAACTTTAGCATCTATCTTTAAGGATGTAGCAGTGCCTAATTAATTCTTTTAAAATTCTGTTTTCTACTCCTCATGACTCAGAAATATTGAATGTATTTACAAAAGTTATATCCTATTCATGATTGAGTCGATTTTAGTACAGTTGACACCTGATATTTGACCTAAACAGAGAAATTTGTGTTATGAAAATTATTTTAGTTTCAGGTCATAAAAAGAATTGGGGAGCTGGTGCATCTACTGTGTACCTTCACCTTAATCAAGAGCTTCAACAACTGGCATGCCAGAGCCATCTCTACAATGCAGAAGATTATTTAGGTGAGAAATGGCCTGGAGCGCTCCAGAAATTGGTCTATGCGTTCGATGTAGAACAGAAAATATTGCCACTAGCGAAGTCAGCTGACGTGGTTGAAGTCGCAGGCAATATAGGTTGGCGACTGTTTGGAGCATTACACTCAGCGAAGTTGCCAAAAAGGCCTGTGCTTGTTGTTAGGCTCCATGGGTTGGAGTTCAAAGATGAGCAAGCACGGATTACCGAAGAGATCGCCGGTCTGATGAAATTGCCGCTCAAGTACAAGTCGTTCACTCGTCACTGGCTAAACTGGCAGGAATTTAAGACTCTAGAGCTTGCCGATCTTATTATCTGCCATAGTTCTCG
Source organism: uncultured Microcoleus sp. (assembly GCA_964657555.1). Lineage (GTDB taxonomy): Bacteria > Cyanobacteriota > Cyanobacteriia > Cyanobacteriales > FACHB-T130 > CAZZWA01. The sequence goes on from CAZZWA010000047.1 coordinate 19,256, forward strand.
TGACGCAGATGCTATAGTCACCGCAGGGCTAAAACACGAAAGTCAGGTGAAGACTTATCCGCTTGGTGTAGATTCAGATTTCATCGTTACCCGAGAGTACCGGGCTTCAGCTAATCGGTTATTGTGGTGGGGTTCTTGGGTTGAGCGTAAAGGCATACATTATTTGCCTAGAGCGTTTGAATTAGCTGTTCGAGAACTTCCCAACCTGCTTTTAACAATTGGTGGCTCAGGTACGTCACCTCAGGAAATTCTTAGCTGTTTTGCTGCTGAATTAAGACCGCGCATCACTATCTTGCCATTTGTCTCGCAAGACGAGCACAAGGTTATTTTGGCAGAACATGACTTGTTTCTCTTTCCTTCCTTATCTGAAGGTTTCGGTCTAGCGCTCTTAGAAGCGATGGCTACAAGTATGCCTTGTATTACGACATTAACAGGTATGTACGATTGGCTTGAACATAGTCAGAACTGCTACATCGTGCCGATGAGTGCTCCAACAGCCGTTGCCCATGCAATAAAGCAACTATACGACGATGTTAGACTGAGACGCGCTATCGGTAATAAAGCTAGAGAAACAGCACAAAACCTATCTTGGCAGCAGTACGGTAAACGAACACTGGAGGTATATAAAGAGCATTTAGCTAAACTTCGAGGGGGTACTGAATCAACTCT
>CAZZWA010000048.1:0-14266 GCA_964657555.1 uncultured Microcoleus sp.
ACGACGTCAAATACGCCTCTTGACGCTGGGGCGCGTCCAACTGCAATGGTCATTTTAGAAAATCCCCGAATGTTTATGAGTACAGGAGTTTAACCAGTTAACTGCTCCAGATGCTTTCCACAAATAAGTTGCAGAAAACAGACCGGAATGTCAACTTAGTTTACGTTTCTTAACTGTCTCTCATTATACTACGCGCAAATTCCCCTGTTGTGCCACAATTCTTTAAAAGAAGTTAATATTTCGTCCAGATCCAAGCGGAGTGGAAAATCTAGGATGTCAGACCCAAGCAAGACTGCGTTTGAGGTACTAATGGAGTTAGACCTGAAATAAAGTTGCTTGACCTCGCATGTATATTATCGAATTGACACTGAAGACCACGCCCATGCCACTGTCAGTACAGCGCAAGCTGCCTGAGGATGCACAGGCAGTTTACCATCAGATTCTGGGATTGCTTAGAACTAACAGCAATCAAATATTAGAACTCACCTGCGAGCGCCAGCCAGAAAAGAAACTTGCCGTCTTTAGTGGTGAGATCGTCGCAGTACAGATATATGAGAAGTCCAGTACAGCAGCTTCTGGGAGACCACCCGGTTTCTTAGCTGTTGCCGAATGACAGCTCAATGTGGAGAAATAGCCCCGGCCATTCAGGTGAGTGACCTCTGTTTCAGCTGGCGTCAGGGAGAAGACGTTTTAAAGTCTTGCTCTCTGAGTGTTCCTAAAGGAGAATTTTGGATGCTCCTGGGAACCAATGGCAGTGGTAAATCAACGTTACTGAGATTGTTGGCTAGGTTGTTGCGTCCTCAAACGGGCGAAATTAAGGTAACTCAGCCTGTGGGCTTTGTTTTCCAAAATCCGGATCATCAGCTAGTGATGCCTACCGTTGGTGCTGATGTTGCATTTGGGCTGGTAGAAGAAAAACTGTCACCGCCTGAGGTACGCCAGCGGGTAGAGACGGCGTTGGCAGCAGTTAATTTACTAGCACTGCAACGACGTCCCATCTATGCCCTAAGTGGCGGTCAAAAGCAAAGGATTGCCATTGCTGGTGCGATCGCTCGTCAGTGTGAGGTTTTACTGTTAGATGAACCAACTGCCTTACTTGACCCAGACTCACAACTGGATCTTGTGGCACAAGTACGACGCTTGGTCAAAAACCGAGGTTTGACAGCTCTTTGGGTGACGCACCGTCTGGATGAGTTAGACTATTGCGATGGTGCATACTTGTTAGAACGCGGCCAAGTGATTGACCAAGGAGAGCCACAACGACTCAGACAGAGACTTCTGCAAGCTCAGCAAGACTAGCAGTGGAAGGGGAAAGTGTTGAGTTATGAGTTATGAGATCTCAATTCAAAACTCATAACTCTTTACTGAAACGCCTCGATCAACAAGGGCTTTTATGGTAACCATCAGCTTTTCCGGGTTTTCTGTATAATAAAATACAACTAAAACGACTTTAAAGAATATTAAGATATAAGACAGCAATATGAACTTTTGAAAAAACATAGGTATTGAATCATGCCACCCCCTCGCTCGCAGGCAGTTTTGCTAGTAGACGGCTACAACGTGGTTGGAGCTTGGCCTAGCTTGCAAAAGACCCGCAATCGCCATGGACTAGAAGCTGCGAGGGGTAAATTAATAGAGGCGTTAGTTAACTACAGTGCCTTTGAGGGCTTAGACACTCAGATTGTCTTTGATGCTCAATATCAGGCCACAGGTAGCAATTGCGAAGTCATTACCAGCAATTTATCCGTTCATTTCACCGAATTTGGACAAACAGCAGATACATATATTGAAATATTCTGTGCCTCATTTCGGCGCAACCTCTCTCTACCACTAAAACGGTTGATTGTCGCCACATCAGACAGGGCACAGCGTCTGATGGTCGTGGGCTATGGTGCTGAATGTATGTCTGCACAACAACTAGTTTATGACGTAGAATCGAAGGCGCGTCGGCTGATCAGCCAAAATTGTGCCAAAAAACAATCTTCCGGACGCTTTTTAGTGAATTCCCTTGATGCTAAGGCGCAGCAACGGTTGGCAGAGTTACGAAAAGGTTTAAAATGAAGGAGCCTCCCAAATAATTCTAGTTGAATAGAGGCAGAGAGTTGACAAACTCAGGAGAGAAGGGCTACTATAGTAAAGGCTTAAGTCACAGGCCCCCATCGTCTAGAGGCCTAGGACACCTCCCTTTCACGGAGGCGACGGGGATTCGAATTCCCCTGGGGGTACTTAAGAAAGGAAAAGGGCGGGAAATTCCTGCCCTACCTATAATGGTTTATATTGATTCTAATCAGTAGTAGCAAAATTCTGCAAAACTTCTTAATTAGCGATTTCTAAGAATTAAGTTACCTGAAGATATACATCAGGTAAGAGCAGGTTTCCTACAGAGATTATTTCTGAGCTGCGTGCATCCAATTGTATTGTGTGTTCAGAGGCGTAATTTGTAGCTCCTCTACTGATTGGGACAGGAGGAGTTCCAGATAAAGTAAATATTTCAATAAGTTTGGGTAATAGCTAAATTTATTAAAGAGTATAGTAAGAAAAATAATCCCAGCGCTGATAAAGCAAAAGTAGCGATCGCCCAAACTTTATATGACCATAGCAGCAGGATAACCCCTGAGAGAAAGGTAAATCCACTCAAACAGGTATAAATTAGGCTCTTAAGAGCTAGTCTAGCGCGTTTGAGTTCTATAGCTTGCACGCGCAATAGCAATTCATCCCGTTCAATACGTGCTTCTAAGTTTCGGATTAAAACTTTGGTAGCACTAGGCTGCTGCAATTTATATTTAATAAAATCTCTCCCTTGTCTAGCTAGCTCGCCAATCAAATTTACTTGTCCTTTAGAAACAGTTATACTTTGAATGAAAGGCCGAGCTGCTACTATTAGATTGTATTCAGGATCTAGGGTACGAGCGATGCCATCTAGAGTTGTTAAAGACCTTAAAATAAATGTTATCTGTGCAGGTAAGCGAAAGGGTTGCTGCTTGAACATGGCGTAAATTTCGCTGCGCATTTCGCTAAAAGCTCGAACATCTATAGGTTGCTCGGTAAACTTATCCAACATAAATTTTATCAACCTTCGGATCGGTGTCATATCCGGTACTGGCACAATTAAACCCATATCAATTAAGCTATCGACGACTTGGTCTGTGTCCTTTCTTAAGACCGCAAAAAATGTCCTAACCATCTGGTCTTTAGCAAGAGATTTGACCTCGACCATCATGCCAAAGTCATAAATAATTAAGCTACCATCTAAACTCACCGCCATGTTTCCAGGATGAGGATCGGCTTGAAAAAAACCATCTTGCAATAACTGCTTCAAGTAACAACAAATACCGAGACTGGTAATTTTTTTAACATCTAAGCCACACTGTTCCAGCATTTTACGGTTGTCAACCTTAATTCCTGGTGCATATTCTACTGTTAACACTTTTTTTGTTGTATACTGCCAATAGACTTTAGGCACAATAACCTGAGAGTAACCATTAAAATTTTGACGAAAGCGGTCAGAATTTTTACCCTCTTGAAGGTAATCAATCTCTTGATAAAGAAGGTCAAAAAACTCATGATAAATTGTTTCTAAATCGTACTTTCTTAACCAAGGCAAATAAAGCTGACAAAAATGCACAAGTCGATAGATAATTTTAAAATCTAAATTAAATAACTCTTCTAATCCAGGACGCTGTACCTTGACAACGACATCTTCTCCGGTATGCAGCCGTGCTTTGTGTACTTGGCCTAAGCTGGCAGATGCGATCGGAAAATGTTCAAAATCCCGAAACAAAACGTAAATAGATTTGCCTAGTTCAGACTCAACAAGAGCTATAGCTTCTGGAACCCCAAATGCAGGTACCCGATCCTGTAACTGTCCCAACGCCTGCACATACTCTAGGGGAAGTAAATCAGCTCTTGTAGATAGTGCTTGCCCAATTTTAATAAAAGTCGGCCCTAAATCTATAAGAGTACGAACTAGCAACTCAGCGCGGCCTTTTTTATGAATGAAGGAGTCATTGGGAAATATCCCATTCCACCATAAATAGAAAATCCACTGTGCTGCCGCTCCAAAAATGTCTATCTGACGTGCTAGCTGGGAATAGTTAGATCTTTGCCAACGCAGTGGCTTGGGCGCATCTGTTGGGGGCATACTTCTTGCTTATTTCAATTCCTGCACCACCTCTACTCCAAATAGTAGTCTGTCACAGCCGCTCTCATCAGTCCAGAAGCTAGATTGGGTCTCAAGGTTGTCTCTGAACTAAGGTTCGCAAAGCAAAACAAACAGTAAAGTCAGCCCATATAATCCAAACTTCCCTTACTGGTCTAATTTGGTGCTGTCAAAAAACTGGGGGAGAGTGAGGGTAAAGCAGGTTTCGCAAGACTGAGAATTCTCAGTTGGACTGCTTTCGACCTCAATTGTGCCATTTAGATGCTGTACTAAGGACTTTACCAGAGCTAGACCCAGACCAGTACCTTGAACAGCTTGTTCAGTCACGCCCTGACCCCGACGAAATTTGTCAAAAATATATGTGATTTCTGTGGGTGAGATCCCTGGGCCAGTGTTGGAAAGGCTTAAAACAATTTGACTAACTTCTTGATTGACCTGCTGAATGACACGTAGCCGCACAGTAGTGTCAGGGTCGGAGTACTTACCAGCATTAGTTAAAAGTTCCAGTAGGATGCGATTAAGGCTATCAGGGTCAGTTTGAAGCATGAGAGAGCGCGAAGCGTATGCGCCCTTCGCCCCTCGTGTAGATGCTTTGCCTTGGGCGACCTCGGAAGGGTTGGTGCACTTCTTACCCTTAGATTCTCGGGCATTAGGAGCGGCTGCGGGAGGCATTGAGATAGGCTTTTCAAGAGCAGTGTATCGGTTGGGTAAATCTACTACCAAATTTAATCCTTTGTCCACCCATTGTTTCTTAAAAGTAGCAGTTAAATCCAAAACCAGCTGCTTGAGGTCGATCTTTTGCAACTGGATAGGTTGTTTATGGGATTCCAGGTTCTGAAGCGCCAGTAAGTCATTAATGAGATTAATTTCATGCGTACACTGCTGCTTCAGAATGTCCATGTACTTAGCATGCAGCTCGGAGGGCAATCCTGGTTGACGCAACAATTCAATGGCCACGCTCATTTTGGTGAGTGGTGTTTTCAACTCATGACTCACTGTTGCTAGGAATTCATCCTTCAGCTGATTTAAGTGCCGCAGCTGGTCAATCTGTTGCCGCGTTTTTTCGTATAACTTAGCTTGGACTTCCAAACTTCTTTGGAGTTGACTTGTCCGTTCTTCAACGACGGCTTGAACCTGCCGTAAGGTTTGAGTCTGGATGATAGCGGTACTCGCCTGAGCACTGACCCATTTCATCAGCTCTAATTCCTGTTGATGCCAGAAGCGAGGCTGGTGATGCTGCAATACCAGGAACCCCAGCAGGGTGCCCTGACTTTCTAGCGGCACCACGAGGATAGCTGGCATGGCATTTTGATCGGAAAGCTGTGCTATCCCACTATCTGACTTCAACAACAGTTCATTTCTTCGATCGGCGATCACAGTTGGCTCAGGCGCGTTCGTGAAAGCCTGTTGACACAAGGGACACTCAGATAGCCAAAAGGAACTATTGAGCTTAGAAAGAACACGACTTTCATCTTGCTCTTGACTTCCTATTTTTGAAGAGCGACGCTTTTCTATACCCTCACTGGTGCTGAGACATTCACAAACAACCGCAGCTTTCGCTTTCGGAAGTTGCCTTTTGGGTAAGTTTAAGGTGGTAGATGAAGGAGCGACATCTGCCTCATTTTGCTGGGAAGCCTTGTCTGTCTTGCGCTTTCCTAACAGGGGGTTTGCGTATTTCAATAGCAGAATGAAGCCTTGATCGATGGCGAACGCTTGGGCTGTCTCTTGCGTCACTATCTGAAGAATCTGCTCCATCTCCTTACCACTTTGCAGGGCCAAGGCTATATGATTAATCAGGGTTTGGTATTTGGCGGCAGTGTTAACCTGCTGCTGGAGCTGAACTTGAGAAATAGCGATCGCCACCTCGTCTGACACCGATTTGAGCAGTTCTTTTTCCCACTCACTCCAATCTGAGGGCTGAGTTCGCCCAAGGATGATCGCCCCATTCGCTGCCGAGTGCAAACAAGTTTGGATTCCCAAAACTGCCCGGATCGGCATTGCTTCCCAAGGCAATCCAGTTGATGACCAATTTTGAGCCTCCTGAATATCAGAAATAGCCAGTAGCGAGGAATTAGCCAGTACTGCTGCCACTGCTGGATGTTCCAAAAGCCGCGAGGAATACTGAGGTTCCAAAGCTCGGTCATCGTTAGCACGCCAATACCCTATCTGCTGGGTAAATTGTTGGCTAACCTCAGCCACAACCAAGCAGGCGTCTGCTTGGAAAAATTTGCCCAGCGCCGCAGCTGTCGTTGGCAACACTGTTTCTGGCTCTGGGCTAGTCAAGATAATTTGAGTAATATGTCGCGCCAACTGAGTGGCATCTATTTGGTACTGCATGTTACTGGCCAAGTGTTCTGGCGTGGGAACTGGTTTAACTGGGCCGGTCTTCTGTGATGAGAAAGGCTCGATCATTGCCGGTGCGATCGCTGCGGCTACTTCCATTACACTGACGCACAATTCATATTAATGAAGCTGTCTTTTGGAGAGCATGAGTGCCATGGGTGGGAGCGCTTTGTATTACGAGCTTGACAAACTCCGGGAGTCCGGAGTCAGCAGTCGCAATCATCACGGCTCATGGCAACTCTCACAAGGTCTCTCCCAGACTTAGCATTCCCTAATTGATCAGATTTCTACCACGCTCGTGACTGAGATTTTCAAACTGGAGGCAATTCCTCTCATTAGCAACGGTGATCAGGAAGGCAGGGGAGGCAGAATGAAGTATAAAAGTTTTTGGGAGCAGGACAAGGGGAAAAATTAACACACTCATCAACCCTTTTTAATTTAGAGCGCTCAAATTAGAGATTGTCCGCAGTGAAACCTGTAGCTCACTTTGCGTTGCCTAAGGGAACCGAACCAGACAACAGAACGCTTTTCCCCCTTGTCCTCTTTTAGTCAATGATACTTTGGCCTCTTCCCACCTTGAGAAAGCTATGAGCGCCTCTTCTGGGCTTCCTGCTGAGCTGCCTCACTGTTTTGGCGATATAACTCTATCCGGCTCTGAGCAGTTTTGTAACGGCTATCAGTTGCGGGTACAGCAGCCATCAGATCGGAAGCTCGTTGCCATTTAGCTGCTAAATCCAACCACTGTGCAGAGGACTTTGCTGCTTTACCTTTAACTGCGGCCACTTCTGCTAGCCGCACAGCTTCAGCAAAAGGCTCTGATGAACTAGAAATTACTGCTTGTGGACTAGACTCTACTAGCGAAGAGGACGTTTTGGCACTGGGCGATGACGGAGTCGGTGTAGAGTCTAGCAATCGGGCCGACATCTGACCCAATTTTGCTCCCAGCCAACCATAAATAGCCCAGCCAACCAGCAGTAAAAGAAAGGATAAGCTCAGCCCCCCGACAATGCCGCGCCAGAATTGACGTTGTTCGCGAACTAAAATCAGAGTGGGTTTTTGTAAGGTTTGCTTTGCAAATGGACTAACTTTATAACTTTTCTGACTTTTAAGGTCTTCCACTAACTGTTTCAATAAGCTAGGCTTGGCTAGAGTGATTTCTTGAGACCACAACAGTTGATTTTCTGGGTCGCGGCTAATTTCTTCTAACCAGAGCAACTGTTGCTCGCGGACAATCCGACTGTTGAGGTTGACACGACGGATGTTGCGTGGCGCAATCGCTTCTAGAATCTGCTGGATTTGTTCTACCAAAGTATTTTGATCTAGCTGTGAGACATCTGCTGCCTCACACAAAAGTTGCAGAACACCATCCGCAAAAATTGCCCTAGTCCTGACACCGGAGTTAGCTAATTTTTCATTCAATACTTGAATAATCGCCGCAACACTACCCTGGCGAGCTTGTCTGACAATGTCATCCATCGGATCTGCGCTTTTGATATGAGCCATGAGTTAGTGATTAGCCCTGACTTTTTTAATTTATATGTAGTGGTAATGAGTAATGGAAAAGAGCAACTTTTTCCCCGTTGCAGTTACCAGCGCCCGATATTTACTCCATTAAGACAGAAATGGTATAACAGTTAGCCGTTTACAGTCAACGGGATTTCCCAAAAGAAGGCTGAGGGCAGAAGGTAGATATTTTTGGGTCTGAAGCCTCACTCCTTGTGGGTGGCCTTCTTTTTCCCTTCTGCCTTCTTGACTGATAAAGTGATGAATATAACTGACAAGCAGCTAAGATCTAACATTCTGCTGACCGCTATTGCTTTTACAATAGTTTACATGAAGTTTCAATATACCAGAGTCAGTAGTAGGGATGCTTATGCTGCTAAAGTCCACAACCCGCCATATCCGCATTTATACAGCTGAGGTCAAGAACAATGAATTGGTTCCTAGCGATCAGGTTTTAACCTTGGATGTTGATCCAGACAATGAATTGAATTGGAATGAAGATGCTCTGCAAAAGGTCTATCGCAAGTTTGATGAATTAGTTGAGTCCTACGGTGGAGAGGATCTGACAGAATACAACATCCGGCGCATTGGCTCTGATCTAGAGCATTTTGTGCGATCGCTCTTGCAGGATAGTCAAATTAGTTACAACCTGAGTAGTCGCGTTCTTAATTACAGTATGGGTTTGCCTCAGGTATCGACTCAAAGTGATGAGTAGATCAGCGACTACGAAACCCAGTTTCCTTTTTGATCAACTCATACTTAGCAAATCCCATCAGAGATTTCTACTCCTTCCTTAACGCCATGTCGTGCCTTTTCCGCCCCATCAGGTTCTCCAGCGCAGAGTCAGGACGTCGATATGGTTGCCAGATATCAGGAGCATCCTTAGACGGTTGCTCTGATTTCCTCTTAAAGATTTTTGACTAGATGGTTTGCTGCTCTTAGCCGACTAAAAGAGACTCGGGCGATCGCCCCTTTCTGTATATGTAAGTGGATTTTCTTGTCTTATTGCTGCTTTTTGTGTACCTGAATGTACAAAAATTTCCCTGTCAGAGCAAATTAGCCATCCACTAGCTCATAAAATTCTGTGAGCTTTGATGGTAGTTGGATTTGAGACATTTGTGTTTCAAAGAAATAATGCTACCATTAAAGTGTCTTAATGGTAGCAAAATATGAAAGAAAGGAATCACGCACTAACCGTTAGATTGGATGAAGTTGAGTACAACAAGTTAAAGCAATTGGCTGAGGAATCCGGTATCAGTTTGGCAGGAACAATCCGTCAGTTGATTCGCAAGGCTAAATCTCGGCCCAATGTCTAGATGGCTCAAAACTCATCTAGATTTTGCTGAAGCAGGAAACTGGCTCAAGGTAGCTCAACTTTCTGAGTGGCCTCAGAAGATAAAGAATTAGCTGGTGAGAACTTGGAAGCTCGCTTCTGCTGCAAAAATTGCTTAAGGGACAATCGTCGATTTTCTAGGAAACGACTCCAAAAACCTGGCAGAAAATGATCCATTGTTTCTGCAAGTGCCCAAGCTTCAAGATTGATCATTTTGTAAAGCAAGTTGTGAGAATCCTGTAGATTGGCTACTAATTGCTTAATCTCTGCACTGGCAGGCGTGTCTAGGTCTGCAAAAGATTGAGCCTGCTCGGAGTTTAATTCAGGCTGGGGCATGACAATCACCAAGAGTGGAGGAAGAAACGATAGTCAGAAAGGGCGCGACTGAACCAAAGTCTGAGGCTTTCTCAGATCAGGGAAATCTTAAAACACACCTGCAACAGCGCTCAGTACACCCTGCTTTAAATCTATCCTCCGGCAGGCGAACTGCCCAAGAAAGATCTAAACCCTTAAAGATTGTCCTAGTGAGGATAAGATTAATCTCAAGAGTAACTATTCTATAGAGAATCAGACGCTACAATGCCAGATAAAACATCAGATTTGGCAATTTCTCCAAGTCAGATGACTTCCTAATAGCCCTAAGGTGACAGAGAGCCAGATCGCAATGGGCTGAATATGTAGCGGAAAATCTTCATGCAAAATCCTGCGGCAACGCTTTACTGCCCCAATCCTTATTGTCAGGCTCCTAACCCTCAGAGCCATATTTTCTGTCAGAACTGCCGCACGCCGCTCTGTAGACGCTATCTTTGGGCAGTGGGCGAATCCATAGAAGCTTATTCAGTTGGGCAATTGATCCAAGAGCGCTATTTGCTCCTGGGGGACAGAATTCTGCTTGATACTAAGCCGGGACAACCACCCGCAATCCCAACGGAGATCCCGCCAGAGTTGGCACCATATCTCAAGCTTTCTCCTTACCGCCTACATGTTCCGCAAGTATACGGGCTACTTTTAAGAGCACAGGGACGTCAGTCTCCACGCACAGGAGAAACTTGGCTCTTGGAGGAAGCGCCCATATACATCACCGGGGACTCCTCTGGTAGTCTAATGCCAGAACTAACTAGCGTTTGGCAAAATGCCACCGCTATAAGCCAGATCTCCTGGCTATGGCAGATAGCAAGTCTGTGGCAACCATTGAGCACCTATGGCGTAAGTGCAAGCTTGCTGTCTCCTACAAGCTTGCGCCTAGAAGGTTCCCTGGTCAGGTTACTAGAGTTACAGGAAGATAGCCAAAGCTCGACCACACTACAGCATCTGGGTCATCTGTGGTGGCAATGGGCTTCATTAGCACATCCAGCAGTGAAAGACTTTATAGAACAACTTAGCTCTGGGCTATTGAAAGGTCAGATCAAGACATCAGAGCAACTCGTGGAGTTGCTAGATCGGGGACTAGCAGAACAGGGGCGATCGCTTGAGGGCAAATATCAGATTTTCACCTGCACTGACCAGGGACCTAGCCGCCGCCGCAACGAAGACGCTTGCTATCCACCGTCCGGTACACAAAGCGAGATTGTTAAAAACAAGTTAGAGGTAAAAGCTGATCAAGAACACCTTTCACATTTCCCTGTGGCCGTTGTCTGCGATGGAATCGGCGGACACGAAGGAGGTGATGTGGCTTCTACCCTAGCTATTGAAACTATTCGGCAGCAGGTAGAAAATCTGTTGTCCTCCCAAGATCTTGAGAACCCAGTCACTCTGACGCTGGGACTAGAACGAGCAGCGCTAACCGCTAATGAAGCAATCAGCCAGCGTAACGACAGCGAACGCCGTCAAGATCGGCAACGTATGGGTACTACGGTGGTGATGGCTCTGGTTCAGGCTCATGAAATATACATTACACATGTCGGGGACAGCCGAGTTTACAGAGTCACAAGAACTGGATGTCATCAGGTCACTCAAGACGATGATCTTGCTTCTAGAGAGGTGAGGCTGGGCTACGCTTTCTACCGAGATGCTGTGCAACAGCCTGCATCTGGCTCTTTAGTGCAGGCTTTAGGTATGGGTTCATCGTCAATGCTGCACCCAACCGTACAGCGCTTTATTTTGGATGAGGATTGTATTTTCTTACTTTGCTCTGATGGCCTGAGTGACAACGACCGGGTGGAACAATATTGGGAAACAGAAATTGTGCCGATTTTGGACGGTCAGATTGATTTGGCAACAGCTGGAAAGCGACTGATCGATCTGGGCAATACCCAAAACGGCCATGATAACGTCACGGTAGCTTTGGTCTACTGCCAGCTTAAGCAATTAGAAGCGGCTAGCCATACCCATATGCCGCCAGTCAATATGGAGTTATCGTCACCAAACTTAGCAAATTCAACTCAAACAATTTTTCTGGACGCGGCTCCTTCTCAGATGAAAACGCAGCAGCTACCACAACACTCTACCTCTAGCCGTCCGTGGATAATTGTATTGTGCTGTATAGTTTTGGGATTGCTCGGAGGAGTTCTATTCTACTTTTGGCCGAGTCTAGCCCCCCAAATTAGCCAAAGTCCCAATCAGGCACCAAAACTAGAAACTTCACCTCCAAATCCCTCAGAGGCAAGTCCCTCATCTGAAGCCAATGCTGTGGCAGATAGAGCGCTGCTCAAAATCCAGAGCGACACTACAAAGAACTCAAAAGGTCAATCAGTTCCTCTTTCTATGTGGCGCGATTTCACTCCACCTGCCAAAAAATTGGCGATTGGTAAAGTCCCTGCTAATAGCGTTTTGCTAGTGATCAAGAGCGAAACCAGTCAAGATCAGGAAAGTTGGCTAAAGCTAAAAGTTTGCTCAACTCCAGATTCCAACCCGAAAGCTCAAGCAGCAGAACTAGCCTCCACGCAGATCGCTACGTGGCATGAAACGCTACCCCCTAAGACGAAAGTTGGTCAACCTCTACCAACTTCTAGCTCTCAGCCCAATTCAATCACCAACGGTCTGGTGCAACAGGGAGACATCGGCTGGATTCCTAGAACAGAAGTAGTTCCGGTCAGCCAAAAACTGAATGACCCGCGAAATTCTGCAAGTTCTGCTGTATTGGCTGAATGTCTATCTAACCTGAGTGTCTCTCCGTCACCCACCTCAACAGCAACACCGTAAAATTATGAGTAACAGAATTATGAAGTGTGAAGTTAACTATTTATATTTCCTAATTCTGAGCAGCTTTCAGATAAAAAGCTGGTAATATAGCAGCCTTTTCAGAACCTTTGAATGTCCCATCCCTGCCTGAGTTTAGCGATTGCGCGTCTAGAGCACGGGCGACTCCTTGAGTCGCCTGATTTGCCAGAACAGTTTGCCATCTGGGCTCTCAAGGCTCCCTATCCAGGTGGGTACGTTCTGCATAATTGTGTCTGGTCAGAAACCTTGACACAAACTTGGCTTTCATGGCAGCAAATTTTTTCCTCACGGAATCTGCCCCACGTTCCTCGGATACATTATGCGGCTAAAGCATCTCTTTCCTTGCCTTCAGAGCCGCCACAGGGAGCCACAGGTCAGCCCACAAGCTTTAGTAGTCGTCTGATGCAAGATTTAGGAATTGGCCTTTGGCAGTGGCTGTTTGATAGTCAGATTCAGGGAAGTCTGGCTCAAAGTCTGGGAATTGCCATGGGTCAGAATACATCCCTGCGGCTGCGGCTAGAAATTCGCGACCCGGATTTAATCGCCTTGCCTTGGGAAATTATGCAACCCCAACATGGTAAACCAGCGATTTCATTGAGTCCACAATTCCTGTTTAGTCGCACCACCAGTGATGTTGATCAATTACCGCCTCAACGTTTCGCTCAAGGTTTGCACATCTTGCTAGTACTAGGACAAGATACAGAACCCGGCAATGGGAGTAGAACTACTGGTTTACATCTGCAACAAGAAGCGGCGGCACTCACTAAAATCCTGGAAGGTACAGGACAACCAGAATCCTCTGCCGGTTCCTCAGATTGGGGCTCTTCCCATCAAGACACTTGGAATACCAGCCCTATACAATGCAAAGTTGAGACACTCCTCCAGCCTACACCCGCTGAACTAATTCAGCAGTTGGAAACAGGTGCTTACAACATCCTGTTCTATGCCGGTCATGGTGAACCAGCGCCAGACGGTGGCTTGCTATTTTTACGGCCAGGGGAAACTCTCAATGGCACAGAGTTAGCACAGGTCTTAGTTCGTTGCCAGGTAACACTAGCTGTGTTCAATGCCTGTTGGGGTGCTCAACCAGACCAAGACAGAGGGCGATCGCTCCCCCGCAGCAGTTTGGCAGAGGTACTAATTCACCACGGTGTCCCAGCTGTTTTAGGAATGCGCGACTCGATTACCGATCAGGAGGCTTTGAGTTTTATTCAGGCTTTTGCTCAGGCACTCAAAGAACGGCTACCAATTGACGAGGCAGTGGCAGTAGGCAGGAAGCAAATGCTAACACTTTACAGGTTCAACCAACCAGCCTGGACGTTGCCTGTGCTGTACATGCATCCAGAGTTTAATGGCGAACTGATTAGGCCCATAGAACCGATAGAGGAGAGTCCTACGGAACTTCCAGGCATTGCCATGACGAAGGAACAGGCCATTCCCACGGCCTATCTCCGTTTGTTAGGAGGCGCAACTAGTAAGGTTTGGCCAATTCGCGGTGCGCGTATGCGAGTAGGTCGCCAGCCAGAGAACGACTTGGTACTCTCAGAACTAGGAGTTTCTCGAAGACATGCCGAAATTTTCCGCCGCGATTCAATCCAGGACGGTAGCCCTAAGCCTACCTACTTCCTGCGCGATGTTTCTACCTACGGTACCCTTGTTTTAGGGCCTAACGGTTGGAAGGAAATCCACCATGAGGAAGTGGAGTTGGCATCAGGAGTTCAGCTAAAGTTTGGCAGCTCTCAAAGCCAAACTTTGGAGTTTATCATTGA
>CAZZWA010000048.1:14366-19879 GCA_964657555.1 uncultured Microcoleus sp.
GTTTGAATTTGAAAAAATTTTTGCGTAATTTCCCTGTGGTTGGAGGAAAGTTTTAAGTTTAGGATAGATTTTTTCCATCGAAAATTCCAGTGCAAAATTTATAACTTAAAACTACGGAACGAGCTAGGGTGAGGCTGTAGCTAACCCTACAAGACTAAATAGAAGTCAAAATTATTTCGGACTTCAACATTTAGAAGGCGTATATACATAGGAGCGAGCGGCACAATGACACGTAAACCAATTAACTCTGAATGCTCTGAGGATTCTAGAAAGCAGGCTCAAGCTGAACTGCTGGAGGCACTCCTACAGCCAGAAGAAACAGTCTATCCATGGAATCCTAGCGATCCGGAAGCAGAAGCTTATTTTGCCGATCTGGAATTGGAGTTTGACCTTAATGATTGGACAGATGAAGAAATTAACCAGCGATCGCAAAAGCTTTTTGCCCAGGTAGACGAATGCTGGTCTGAAGTAGCAACGGCAGATGCGCAGCTCAAAGAGTCTTTGTTTGAGCAGTTCGCAGTGCGCGTACCTCAAGCTTGGCTAGAAGCTATTGCTGACAAAGCTCAACAAGTTGTTTCCACCAACCTCTCTTTGGCAGATCAACTAGTTGAGTGTGTGCGTCCGCTCATGCAAAACTGGGCATCAGATGACCTAGTGATCTTTGCTCGTCCTATTGCCTATGCAATGCGAGGAACAGAGCTGGAAACCATAAAAACACGGGGGTGGAGTGAGTTATCGGAGATGGAAAAGGCGCGATTGAGTATGGAGATCGCCCATTATGCCTTGAGAAAACTTGCTCATGAAGATTGAGGAGTGAGCAGACTTCTGCCTCATTTAGGGCGATGGAATAAGTACGTGGCAAAGTTTTGCGATCGCGTCGGTGACAAGGCCCGAGCCTTAAGAATTGCTGCCGTTAAAAATGCGTAGGACAAAACGCCTACCACTGCTAAAACCAAGCCACTGAAAAAGCCGCTCGCATTCCATAAAGCATGAAGACCAGCAGAACTGAGGCAGCCAATCAGCAGAGTCTGTCCGCTGTTACGAGGCTTGAGGACACTGAGGCCAATGAAATAGCCAAAATAGCCGCTATAAGCCATGTGTCCTGCTACAGAGCCCAAAACGCGGGGAATCAATAACTGTAATCCCATCAGTTGGCCAGCTTCTTTACTAGCTTGGAGGGTGACATTATTGATAATTTCAGGAACATACTGCCCCAGCGTTTCCAACAAGGTAAAGCCAACAGCGGAGGCTGCTCCCAGCAAAATCCCGTCTAGGGGTTCCCACACCCCAATGCGCTCCCGCCAAGGAGAGCGAAGCAGGAAACGACCGATCAGATAAGCTAGCAGGACGGGCAATACCTTGAGCAGTTCCTCCATTAAACCGGCTCCGAAGAACATCCGGACGAGCAAATCGGGAAAGCTCACAGACGATCCCTCTGTTGGCAGTCTCCCTGGCAATATGGCTCGAAAGAATACAATAAATACCATCAGCAGAGGACTGATCAGAATCAAGACGGTCGTTAGAGCTGAAGCTAGTAATACCCACCAAGGCTTGTGCTTGCCACAGAGTTGATAGACAAAGTAATAAGCGGCACCAGCGAGATAGGCAGCTAACACTAGGTTAAACACCACTGGTTCTCCCACAGAGGCAAACATCAACACGACAAACGCCACAGTGATGATGCCTGGGATCAGGTAAGCTTTTCGGGCTAAATCTTGACCTGTGGAGAAGATGGGAAACAACTGCGTGAACGAGACGGAGTCTAGCTGAGGTAAATAGACAGCAGCAGGCTCTACCTGGGTGCTATTACCAAGCTGCTGATACTCGAATATGAATTCAGCGCCACCTTGACCCAGAATGATGCGATCGCCTGCTCGCAAAGGCTGACATCCCTGCAAGCGTCTTCCGTTGACATAGGTGCCATTTGCACTACTGAGGTCGCAAATTTCCCAGGCAGGTGATCTCGAGGAATGAGGAGCAAGCGGACGAATGACCGCATGACGTCGTGAGACGACTGCATACACAGTTGAATTCAAGACAATTTGACAACTTGGGTCGCGTCCCAGCACTACTTCCTGGTTCCAGGGAAGTACGTAGGAAAGCAGCTGCTGCCCAAGCTGAGTCTTGGTGTCCAACTGCCGGAGAAATCCTTTCAATCCCTGAAAGGGATTCATTAGTACCTCCCCCCAGCCTCATTTACCAACATTTTAGGTTAATTACTTTACTAAAAGCAGCTTTGATCATAGGTAATGGGTAAAACTTCCAATTACCCATTACCCATCACCATAAACTCCCTTTCCTTGATAGGTGGGCAAATCCCAAATCGTAAATTTTCTAGCGTTAGTGCTTACATGCCCATCAGGGCTTTAGCGGCTTCTTTGAAGCTAGCGGCGCGAAGCGCTTTCCAAAATTGGTTAGCTGTTAGCACTACGAACCGCTGCATAAAATAGCCATCCACCTAAAGGAATGCTAGCGACTAAGATTATCCAGGTAATCACGCTACCCAGTTGCGGTTCTCCCGAAGAAAGTTCAAAAATTGAGCCAACGGCAGCGATCGCTGCCACGCAGGAACCAAGCAATAATACAGCACTTTTTGGGGTACCAACCATCATAAATGACGACCTCCCCTACGCGACTGGTTTGACTGCATGAGATGAGAAGCCATGCTTTTTCAACTCCTCAGTCAAAGCCAAACTATTTTCCACGCGGTCAACAAATAGCACTCCATTAAGATGATCCATCTCATGCTGAATGGCGCGTGAGAGTAGTCCGGTGGCATTTAACTTCTGAGGATGCCCCTGCTCATCTTTGTATGTAACTTCTACTACTTCGGGACGCTTAACATCTAAGTAGACTCCTGGAATGCTCAGACAACCTTCTTGGTAGACACAGAGATCTCTACTCAATCGCTTAATGGTTGGGTTAATCAAAATCAGGGGTGGATTAGCGGGGTTCTCAGGTTCGCAGTCTATAACAATTAACTGCTTCTGAACTGCCACTTGAGGTGCAGCTAAACCAATACCGTCTGCACTGTACATGGTTTGCAGCATCTCTCGAATCATTTGCCGAATTTCCTGGTCTATGCGGGCAATACGTTTAGCGGACTGACGTAGGGCGCGATCGCCGAGGCGGTGAATTTCTAACGGTGGTTTTTGTAACTTTTTCTTTTCAACGGCAATTTCAGTCGCCATGGCATTCAGACTCGCAGATGTGTGATAAGTTGTGGATTTTTTCTTAATCGTAACAGCACTCAGCAGTGCTCCGCATCCATACATTCATTTATTGTTGATGCCGTTATCATGACGCCGCCTGCCTTGAAGAACTATCCATCCTCAATCTTCTAGACTCGGGTGACGCCCTTTCCTGCTTTCAGACTAAATGAAGATGCGATCCCTCCCTCGGTTAGGTTGGAGGTTGTTTTCGGACTAGGTTTTGGCTAGCGTCACCCAAGAGATGGACAAGTTACAGGGAACAGTCTAGCAAGCTTCTCATCTAGGAATGAGCAGGAGTGTCATGGCTAATAGGTAATGATTAAGCATTTAACTAATTACCAGCAGTCCAAAAATTAAGTACTTTACTAAATTTTAGATTACTCATCTTATACAAGTCAATTTTCCCATTCATGTTAAGACTTTTTTCCAGTAAGCATAAGTTTCTCTACCAATTCTTTGGCTTTCTTCTTGGTATATCTGGTCTAAACATCTAAATAAAGCCAAAGCGTAGTTTTCTAACCCGAGAATTTTCAAACTTGTGAGGATTCTAGTGAGACGTAGATAGTTATGATTGAGCAAGTTAACCCATTTAGGCTTTCTTTCCCAATACTTATCAGATTTGATAACTTCGATATTCGCAGTGCTAGGTTCGTGGCATTGCAATCCATAAAAGTCGAGCATAATTTTCAGTGACTTGACTAATCGATTTCTCAGTTGTTCGTTGTTTCTAAAAGCTTGAATGACTTCATCATCTAGGATAGGTACATTTTGGTTGAAGCGGCTCTGTTCTATCAGAGGAAATAGCCACTGAATATAATCATGTATTTCTTCAAGCATCTCATAATCCCATGACCAGATCTCTTCGATCATTCGCCCTTTTGAGTCAGGGTGCTGACCTTGATAAAACGCCAAGAGCACACCTTCAGGTTTATTTGCTAAGTTATTGTCCAGTAATTTTGTCATATTTTGCTTAGTTATACTAAATTCGCTTGTTAAATCCTCTTTTCCCTTTCAGTAGAGACTGGCAGAACGTCTCTACAATGTGAAAGCTAACCGCTAATCAAAGAAACGATTAGCCATTAGCCCCCTCTACCAGTTATATTTACATTTCCACCCGTTTACTTACCTTTTGGTGAGATTACAGATGAAATTGCCTGTATCACTGGGTTTAAATGGCACAACTGTTCCATCTTTTTGGACTCTAATGCGATCGCGACAGTTATAGATTTCGATAGGCTTTTCCACACCATCAACACTAACAGATGCCCTATACTCCCAGTGATACTTAGCACTTCGCTTGATGCTAAGAATACAAACTGAGTGATCATTATAACTGCGGCAGAAGGACGCTTCAGCAGTCAGGGCAACCGTAAACGATAATGTCAGGAACAGCAGTATAGCAATAAATTTCACTATTTTAAAAATTACTTTAAATGAGCTATAAGGAGGTACGGGGAGTGATTTGTAGGAGATATTGAGATAGAGCTAAGAGAGAGAAGGAGGCGCGATGACTGCACAAGAACCGAGAGCAAAAGATTTGGTGATGGTCGCAGGAGCTACGGGCGGAGTCGGACAACTAACTGTGGGCAAGCTACTGGAGAAGGGCCTTTCGGTTCGCGTTCTGACCCGCAATGCTGATCAAGCCCAGAAAATGTTTGATAACCAGGTAGAGATTGCTCTTGGCGACATCCGCCAGCCAACCACCCTCTCCCGTGCTGTGGAAAACGTTACATACATCATCTGCTGTACGGGAACCACGGCCTTTCCTTCGACAAGATGGGATTTTGATAGAGTTGACGAGTTTAAAGGGCTCCGAGGTTTGGTTGAATGGTGCAAGATCTATCTCGACCCCAAGTATAGCCGAGCCAAGGCTAAAAATAGTCCAGAACAAGTCGATGCACAAGGCGTCAGCAACCTGGTAGTTGCAGCTGCCAAAGACCTGAAGCGGTTTATTTTTGTCTCCTCCTGTGGCATTCTGCGCAAAAATAAACCACCCTTCAGCCTTCTTAACGCTTTCGGCGTACTTGATGCCAAGCAGAAAGGCGAGGCAGCAATTATCCGTTCCGGGTTACCATACACGATTATTCGCCCAGGACGGCTAATCGACGGCCCCTACACTTCATATGACTTAAACACATTGTTGAAGGCAAAAACCGGAGGAAAATTGGCTGTAGTAGTGGGTACGGGCGATACCCTAGTAGGTGAGACAAGCCGGATTGATGTAGCATCAGCCTGTGTAGAGTGCATAGACAACAAAGCTACGGAAGGAAAAATTTTTGAGCTAGTGAACAAGGGGCCAAG
>CAZZWA010000049.1:0-4136 GCA_964657555.1 uncultured Microcoleus sp.
AGAAGTTTTTACCGATGGTACTCGAACAAGGAGACATGGTGGTGAAATTACGCTGGCTTTTACCCAGCTTTGTGAGTTTTTTCGTGCTTTCCTCTCCCCTCAAAGCGGCTGACTTAGAATTTTGGCACTTCAATGCCAACCAAAATCAGCTCGACTTGACAACAGAGCAGGGAGTTCAACCTAGAGTTCAACTTATTGCCAATCCTACCCGTTTAGTCATAGATTTACCGGGTATCGTTAGGGAACGTCCCGAAACTACCCACCAAAGAGTAGGTCCAGTCATTCAGGAGATTCGGGTGGGATTGCTGGACGACCAAACTACCCGGTTGGTAATTGAATTAGCTCCTGGTTACACTCTAGAGCCGACAAAAGTATTAGTCAAAGGAGATTCTCCTACCCATTGGTTTGTTCGGTTGCCAACTCCTGAGCGAGTCACAGGTAATGATTTCCCTCAGCCTGTATCAATTGCTACAATCGCTCCTCCAGAAACGAGTCAAACCCAATTCACTTCTCCAAGAGGGACAGCATCTGGCAATCTCTTCGCTGGCGTGGTTTCCTTAAATAGAGAAATGACTGCACTGAAGCCTCAAGTGGCAGCCTTGATGGCGAAGTACAAGTTCCTGCAATCGGGAATGTTTTTCCTGGATCTGGATACAGGCAACTATTTGGATATTAACGGCGATCGCGTGTTTCCAGCAGCAAGCACCATCAAGTTACCCATCTTAGTTGCTTTTTTCCAAGATCTAGATGCTGGTAAAGTTAGCTTGGATGAAACCCTGGTGATGCGGCGCGACTTGATGACTGGTGGGTCTGGAATCATGCAGTATCGAGCTGCGGGGACTAGGTTTAGCGCCTTAGAAACCATAGTCAAGATGATTACCATCAGCGACAACACAGCCACAAACATGATTATTGACCGCTTGGGAGGAATCGCTAAACTCAATGAGCGTTTCCGCAGTTGGGGACTTCAGGACACGGCAATGCATCACATGCTAGCCGACTTAAGAGGAACCAATACCACCAGTTCTAAAGATATGGTGCGGTTGCTAGCACTGCTGGCCAATGAGCATCTGGTGTTGCCATCAAGCCGGGAGCAGATTTTGGATATATTGCGTCATACCACCATCAAAACTCTACTACCAGCCGGTCTTGGCCCAGGAGCAGTTATTGCTGATAAAACCGGAGATATCGGTTTTTTGATCGGGGATGCCGGAATGATTACTATGCCGAATGGCAAGCGTTATTTGGCTGGTATCTATGTCAGACGTCCTGCTCACGACTCCAGAGGTAGAGATTTTATTCGTCAAGTTTCCGCATTAGTCTACACTTACCTAGACCAGTCGAACCCAGTTTCCTCGGTGACTTCTTATATCAACCCACCACAGCCACAAAAGCAATGATTCCTGGAGAGATTCAAGTCCAAGCAGGTGAAATAGAACTGAATGCTAGTCGTCCTACCGTGCGCTTGCCAGTGGCAAATCGTGGCGATCGCCCCATTCAAGTCGGCTCTCATTATCACTTTTATGAAGTGAATGAAGCTCTAGAATTTGACAGAGAGCAGGCACGAGGGATGCGATTAGATATCCCATCTGGCACAGCTGTGCGATTCGAGCCGGGAGATGAGCGGGAGATTGCCTTAGTTCCTTTTGCTGGTAGCCGTCAGGTTTACGGATTCAACGGCAGAATTAATGGGGAATTGGATAATACAGAAGGGAAACAGAAATCAGGGTGAAGGAAAAAAAATGAGTGATTAATATTGCACTCAAGAAAGACGGAACGTCTCTGTTGAAGATTTTGGATTGTTGATGGGAAATTTCTGGCCAAGGGATAGACGTGAAACCCAAAATCATCCAAAATCGATTGTCAGGGCGCTCAGTGGCCAAGTCCTGCTACAGTAAGAGCAGTTGTAGGAATAGCCGCGCTCGTTGGCTTACTGGTAACAGGGCTCGTTATTTCTGTTAACCAAGCTAAGCTTAGAGCTTAACTACTACCGAGAGGAGTTTCTCTATCAACCTCTAGCCACTCCCTCTTCCTCAGCTGCTAACAAAGTTCCATCCTCTCCCATCTCCCAAAATAGGTCTATCTAGCTCAACTACCAACCCGAAGCAAGCTCCAATGCCCGATTCTATAACGCCTTCAGGTAATTCTCCTCAAAAGACGTTTCGAGAACGCTACCTAGCGCTCATAGATGACATCGTGCAAACGACCCTCAAGGGGAAGATCCGCTCTCAGGCGCAGGTTTATCAAATGCTAGTACAAGGGATTGATTCTGGTACAGGAGAGATCTTTGAACGCTGTCTGGATGAGAGGATCGATGAAACTCGAGCCCAGGTAGACTCCCAAAAAGATGAGTTAAAGCAAGCAAAGGCAACCCGCAGCCTTAGGGCACTCCAGACAATTCGAGGAGAATGGCAGCGATGGCAAGAGCAAAATAAAGCTTCAGAAGCAGTAGCTGCATCTGTCCAACAAATCTTGAATGCTGAACCTGCCTTTCGTCTCACTGCTTTGTTGCGGGTGATCGATCCTAACCAAACACAAGCCCTCACCTTAGACCAGCTGAACCAGTTAGTAAAGGCCCTACAGCAACAGGCACAAAATTCTGACCCAGATACCGGCAGAGAAGTGCAGCAAATATCTCAAGGCATGACTCGTGGGTTGGAATCATGGCAGCGCTTGGAAGATCACTTGATCGGCTGGATATACGAGCAAAGCCGAGGCTCTATAGGGTTTGGGGGGATGCCGGGACAGACTGGCCCTTGGACTTTGTGGGAAAAAAAGGTAAATAGTCCTCTTTTGCAGGCGCTATTCCATACCCTTGCCGCGAATGAATCTGTGGTAGAACTCGCAGCGCACCAAGGCAGCGTAGAACTAGCCGCTTGGGTTGAATTAGCTGTGGTTTTGCAGTGTTTGCAACGGGCACTGGTGAACTGGTTTGATAAGCAGGCTTACGACACCAAAGCGGGGCCAAAGTTATCTATTTCCACCTTTCTGACCTTTGTTGCCATATGGTGTCAGTTAGCAAATGGCTTTCAGCAGGCTAGCAGTACTCAGGCAAAGCGGTATTCGTACAGCGATAGTTCTTTTCAAGTCAGCTTACAAATTCTTAGAGCTTTTGCTCAGCAGCAATACTTTCCTCTCTACGGCGGCGTGTTTGCCTCGTTTTCAGGAGAGTATCTGCGCGATACCCTAGATTACCTGGATGAACCGTTGCGACAAGTAGAGGGCACCCAGGAAAAAGCTCGGATTTTGACACTGTTAGGCTATTCTCAGCGTGCCCAAGGTCACTACGCACAGGCGCACTCATTCCATCAGCAAGCACTGGAGATCGCACGTAATGCAGGCGATCGCCCTTGTGAAATTGCCAATCTCAATCACCTCAGCCGTACCTGTGTACAAGAAAAAAATTATGCCGAGGCGATTAGCCACAGTCAACGGGCTTTAATTCTCTCTCGCCAAACCGGAGATAAGTTGGGAGAAGCCAACGCGCTAGCAAATCTAGGTTACAGTGAAGTGCTGCAAGCACAACAGTTGGAGAGGATGGAACCAGAGGTTTATGAAAGTGCTATAAACTACCTGCAACAAGGTCTCAAGCTATCAGAGCAGTTGGGCGATCGCCAGAGCCAATCCTTGTGTTTAAGTAGTCTTGGTATTGCCCATGTTGTTTTAGATCAACCCTCAGCTGCTATCGGTTATCTAGAATCAGGCTGGCAAGCTGCTCAATTTTCCGGCGACCTGTATCTCCAGGGCCTAAATCTCGCATACCTGGCTGAAGTATACCATAGCTTGACAAATATAGGTAAAGCAATCTACACCGGCTGCTTGAGTATGTATCTCCTAGAGCAAATTGGTGCCAAAGAGTGGCGTCAACCAGCAGGCTTACTGATAATTTTGATAGGCCAAATGGGGGATGAGGTTTTCCAGACAGCCTTAAGGCAAAATCGCTCTGAGATTATTGCAGTTATCGGTGTTGATGGATACGATTACATCCCACAGTTGCTGGAACAGTATCAGCGCTCAATGCACTAAGGCAATTTCTGCAAAAGAAATTACCAGGAAATCATATAGGAATTGCGCCGAGAAGTGGCACTCTTTGGGCCACTTCTCCTCAAAAAGTCTTTCTATGTCTAATTTTTAGG
>CAZZWA010000049.1:4236-10511 GCA_964657555.1 uncultured Microcoleus sp.
GGCGTAATCCCTACCCCTTCATTGATTGACAACTTGCAGGACGATCTTGCCATGGGTATGTCCGCCTTCATTAAGTTCCAGGGCTTGCTGGGCTTGGGCAAGGGGCAGCACCCGCTGCACCACTGTTCTGATTTCTCCGGCATCAAATAGTCCCGCGATTTCTTTGAGTTGAGCAGCGTTGGGCTGCACCATCACCATCTCGCCACGCAACCTACTTTCAACAGCTGATGAAGGCGGTGGCGGAACCGTGGAAACAAGAATACCGCCCGGTTTTAGTACTCCCCACGAACGTTCTCGCGTGTCGCCGCCTAGTATGTCTAATACCACATCCACGCCGCTCACAGCTTGTTCAAATGGTGTAGCCTTGTAATCAATCACTTCATCTGCGCCGAGGTCGCGAACCATGTCTAAGGTTGGAGCCGATGCTGTGGCGACGACGTGCGCACCTTTCCACTTAGCCAACTGCACAGCGAAGATGCCGACCCCGCCCGCCGCTCCGTGGACGAGTACCGTTTGCCCCAGCGATAGATTGCCTTTGTCGAACAACGCCTGCCATGCCGTCATCGCCACGGCTGGGACAGAGGCCGCAGCAATATAATCGAGCGTCTGCGGTTTAGAAGCAAGTCCGTCTCGGTGGCCGATGGCATACTCGGCATACGAACCAGAGCGGGATCTGTCCGCCATGCCGTAAACTTCCTGGCCTACTTGTAAGGTGGTGACATCCGGGCCGACCGCCTCAACTATACCCGCCACGTCTGAACCCAGGATGAGAGGTAGTTGGAAATCGAAGATACCTTGCATCTGTCCAGAGCGAATCTTCCAATCTAGGCTATTGACCGCAGCGGCATAGACGCGGATGAGAACCTCACCCGTCCCAGGTTTGGGACGCGGCGCATCTTCGTAGACCAAAACCTCTGGCCCTCCATAGGAATACATTCGTACTGCTTTCATCGTCACCATCATTTGTCTCCTGAATTCAGAACAGTTTGTAAAAAGCCTGTAATCTTATCAGTAGAAGCAGCAAAAGATACTGATTGGAAGCCTCACTCTTCAAGCCTTTGGAGTGGGCAATTAAAAACGCATTACCGTCCAGATTGCCAGTTTAAGCTTCGTATTTACTCAAGCTCCTTAGCTTGTTGATATAGCAACAGAGAAATGCTATATTCTACTCTAACTCCTGTCTAGTCCCCATTTGGGGACTCGTATCGTTTGATGCTCTCAGCTACCCCAGCACTCCACTCGCTCATCCAAGCGCTTGCGACCACCCAGACTGAGCGAGAACTGCAACTGCGCTTTATGGATGCTGCTGGTGAGCCTCTTGGGGCGCAAGCTTGGGGGTTATCATTGTTTAATGACCATATTGGAGTGCACACCATCGAATTCCGTGGTGTACCTGAGGCTTTTCTGGAGCGATACCAGGAGATTGGTCGAGCCGCAGATCCTGTCATGCGCCTCTTACTTGATCGGCATGCTCCAGCGCACCAGCAGTTGTTAATGACTCCTATCGATTGGCGACGCAGCGCTTTCTACCAGCACGTTTGTGCTCCCTTCGGTTTAGAACACATATTGAAGGGGCCTATTGTTGGTGGCGGTCGCGTGATTGGCACAGTTCAGTTTGGCCGTAGTTGGCATCTCTCACCGTTTGGAGAGCAAGAGCTGAGTCACCTCGGTACTTTGTGTGCTCATCTTTCTGCCTTTGTAGCAACCCTACGGGCAGGAGCTACGAGCCTGAACACAGATGAGGCAATGCATCTGACTTTGCGCGAACTTCAGATTGCCAAACTAGTAGCCATGGGGCTAAGTAACGTTGAAATCGGGATAGCTCTTCAAATCGCACCTAGCTCAGTCAAGCAGGCGCTCAAGCGAATGTTTCGGAAGCTTGCTGTTTCCTCTCGGGCTCAAATGGTGGCCAAGCTCCAAGGTATATTGAGAGAGCGTTAAAAAGCTGGGGAGATAGCAAGGAAGTAAACTAAGATAGCCCAATGTCTCACTCTCCAGAATCTGTTGTCTATGAGGTAAACCCCGCCGTGTGGCAACCGTAGACGGACAAACAGAAGCGGATGTTAGCGGTCAAGGTCGAGAGTCATGCTGATTTCTAAAATTAATTATATGTCGGTAGTATGAGACCCTGATCGCCAGACATAGTCAGGGATAAAACCTCCAGTGTGCCCATGTTGCCATCCATACCAATCACAGGCAATTTGATTGCTTCTGCCCTTGCTTCTGAAAGTGATCCGCTCTAAGCGTAATTCCAGAAACTGTTCATGACTATGGGCTTGCAGCCACTGCCGTCGATAGCTAACAGGTTCTGTAAAAGACTTCCTCAGTAGAAACACCACACCCTTCCTAGCGTGCTGGTAGCCCATTTCTAGAAAGAAATGGCCAACGGGATTTCCTCTCTTTTTACCAGAAAACGGTGTAGATGATAGGGGTGGATTTCCTATGACCCAATCAAAGCCGCCACTTATAGACTCTATTAACTTCCATGAGTCTAGTAAAGTCATGTCAAGGTGAAAATCAGCTGGCTTGTGAGTATCAAGGTCGTTAGTGAAAACGTGCAGCCGACTAGAGAAATCTTTGAGTACTTTGGCGATCGCATTGTCTCCACAGCACGGCTCTAAAATCACATCGCCCTGTTGTAGCGGCATTTGCTGGAGAAGCTCTGCTGTTGCCCATTCAGAAGTTGGATCGCAGCAGTGGGGTTCTGGAAGCTTTACAGTCTTAAGCAGTTCTGTCATTACATACTACCAACTTTATAGGTGTTTTTCATCTGAGGTGTCACATACCTCTACCAGTATCAGTTGACAGATTAGAAAATCAATCTGGGGTGTGTCGGGGGGTATTTTATCCGGATACATTTCCCAACTTGTTGAACAATGTAGAAAGGGTGTATCGTGTCATGATTCTGGTTTTCATTGTAGAAACTCTTACTCACCCACCTGCCCTAGTTGCACCTGCGGCTAACCTCGTTAAATATATTAATAATGGAGATCTAGTAGCTACAGGGTGCAGCGAAATCAAAAGATGGTATGCGTGGACACGATGCGGTAACCAAATGTGTTGCAAACTATTCATTGCTTGCTCAGACGGGACAGTAGTCTCGCAAACAGTAGATTCAGGCCACTGCCATTAAAGGCTCATCTACTGCATACCATCCCTAAGCTCATATCAATTGCTCTACTGCTACTCACTATTATGTCAAGACCACAATCGCCAGAGGCTCGTCTCACTGCTATATTGCAGGAACAGCAGAGATTAGTGAATGAGCTGAAGGATGCCACTCCGGCAAGACAGCTCCAAATTCAGGCAGAGATAGTGTCTCTGACCGAAGAGCAGTCACAATTACTCCAGGAAGCTGGAGAAGTAAACTGCTTCATATTTACAACTTCTGGTCAGCGAGGAACTGGCTGGATAGAGGAAGAACGCTACGCCGATGGTTCAATTCGCCAGTACAGGTATGGGTATTATCGAGATGGCAGAAGTCATCGTCGCTACGTGCCGAAATACGTTGTGGAGGACGTACAACGGATGATTGCGTCAGGTGCAACACCTGTCTCAATCTTGGAATTCTTGGATAAAGCAAAGATGCTGAAAGCAGCGTCTTCCTCTGTTCTTCAGGCTAAAAAATTTCGCAACTGATAGTACTTAAATTCTCCCCTAAGCTATAGCTTAGGGGAGAATTTAAGTGTGAGTTCTTGATGGAATTAGTCATATTTATCGGTTTGCAAGCTTCGGGAAAGAGCACCTTCTTCCGCACTTATTTAGCTGTAACTCATGACTGCGTCAGTAAAGACCAGTTTCGTAACAACAAAAATCCAGCCAGAAGGCAAGTACAGCTCATAGAAGCAGCACTGCTAGCAGGGCACTCTGTGGTCGTGGACAACACTAACCCGACCTTAGAGGATCGCGCATCTCTAATTCAACTAGGTTGTCAGTACGGTGCTCAGATAGTGGCTTATTACTTCGAGTCACAGGTGAGCCATTGCCTAAAGCGTAACCAGCAACGCGAGGGTAAAACCAGAGTGCCAGACGTGGCGATTTACGCGACAATTAAGAAGCTCAGACAACCCTCATACGCAGAAGGCTTCCACAAACTGTTCTACGTGCGGATGGCTGCTAAGGATGTTTTTGATATCTATGAGTGGAATGAAGAAAAGATGACTCGGCTTTAGTCTATGTGGGTACCTTATGCACTAGTGAGATCGCCCCTGAAGTTATGCTAATGATCTTCAGTCCGTTTCAAAGGAGCGAGAACTAGGACAGTGAAGTGAATCGACTGACTTGCGCTTATTGTCTAATAGGAATCTCAACAACAAATTCAGTTCCCTTACCAACTCCTGAAATACACTTGAGCCGTCCACCGTGTTTCTCAACAACTATTTGATAGCTGATCGACAATCCCAGTCCAGTGCCCTTGCCTACTGGTTTAGTCGTAAAGAAGGGGTCAAATATCCGAGAGAGTATTTCCTCAGGTATCCCAGGGCCATTATCTATAATTCGGATCGCTACTTGCTGGCTGTCTATAACCTCAGTGCAAATCCTAATAGTAGGTAAAGGGTGAGAGGTGACTCCTTGTTGAGGTGGAGAAGCTGTGAGGCTAACTCTGGTATATTGCTTCTCATCTCTCGTTTCTAGGGCATCAATTGCATTAGAAACAAGATTCATAAATACCTGGTTTAGAAGTCCAGGATAGCACTCTACAAGCGACAGATTACCGTAATCTTTGATGATAGAAATCTCTGGATTTGTCCCTCTTGCTTTTAGGCGGCTTTGCAGAATGAGTAATGTACTGTCAATACCTTCGTGAAGATCGACTAGCTTCATCTGAGCCTCATCGATCCGTGAGAAGTTCCGAAGTGACTGGACAATCTGGCGGATGCGGTTAGTTCCTAACTGCATTGAAGATAGGGTTTTGGTAAAGTCTTCCATCAGGAAATCTGCATCGATCGCCTCGGCTATCTCCTCAATCTCAGCCACCGGATGAGGGTAGTATCGTTGATAAAGTTTGAGGAGGTTGAGCAAATCTTCAGCATACTGACTAGCATGGATGAGATTGCCACAAACAAAGTTGACTGGGTTATTAATTTCGTGTGCGACACCCGCAACTAATTGCCCCAGACTGCACATCTTTTCATTCTGAATCAACTGGGTCTGGGTTTGTTGAAGTTTGTGCAGAGCAAGTTCGAGCTGTTGTGCTTGTTGTCTGAATCGCGTTTCCGACTGTCGCAAGGTCTCTGTAGCAGCTTTGTACTCGGTGATGTCACTCACGAACCCTTCACAGTAGACCAGTACACCAGAGGCGTCACGCACCGCCCGCACATTCTCAACAATCCAGATAACACTCCCGTCTTTTCGATATACTTGGGACTCGAATCCTGTTAGGCGATCGCATTCTAAAAGTTGACGCACAAACTCTTGATATCGGTTTGGGTCAACATAAAGCTGACACCTAATGTCAGTAAGGTTGGCAATCAGTTCTGCCGATGACTCGTAGCCATAGATGTGTGCAAGGGTCGAGTTGGCACACAGGTAACTTCCGTCTAGTGTAGCTTGAAAGATTCCCTCGACAGCATTGTCGAAAATGCT
Organism: uncultured Microcoleus sp.; assembly: GCA_964657555.1. Lineage (GTDB taxonomy): Bacteria > Cyanobacteriota > Cyanobacteriia > Cyanobacteriales > FACHB-T130 > CAZZWA01. The sequence continues at coordinate 9,823 of CAZZWA010000049.1, forward strand.
GCGATATTTGGCCTCTGCTTGCCGCAGAGCTTGCTCGACCTGCTGGCGCTTGTCAAGTTGATGAGCCAGATCTACATTAGCCCGCTTCAATCGCCTGATTCTTTTCAAGAGCTTTTGTGGCAATTTTTTGCTCTCCTCCATAGAGCTGGAAGCATCAGATGGCAAATTGTCACGGCTCAGGAACATAGCACTTCTCACAACTCATTTGCCTAACCTATCTAGTATTGAACTTTTTGCAAAGCTACTAGGTGATGCTTGTCTCTGCCATATTGTGACTTTTTGGGCTCTTAACTTGTGACATTTATCAGTCTTGTTTGTGATTTGAATCACACAAGGTCGGCGGTTCCTCCCCCTTGCTTCTAGTAGGCATTTCCTACCCAACAACCGGCAGATTTCACCGAACCGCATCGAACCGAATCAAATCTACCAGTTCAGCTAAAAGAGTCAATAGTCCTTAAGAGCGCGACCCATCCTCATTGACGCTCATCTTTGCCAAGTCTCAAGCCTTTGCCGCTTATAGTACCAGTTTTGCAATATTTGCCCTGCCCAATACAGTACTGTACTGCCCAGTATCACTGGAGAAAGCCACTGTAGTCCCTGTACGTGGAGTCCTAGACGGGAGAGTAACAGCAGCAAAGCATCATCTAAAAAACTGAGTAGAAAAGGCAATAACTGACAAAAGAAACTTT
>CAZZWA010000049.1:10611-17408 GCA_964657555.1 uncultured Microcoleus sp.
TTTGGTTAATACAACAAAACACACTTAGATGAATGCGCCTTCAATATCTTAGATTACCAAATTCAATTCTTTAACCTTGACACTCTTGAGAGATAACTGTAGTCATCCGGTAGTTAGAACTGTGTAAGAGTTCAATATCTATCTCTTGATTTTTAGAAAGCGGTGGTCAGCCCTATCCCCGCGCTTCGTGCCGCTAAGCTTTTCTTGAATGCGCGCACTTTGCTATACGTGGGTAAGGCCAGATGGCCCACGTATAGCAACTTTGGTAATGGGTAAATTCTCAATTACCCAAATTCTCATCCTGCCAGTGGTGTGGGGATTTTTAAACACATCTAAAATCTGCACAAGGCAGAGCTTTGTATCTCCTCAAGATGTAGATAATTTGCTGACCTTGGATGATTCACGACGGTTTTAAAGAAAGTGGATAGGAATCATTGATAGCAGTATTTGTGACTCGCTTCATATCCAACAGGAAAATTGTCATAGGGACTTCTCCCTGAGAGACAACAGCTGCATGGCTGACTATCCTTAAGGCAGTGGATTGACGGTCAGACTTAGGGAGACTTTGCATCATCTCCATTGGTAACTCCACCAAATCGGGTGGCTCATTCACGGAAATCGCGTAGAGTTCCGCCTCTCGGGTGCGCGTAATCACTAAAAAAGGTGGCTGATCTGATAACTCAGATAAACCATCTAAACTCAGCTGTTGATGCAAATCCAAAACCCTAATCGTGTGACAGCCTAGCTGCACTAGCCCCATTGTTTTTAGCCCCTTGTTGACCGCAGGGGGACAATTTACCACCTTCAATACATCGTTAATTGAGAGCGCTAGGAGAAAATCTGCCACCTTAAAAACGATGAACTTGTCCGTTTTTGATTCGTAATGCATGCAACTTTCCTAACCTCTTATACAGAAACAGCATTGAGAAGATTTTTCTCAATTACATCTTTCACCGTTGCCAATAGCTGGTGCTCCAGAAAAGGCTTAGTGATATAAGCCGTTGCTCCCAGTTCCAAAGCAATCAATCGGTGCTTTTCACCACTCCGGGACGTCAGGATGGCGACAGGGATGTTTGCCAGAGCAGGGTCTTGCTGATGGTGTTTGAGAAACTCAAACCCATTCATTCGAGGCATCTCGATATCGCAGAGCACTAACTGGATTTCCTGGTGATGCCGGAGTTGCTCAAGTGCTTCGTAACCATCCTTTGCTTGAAGTACGCGATAATTAGCTTTCTGCAAGGTCAGGGCTAGAGCTTGGCGCAGAGTGATTGAATCATCCACTATCAGCACTGTTTTGAAAAGATTGACGGGACTTGCCTGGAAATCTGAAGCGGGTGCAAGTGCAGGTAAAGCCGCACGGGTTTGGGCTGGCAATTGCCGTGGGTGTTCTTTACTGGAAGGCAGGATAGGAAGTGTCGAACTGGTTAAATAGCGTGAAGCAAAACTCTCCCTTTCCTCCAACGGTTGAGAATCAGTACTACGATGAGTTTGCTGCTCAAAGACATACTGCATCAATGCTGCCCCATCAAGCACCAGCGTCAGCCGACCATCAGCCAGAATACTGCCCCCATAGACATAGTTGGGCGGCACAATCATTGCTCCTAAAGGACGGATAACCAACTCCTGCTCCCCCAGCAGCTGGTCTACTTCCAAGCCCAGAAGCTGATCTTGAGAACGGAGAAGAATAATCGACTTTGCCTGCCCCTTAGAAATAAATAGAGGCTGAGGCACACCGACCAAAGGTTCAGGAACCAAAAAGGAATAATCCAGGACTTCTGCGAGTCCGTGTACCGGGATGAATCGCTCATCAGCACCCTTGCCCCACCGCAGGGCTTTGCCACCTTCCCAGCACCGGAGCTGGTCTGCTTGAGGAATCAGAATTTGCTCGATTGCATTTGTTAGCAAGGCATAGATGCGATCGCCCGCCTGAACAAGGAGCAACTTAGCTATTGTTAAGCTCAGGGGAATTTCGAGTACGAACGTTGTGCCTCGGTTGGGTTCAGAATAGACTGTGACTGAGCCTTGGAGAGCTTGCAACTGGGCACGAACCACATCCAAACCAATTCCTCGCCCCGAGAGATCGTTCACCGCAGAGACTGTAGAAAAGCCTGGTTCAAACAGTAAATTTGTCAGTTGAGTTGCACTAAGACCGCTAGCTTGTTCCGGTGAGACGAGTTGACGTTCTACCGCCTGTTGGCGAATTCCCTCAAAATTCAACCCTTGACCGTCATCCCGGACTTCAATTAACAAAAATCTCCCCCGATGGTAGGCGCTGATTTCAATCAAACCTTTCTGTGGCTTACCCCTTTGTTGACGGAGTGTGGGAGACTCGATTCCGTGGTCAAAAGCATTGCGAACCAGGTGTAGCAGAGGGCTATAGAGCTTCTCAACCACCACTTTATCCACTGAGACTTCATTGCCGCGAAGTTCCAGCACTACCGGCTTATTATGCAAGGCTGCCAACTGCTTCAGGACACTAGGGAAGCGACTAAAAACATCTCCCAAGGGCAACATCCGGGCTTCCATGAGGGTATCACGGGTGCTGGTCAAAAGCCGACGTTGTTTTTCTAGAGTGTGATGAGCCTGCTGAGTAAACAGATCAATAGCCCCAGCAGCTTCTGATAATTGCACAGCGTCTTCGAGAATCGACTGGACAAGGATCTGGGATTCGCTATAACGATCTAGTTCTAGAGAATCGAAACGGTCGAGAGGGATTGCAGGTTTTGAACTTGCGACCTTTAACCTTTCACCCTGCAACCTATTCACCGTCCGCTGTTGTTCCGGCAAAACAAATAGGTGAAAAGACCAATCTTGTAGTTGCTCGAGCAGTTGCTGATGATGCTGGAAGCGGGCGAGGAGTTCTCGAACTGCCACCCGTAGTTGTTCATTCTGGAGCAATTGGCGGTTTTGGTTGGTGAGCAATTCCCCAACCGAATAATTCAGGTGCTGTAAATGTTCAACATTAACTCGTACAGTGCGAGACAGAGAATCTCGATCATTCTGAGGGATCGGTGTTGAAGTTCTATCGGTTTCAGTGTTGGGGAATGAAGGCGTTGTTACTGGAACCTCTGGCTCGTCACCCAACAAACTTGCTTGGTAGGCAGCCAACGTTGGCGCTGTGCCCTGTAGAGAGGCGAAATTTCGCCTCTCTACTTCACTATCGGTCGGATTCAGTTCTTCCTGATCATGGCTAGTTGCTGGGACTGAACCTGCTGAGCCTAGGTCACCTGGCTCGGATGCTTGGGAATCTACTAAGACTGCTTCCCCTCCCCAGATTACCTCTAAAAGCGGATTGGCTGATTCCTCATCGTTCTGTGATTCTCTTTGTAGAGACGCATTAGCGAAGTGGTGCGTTAGCGAAGCGATGCCGGAGGCATTAGCATAATTTTGCGTCTCTACATTCTCAAATGGATCGGCAGGAGCAGCAGTGTTGGCAATCTCAATGGAATTGCTATGTAGTCTGCCCAGTCGTTGCAGAGTTAGAGACGGTTGACCCCCCTGACTTCGGTCGCCATTTAGCACTGCTGTCTGGGCTGAGAGTAAGTCGGAAAGAGCAGTACGAGCAATCGTCAGCGCTTGCTCTGGATGAGCATCTAAAGCCGCGATCGCCGCTTGGGCAATGGCCATAAACCCTGGTAGATTAAGGGATTCAGCTAATCCGATGAAAACTTCGGCATGAGTCTGGAGGGTGGTAGCAACCACAGCAGGTTGATCACTAGCTAATGCTTGAGCAATCTCGTCTAATCGTTGGCTGACCCCTACTTCAAAGATGGATTGCGTCAGATCGAAGCCTAGTTCTACAGAACTGGGAATGTGAGCTTCTTGACCAAAACAGTCTCCTAGCTTCTCTTGGAGTTGGGCAAAAACAGCAGCAGTTCGGTCGAGAACCTCTGCATTATTTACCTGCCCTCCAGTGAGTTCAGCTATTAGGGGGAGGCGCAGACATTCATAACCCTCAAAAAGTAGGGCTTCAACTTCTGAGTCAATCTCAATGCTGGGATTGAAGAGGGCTTTGAAAATGTCCTCTAAGGAGTGGGCTACAGTTTTAATCGTTTCCAACCCGATGCTGGCGGCTGCCCCTTTGAGGGTATGGGTGGTGCGCATCAGGTTGTTAACCTTATTGATACTGTAGTCTTCTTGCAGACTGAGCAAGTCTTGTTCCAAAACCTGTAGCAGTTCCGGCGCTTCTTGGAGAAAGTAGCGGTAGCTTTGCTCACGAATAGTTGGGTCGTTAGTCATTAGTCATTAGTCCTTAGGCATTTGTTCGTTGTTCGTTGTCCGTTGTCTGTTGTCCGTTGGTGATTGCTACAAACAACTGACAACTGACAACTGACGAATGACTGCTTAATCGACCTTGAACTGATCGGTACTGACTTGTAGGTTCTGAGCCATTGCTAAGAGTTCTTGGAAAGAAGTGGAAATTTCAACGGCATCTTCCGAAGTCTTGTTGGCGATCGCTGCTACCTCAGTCATAGTTTGCGTCACTGATTGGAACTGCTGAGTCTGTGTCTTAGTTGCCTGTGTAATCCCCTCTACAAGCTGGCTGATTTGGGTTGTAGCTTCCACGATCGCATTCAGATTTTGGCGGGCATTAGTAACTAGGTTGGTGCCTTCTGCTACCTGCTGAATACCTGTTTCCATCGCAGTGGAAACCTCAGCCGTGCCCTCCTGGATTTCCTCAACCAGCTGCTCAATCTCAGTAGTAGCCTCAGCCGACTGACGCGCCAAAGAGCGCACCTCATCTGCAACCACCACAAAGCCGCGCCCATACTCCCCGGCTCTAGTAGCTTCAATTGCCGCATTCAGAGCCAGCAGTTGAGTTTGAGTCGTAAAGTTACTAATCAGGTTCACCACTCTGGAAACTTTTTGAGAAGATTCTGAGAGGCGCTTGAGTCGCTTACTGGTTTCCGCCACTGTTTCCCGAATCACCAGAATTCCATCCACTGTCAAGTTCATTGCTGCATCCCCTGCTTGGACAGTCTGGTTGGCCTGTTGAACTGCCAAGTCCACCTGAGTCGCGTTAGTATTCACAGCTTTTGTTGAATTGGCCATTGTCTGGATTTGCTCTAGGGCCAAGCTTAAAGACTGAAACTGCTGCTGGGCTTGGCTGGTTAGACCAGTAATAGAGGATTCTCTTTCTTGGGAGGTTTGGGCGACTTTCCTGGAAGCTATCTGCACCTGCTTGACGATTTGCCTGAGGCTTTGCAGGGTATTGTTGTAGGCATCAGCAATAGTGCCTACCTCATCTTCCGTCACCGGAGCCCGGACGGTGAGATCTCCTTTGAGAGCAGGTCGCACTGCTGACAGCAACTGGATTACCTCCCGTTGCAGTAGCTCTTTAGCATTTCTTTCTCTTTCAGCTGACTCTGTCAATTGCAGTGCTTGAGTTCGGAGTTGCTTCAAATATTCCGATTGTTGAAGAGCAAGACCGATTTGCACCCCAACTTGAGCTAGCAAGCTGACATCTATCTGTTCCCACTGGCGTGGTGCATCATTCTGATAAGCCCCTAATAATCCCCAGAGTTGGTCGCCCTTGAATATGGATGCAACTATATAGGCTTTCGTCCCCCACTGCTCCAGCATCTGTAGTTGGGATTCATCGTGTTCAAAAGTGTAGATGTCGTCTACGCTCAAGGTTTCTTTCCGACGATACCGACCGCCTCTGGTTTCTTGGAGAGAGGCATCTTCAAGCTTCGCGAGGTCAGTGCCGACAACTTTAGTCCAATCTCTACCAACATCCTCGACGATATATTCACCACTCCAGTCAGGATTAAAGCGGTAGACAGCTACCCGGTCAGTCTTCAACTGTCTCCTTAATTCCTGAAGCGCCAACTGCAAAAGGCTGTCTAAAGAGAAGTTTTCTTGAATCAGAGCAATCCCTAGTCTGTAGATCAGTCGGCTATAGATTGTGCTCTGTTCAAATGACTTGGTTAACTGTTGTGACTGCACGCGAAGTTCCTCAATATACTCCGCTTGCTGTAGGGCTACCCCTAACTGAGCGCCAATTTGAGTCACTAATTTGACTTCACCCTCTTCCCAATGTCGAGAACCACTGTGTTGAAACGCAGACAGCAATCCCCAGAGCTTTTGCCCTTGGATGATGGCAACAACCATACAGGCTCTGACTCCAAAGAACTCCAAAGCTTCCACATGGCAGTCGCTCAAACCGCCATTGTAGACATCATCCACAACTAGGTATTCGTTGTTGCGGAATCTGCCGCCCCGGTGTTCGTACAAATAGGGGTCTTCCCACGCACTGCCAACCAATTTGGGCCAACCCCCAGACTCCGACTCCACCAGAAAGTCACCGAAATAGTCCTCACGGAACTTATAAATAGTCAATCGCTCCACATTCAGCAGTTTCCGGACTTCTTGGACTGTTGTGTTGAAAATAGAGTCAATGTCCGAGGTCTTGCGAATCTTGTCGATCACGCTGGCTGCTGCTCGCTCTCGCTGTGCGGCTTTGACCAGTTGAGCTGTTTGCACATGTAGCTGTTGTAGGTACTCTGCCTGTTGCAGCGCTAACCCCATCTGTGTGCCAATTTGAGTCAGCAACCTGACTTCACCTTCTTCCCAGTGCCGAGGACCACTGTGTTGAAACGCCGATAGCAATCCCCAAAGCTTCTTCCCCTGGAAGATGGCAACAACTAGGCAAGATTTCACGCCAAAGTGCTCCAAGGCTTCTACATGGCAATCGGTCAGACTGCCATTGTAGACATCCTCGACGACTAAGGGTTCGTTATTGCGGAACCTGCCGCCCTGATTTTCATTCAAGTAGGGGTCTTCCCACCCACTGC
>CAZZWA010000049.1:17508-19877 GCA_964657555.1 uncultured Microcoleus sp.
TTGCGGAACCTGCCGCCCTGATTTTCATTCAAGTAGGGGTCTTCCCACCCACTGCCGACGAGTTTGGGCCAGCCTCCAGACTCCGACTCCACCAGAAAGTCGCCGAAATAGTCTTCACGGAACTTGTAAATGGTAACTCGCTCCACATTCAGTAACTTTCGGACTTCCTGCGTTGTTGTACTGAAAATGGCGTTGATATCCGACGTCTGGCGAATCTTGTCAACAACTTTGGCTAACGCTCTCTCTCGTTGGGTCTCTTTGGCCAATTGTTCAGAGCGAGCTTGCACTTGTTCTAGATACTCTGCTTTATCCAGAACTGTCCCAAACTGAGAAGCAATCTGCTTGGCAAACTGAATCTCCTGATCCTGCCACTGACGAGGGCTGCTGCATTGATGAATGCACAACAACCCCCACAGTTGATTTCCTTTGAGCAACGGTATTACCAGATTGGCCCGCACTTGGAACTGGGAAAGGATGGCAATGTAACACTCAGCTAGATTTTCCTGGTAAATGTCTGCACACGCCCAGACCTGCCCTTGCTGATAACTTTGAGAGTGCTTGCTAAAGCAGTGGTCGTGAATCTTTACGGTCATCGCCGCCGTATAGTTTGGTAGCACATCTTCAGATACAAATTCCCCTTGTTCAAAGTTAGAGCCAGGAGCAAAGCGAAACACACCCACCCGGTCAGCTTTGAGCAACTGTCGGATTTCTCGAGATGTGATCTTGACAATAGTCTCAATGTCCGAGGAGTTGCGAATCTGATCGATGATCAGGGCTACCTCTCGGTTCTTCTGTATCTGTGCCACATACTCTGCCTGCTGTAGAGCCATGCTAAACTGAGATGCAACACGCTTGACAAACTCAATCTCGTCCTGCTGCCACTGACGAGAGTTGCTGCATTGATGAATGCACAACAATCCCCACAGTTCATTTCCTCTAAGCAATGGCACAACTAGGTTGGCACGGATTTGAAACTGAGAAAGAACCTCAATATGGCAATCCTGCATCCCTGCATTGTAGATATCAGCAACTGCCTGAATTTTTCCTTTGATGTACTGGGGGACATACTGTTGACCAAAGCAATGGTCGTGAACCTTGATGGTCAGTGCCGAACTGTAGCCTGAAGTCACATCCTCAGACACAAATTCTCCATCATCAAAGCCGGAGTTAGGAGCAAAGCGAAATACACCTACCCGGTCAGCCTTGAGGAGCTGCCGGACTTCTCTAGCAGTTGTCATGAAAATCGTATCCACGTCCAAAGACTGGCGGATCTTGTCGATGGCTTTGGCTAAGACTTTTTCCTGCTGGATCTGCTTTTCCAATAGAGCGCGAAAATCTGCTGGCTGCATGAACAAAGTCAGTTCGGTAACAACTTGATAAAGCAGACTAATTTCCGCTTCCTGCCATCGCCGGGAAAGAGCAGAGCATTGCTGCACGACAAGCAAGCCCCACACTTGCTCTTCTATCAGAATCGGCAGACAGAGGCTGGCTCTGACTTGGAACTGATTCTGTATTTGGAGTTGGTAGGGACTTGGAGCCTTTTGGTAGATATTATCCAGGGCTATGACCTGCTGTCGCTGGTACTCCAGCTGATTCTCTGCGCCAAAGGCGATCGCACTCAGGGATTGCCCCAAACTGGGTGTATAGCCAGCTACCATCGATTCAGCCAGCACCAGACCCTGGTTCTCCGTCTGGAAGCGGTAGATCAAAGCTCTGTCTACCTGTAAATGCTCGCGAACCTCAGTCACCACGGTTCTTAATAGAGTGTCAAGATTTGCTGCTTGGCACATCTGACTCACAAGTGTTAATAACCATTGCCGCTCGTGCTTGAAGTGTTGCTCTGTAGTTTGCGCCAGCTTAGCCTTAAATCCCATTTGCCAGCCTTGAACTGACTTTTCCAGGTGGAGAAATTTCTCATGGATTTCAGGTTTCGCTAAATATCCCATCTGTTCGAGGTCTGCTTTGATGGCGGTAATTAATGCGAAAGCTTGGTGCGAATCGTCAAAATTGCTCTGGAAACCGGGAGGCGCTCCATCGCCATTGCCGTTATTCGGTGATTGGTCGATTTGAGACTGGGATTCAAATATTGCCAGGGAGCGATCAGGTTCCGACAAAACTGGAGCTGGATCTGCCGTGGTAATCTCGTCGCTATTAAAACTCAGGTTCGTCATGATTTGCTGTTGAATTGAAATGTCAAGATGGAACCCACATGCCGCATACTTCGACAAGCTTGTCGTAGCGTTAGCGTGCCGAGGCCACTGAGCGTAGCCGAAGTGCAGGCTTAGGGCTCAGTAGCTACCCTCAACTGGCACAATCAGTTTTTTGGTAATTGGTAATCGGAAATACATGGGACTTCGCAAAATAATTTA
>CAZZWA010000050.1:0-1103 GCA_964657555.1 uncultured Microcoleus sp.
CATCAGAAGAGCCGCAACAGATATTTCCAGGGGAAGTTTTTGCCAATACAACTGACTTCGACACCGGGATTCGGCAGTTGTTACCGCGATACGACGAGATGCTGGATGCATTGGTGCGCTGTATCTCCCCCACGCGATCGCGCATCTTAGATCTCGGCTGTGGCACTGGCGAACTCAGTCTAAAGATACTTAAGCGCTATCCTACAGCCCAAGTCGTAGCTGTAGACTACTCCCCGCGGATGCTGGAATTTGCTCAAGCGAAACTCCACGCAGCTGGGTATACCAACCAATGGAAGGGAATTGAAGCCGACTTTGGCGACTGGGCTAATCATCAACTGTCACTGGGTGAACGCTTTGATGCTTGTGTTTCCTCTCTAGCAATCCACCATCTTAGCGACGAAATGAAGTTGAAGCTGTTTGAGCGAATTCATGAAAGCCTAAATCCTGGTGGCGGCTTTTGGAATGCTGACCCCATTTTGGCTGAATCTCCGGTACTTGCTGAAGTTTACCAAGCTGTCAGAGAGGAATGGGCTAAGCAGCAAGGAAAAATCCTAGCAGAGATGCTCACAAAACGGGGAAAAAGCGTTGCTCAAGGTCACTCAAATCCAGACCAACTGGCTACATTATCTACTCATCTGGAAATGCTAACGAAAGCTGGATTTCATCCGGTAGCCGTGCCTTGGGCATTCTACGGGTTGGCAGTGTTTGGGGGCTTTGTTTGAAACGCACAGACTAGATCCTACCAACTTTTACAGTGGAGGTGCCGCCGACGCATCCGACAATAGTTCTACCCATTTATAGACAATGTCACCCAGGCAGGCGCGTTAAATTGTTTACATAAGTAAACAATAAGAAACATATCTTTAAAAGAGAATGCTTGATCTCCTGGAAGCTACAAAAGAATATTGGCGCAAATTGGATAAGTTAGAAGCTGCTTATCAGAAGGGTGAACTCGCTATTGAAGAGGTGGATACTGAGGTGCAATCGCTGATGGCTGAACTAGGCCGAAAGCGTCGAGCTACATTGGCCTATGTTCTTAATAGTTGGGACGTTCTGTGGCATGAACAGCGGGAAACCATTATAGGCGTTGCAGTTCTGGTAAC
>CAZZWA010000050.1:1203-3924 GCA_964657555.1 uncultured Microcoleus sp.
GACATCTAGAAAAGTTTGAGAGCCTGACAGGAATACAGGGTGCACTAAGGATGGCTCCAATTTCAAATAGATAAAGTCGAGCTAAGAAACCGTACTCATATCTGTAATCAATTCATGATATAAGGCCAATGTTTCTTCATTAACGCGCGCAGCCGTCAGCCATTCGAGGTTGTGTCGTGCTTGATTTTTCCACTTGTGCAGTATGGTGGAGTCACTCAGCAATTGTACCAAAGCTGCTGCCAGAGCTTGACTATCTGCGGCTGGAACTAAAAGACCAGCAAATCCACCATCCAAAGCTTCAGGAATGCCGTCCACATTGCTAGCAATAATAGCACAACCCGCTTCACGGGCTTCTGATATAACAAGGCCAAAGGGTTCGCGATGCGAAGCTAACACGAAGATGTCAGTAGCCAGCAAATAGCGTTGAGGTTCGGGCTGGAATCCTTCAAAATGAATGCGATCGCTCACAGGTGTGCTTTGTGCCTGCGCCTCAAACATGGCGCGATCAGGACCATTTCCCACTACATACAGATGCGCCTCTGGAAAGTTTGAGGCAATTTCAGCGAAAGCATCAATTAACTCGGCAATTCCCTTGCGTCGATACATCCCTGCGACAGTGGCGATCGCTGGACGCTTTAATGGTAAGGGAAGATATTCGGCAAGTTGTCGGGTGCGGGGGCTACCGAGTGTACCATTACATACTACTCTTAATTTCTTTTGAGGGACACCGCGCCGCGCTATAGATTGAGCAACTGCATTACTAATTGCAATTACCCGATCAGCCAAACCCATAAGTACTGCACTTCGCTGAAATTCATTATGTACTGTAGAGACGAGAGCGTATCCAAATCCAGCTTTTAAAGTACGCGCCAATACCACTCCCGTCATCATATGTGCATGAACGATATCTGGTTGAAATTCTTGCACAATCCCTCGGTAACGCGCTGCCGCTTTGAGCAAATTTATCGGTTTTCTTGCCTGATTTAGTTGGAAGTGGCGGACGCCATAACGCGCCAGTAATTCTTCATATTCTCCACCAGCAGAAGCTACACCAACTTTGTGACCAGCTTTTGCTTGCAGACAGGCTAGATCCACTGCCACATTGACAATACCGTTACCGATCTCTTCGATGTGGTTTAAAATGTGTACGATCCGCATAAACCTCCCTAAGTAATACCAAGTTGCGTTCTATCATGTCATTCTGAGCCCTTCACTTCGTTCGAGGGTAAACTCCGCGAAGCATCTGCGAGATGCTTCGCTACACTGCGTTTCGCGTACTCATGACAGATTACCTCTTTGATTGCAACTTGGTATAAATGAGCATCAAAGGAACATATTTTTAAATTAGGGCACCTAGTATAAAAATTGAGCATCTTATGTTTATTCTTAATTGGTATACGTACTTTATCTAATTTACACTGAGGCTGGATTTTTATTAATTAAGATTACCAGTCTCAACTAGCTCTTAGTTTAATAAAATAGATACTTACTTAAAAAAGTTATTAATTGATAATTGGAGAAGAATAAGTGGCAAACTTCCTAGATAACTCTATTGCAGAATCGGCAGAAATTCTCTGTTTTGGCATGGGATGGTTTCCTAAAACGCCGGGTGGATTAGATCGATATGTTTATGAACTTACAAATCATCTAGTGGCGAGTGGAGATCGGGTTGAATTGTGTGGAGTTGGGCTACCAAAAGTGGAACTTAACTATCCCCTAAAATTGACTAACTTGGCTGAGCCAGATGCACGACTTTGGCAAAGGCTTTGGGCGATTCGCAGTAATTTTTTGAGTGGAAGAGTAGGCAAACCAGATGCGATCAACCTACATTTTGCACTATACAGCCTGCCTCTATTGAACGTTTTGCCTTCAGGCGTGCCTATCACTTTCAGCTTTCACGGCCCTTGGGCTTTAGAATGCCAGCAAGAAGGAGTTGGTAAAGTAGGTGTGTTTTTGAGGAACTGGATAGAGCAAAGAGTCTACGATCGCAGCGATCGCTTCATTGTCCTCAGCAAAGCATTTGGCAATATCTTGCATCAAGAATATCAAGTTCCTTGGGACAAAATCCATGTTATACCTGGTGGGGTCGATCTAACCCGATTTCAAAGCAATCTATCACGTCAAGAAGCGCGCATACAGCTCAACTGGCCTCAAGATCGAGCCATTTTATTCACACCCCGCCGCTTAGTTAATCGCATGGGGCTGGACAAACTACTGATCGCCCTAGCGAAAATAAAGCCTAAAATTCTAGAGGTTTGGCTGGCGATCGCCGGTAAAGGACCGCTTAGGGCATCACTGGAACAGCAGGCGATTGAACTAGGACTTAAGGATAACATTAGGTTTCTCGGTTTTTTACCAGATGAACAGTTGCCAATAGCTTATCAAGCAGCCGACCTAACTATAGTGCCCAGTCAATCTTTAGAGGGATTTGGATTGGTTTTGCTAGAATCCCTAGCCTGCGGCACCCCAGCGATGTGCACTCCTGTAGGTGGCATGCCAGAAATCTTAGAACCGTTCTCACCTGATCTAATTACCGACTCGCAAGAACAGAAAGCGATCGCTGAACGATTGGAACACCTATTAATAGGAAAAGTATCAATGCCTTCTAGAACAGCTTGTCGCGAATATGTCTCTACACACTTCGACTGGCAGAAAATCGCCTTACAGGTTCGGCAAGTTTTATTAGCTTGTGAGTGAGAGTGCTCGCTCGTTGCCTCCTGC
>CAZZWA010000050.1:4024-5728 GCA_964657555.1 uncultured Microcoleus sp.
TCTGCAATGAAGGTGACAAGTCCTGAGACGATGATCAGCATAACGCTTAGGGCGTTAATGTCTGGTTTGACTCCCGTTCGGATGCGGCTAAAGATTTCCATCGGTAGGGTGGTGGTACCAGTCCCAGCTGTGAAACTGGCAATCAGGAAGTCATCCATGCTGATGACAAAGGCTAGCAGACAACCGGAGACAATACCAGGTAGCAATTCGGGAAGCAACACTTTGATGAAAGCTTGCACAGGAGAAGCTCCCAAGTCGAGGGCGGCTTCTTCTAAGTGAGGGTCTAAGCCGGTGAGTCTAGCTGAGACAGCGACAGCAACGTAGGCAAGACAGAAGACAACATGGGCTGCTACGATTGTCCACAGACTGAGGCGAATGCCAATCACCGCCAAAAATACCAGAGTCGCCACCGCGATCGCAATATCGGGAATAATCAGTGGTAAGTATGACACACCACGATACAAACTTTTCCCAGGAAAGCGATAACGGGCAAGACCAACAGCCATCAGGGTACCCAGTACTGCTGAGAGTGCAACTGCACCGAAAGCTACTATCAAGCTAGTTTCCAGTGCTGAGAGAATGCGCGTGTCTTGAAAGAGGTTGCCGTACCATTTCAGGGTGAATCCTTCCCAACCAGCGCTATAAGCAGAATCGTTAAAGCTATAGAATGTGAGCACCAAGATGGGCAGGTACATGTAAAAAAACATCAACCCTGAGAAAATCAGCTGCCAAGAGACATGGGGTTTAGTTTTAGATGGCAACATCTCTGCGGGGATCTCCTCCTCGTGATTGCTTGTGGTAACTGTCATCTAATCTCACCATTAGCTTTATTCTTCACCGCACCTAAGCTTAACGCTCAGGAGCCGCTTCGCCGTATTTAATTAGCAGCGCGATCGCCATGCTCACCACCAAAATTAACACCATACTTAAAGATGAGCCAAATCCCCAGTTTTGAGTTGCACCTAAAAACTGGTTGTAAATTAAACGAGCTACAGTCATACTTGAGGCTCCCCCTAGTAATTCTGGATCGACAAAATCACCCAAAGTATTAATGAACACTAGCAAAGAACCAGCAGCAATTCCCGGCATTGTTTGCGGTACAGTCACTTTCCAAAACGTTTGCACGGGATTAGCTCCTAAATCCGCTGATGCTTCCAACAGCCGCTGGTCGAGTTTCTCCACAGAAGCGTAAAGAATTAGCACCATATAAGGTAGATAGCTATAGCCCATGCCGATGAATACAGCTGGCCAGTCGTTAAACAATTCTAAAATCGGCAGTCCAAAAGTAGACAAAATGGTGTTGAGGAAACCAGTGCGGCGCAAAATTGTTACCCAGGCATAAGAGCGCAATAGAGAGGACGTGAATAAGGGTAAAACAAAGCCCAATAACAGTAAATTCCGCCATCGCTGTGGGGCCATCTGACCAATCCAGTAGGCAACGGGAAATCCTAGAACCAGACAAACCATTGTCGAGCCGAAGGCAAAGAACAGCGATCGCCCCAGCACCAACAGGTAGTCTGGCTTAAAAGCTAAGACATAATTGTATAGACTGCTAGGATTGACATATTCCCCTGGTTTGATATTGGGCACCAAACTCAGTTCAAAGATCACTAACGTGGGTAGAACCAGCAACAGCCCTAACCAGAGACCTGCTGGTCCCAATAATACCAGTGGTTCCAGCCATGTTGACCAACGGCGGCGAGC
>CAZZWA010000050.1:5828-7424 GCA_964657555.1 uncultured Microcoleus sp.
TGCTGATTTTGGGGGGTAATTGGTTGAAAGCAACTAGATTTGGGGTTGCGAAGCTTAATCGCTCACAAATTTGGGCAGCTACATCGGGTTGCAGCATAAAGTTAATCCAGGCATAAGCACCTTCAGGATTGCGTGCCGTTTGAGGAATCACCATAGTATCCATCCACACGGAAGAACCGCTGCTGGGAATGATATATCGCAAGTCTTTGTTTTCTCGAACGACTTTACTGGCATCTGACGAATAACACATAGCAAGTAGCAAATCCCCTGCTAAAATTTGAGTCTGCCATGCATCAGTTGTGAAAGAGGCGATCGCAGGTTTGAGCTGAACTAACTTTTCGTACGCTTGCTGCAACTGCGATAGATCGGTCGAGTTGTAGGAGTAGCCCAGCATTTTTAGGGTGGCTCCCATCACTTCTCGAACATCATCTAGCAAAGTTATCCGCTTCGACAACTCTTGCTGGTGTTGCCAAAGATAGCTCCAATCTTCTGGGGGCGGCTTAAGCTTCTGGGCGTTGTAAATCAGTACTGTTGTTCCCCAAGCTATTGGTACACTGTAGCGCAGACCGGGGTCAGCACTAGGATTTTGGAACCGGGGGTAAAGACTTTCCAGACCCTTGAGGCGGGAATGATCCAGTTCTCTTATCAGTCCCAGCTTGGCCATCTCGCTCACCTTATAGTCAGACGGGTAGATAACGCTATAATCCCCACCACCCGCTGCTTGAATTTTAGCGAGCATCTCCTCATTAGAACCAAATACCGTTGCCCTTACCCTAATGCCAGTCTCATCAGTGAAACGCATTAACAAATCGTCATCTATGTATCCAGACCAAGTGTAGATGTCCAACGACTTTTTGTCTGAGGGGCTAGGCTTCCCTGCTGCTTTCACATCAGCCAGCTTCCAGCCGCAACTCGACAGCGCCAGTCCGGAGAATGCGGCTGTCGAGGCTTGTAGGAACTTACGTCGCCCGAAGAGTCTTGAGTTAAAGAGTTTTGCCTCCACGTCTTAACCTGTAGCCTATTGCCTCTTAACCATAGTTAACAGTATCGTACTGATTGCTCTAAGGGTAGGGGTTCGCCAGTCTTGGCATCTGTGTTCTGACAGGCAAACAGGTCAGTTGGCGACAGTTGCTCGAATTCCAGTTTATCCCCTAGATACCTAAGAACATAGCCTCGGAGTTCTTTAATTGGTAACTGAGTGAGTTCGTCAATTTCAGGAGTGAAAGAGCGGAGAATCAATGAGCCTGTGGGATTGCTGTCCAATAAGAGTTTGGTGATGAATACATCCTTGATGTTTTTTTGATAGCCGTAAGTGACTCGGCTACCATAACGTTGCAGGTCAAGCACAAAAGGCTTTCCCTGACTGCCTGCAAAAGTAGCTATTGCACTTTTATAGCAATGGGATTCCAACTCTTCAAGAAACTTGATTATCGAGTTCTGCATCTAAATTCACTCTCGTAAAACCAAACAATCTGTTGCCGCCCAGTGGGCATAGATGGGAGTGTGAGCATCAGGGAAGCTGCCCGTTGTGTTTGGCTGCCTAACCGTGAGGCGATCGCCAGTCAGCAACTCTACTACATAGTGGACGTGCGTACC
>CAZZWA010000050.1:7524-17873 GCA_964657555.1 uncultured Microcoleus sp.
GGTGTCCGAGGCTGCTCATAGATTTCGCTTGGTGTGCCAATTTGCTCTATTTTGCCTCCCCGCATTACCGCAATCCGATCCGAAAGACTCAGGGCCTCCTCTTGGTCGTGGGTGACCATGACAAATGTCAACCCCAAGTCTTTATGTAAATTAGAAAGCTCCACCTGCATTTGTTTGCGCAGTTTCAAATCCAAAGCCCCAAGCGGTTCATCCAGCAAAACCACCGCTGGACGGTTCACCAGTGCCCTTGCCAGGGCCACCCGTTGCTGCTGTCCTCCAGAAAGCTGGGATGGAAACCTGTTAGCATATGCTGCCATTTGTACTAGACCAAGCGCTTCTTTCACCCTAGCTTCTATCTCTGAAAGCGGCAGCTTTTTAATCCGCAACCCAAAGGCGACATTCTCATATACACTTAGATGCTTGAACAGGGCATAACTTTGAAATACCGTGTTCACTGGTCGCCGGTGGGCGGGAATATGGTTCATTGATTGCCCCTGAATCAGCACCTCTCCGGCGGAGGGCGTCTCAAAACCAGCCATTAAGCGCAGGGTTGTCGTCTTTCCACAGCCAGAAGGCCCCAAAATGCTGAAAAATTCCCCCTGGTAGATGTCTAGATCGACCCCACGGACAGCAGTTTCTCCATTAAAGACTTTAAAAACTTTACGGAGTTCAACATCAAATTGGCCAGCTATCTCCGGAGAGGATAGTTTTTGTGCAGAAGTTTGATACATAGTGACCTTTTGTAGTGACTTTTTTCAAAAGGGGTGATGACTCAAGCGAGTTTGTTTCAAAGTTGTGATTTAGTAAGACTAAGTCTAAAGTCATGCCTTGATCGTCAAACGATCAGACTTGGGTTTATTGTATCCTCGTGTACCATGAGTCTGGTTGAGTCATCTTTCGTCCTGCCACGATCAAGAAATCTATTTTCTCCCGAAAAAGATTTTTAAAGAATATCCGTGACTTTACCCTGTCTTATGACTGCTGACTCCTGTATGATCTGTTCTCGGTTCTAGCTGGTATCCAGAAGCAACATTCTGGCTAAACTTGCTTTACTACGACTGACTCCTGACTCCCTGTTATGACCTTAGTGCAGCCTTCCTCATCCGTTCGTCAACCAACCACCCGTACTGTTGGCCGTCCTTTCCAGTCGGTCACGATCATGGTAGTGATTACTCTGCTGATGCTAGGTGGGATTGGTTCTCGTCTGGCCTATTTGCAACTGGCTCAGGGAGATCGCAACCGACAGCTAGCTGACAACAACCGGATTCGTCTAATTCCAAAACTACCCGTCCGGGGCAATATTTTTGACCGCAAGGGCAGAATTTTAGCGTCGAGCAAGTTGTCTCACTCGGTTTTTCTGTGGCCAGTTGCTCGCAAGCAGGCAGAATGGCCGGCTACGCTGCAACGCGTCTCCCAGATCTTGAATATTCCAGAAGATGAGATTGAAAAGCGCTTGGAAAAAGAAGGCTATCACTCTCGCTCTTTACTACGGATTGCCCGTGGGATCACTCCTGCACAGATCACAGCGTTCGCAGAGTACAAGAGTGAACTCGACGGGGTAGAGGTGGATATCGAACCCGTGCGCAACTATCCCAACGGGGATGTAGCAGCTCACGTTCTAGGATACACCGGAGAAATGACTGAAAAAGAGCTGGCCAAGCGCAAGGATGAAGGATATCGGCTGGGTGATGTGATTGGTCAGATGGGTGTTGAAGCAGCTTATGAGAAACAGTTGCGGGGAGAATGGGGCGGGCAGCAGGTTGAGGTGGATGGTTCGGGACAGGTCATCCGTCTTCTGGGGCAAAAAAAGGCCAAGCCTGGGCAGGATGTGAACTTAACTCTGGATCTGGATTTGCAGAAGGCAGCTGAAAACGCACTGGGCGATCGCAAGGGGGCGATCGTGGCAATCAACCCTAATAACGGTGCGATCTTGGCGATGGCCAGCCGCCCTACTTTCGACCCCAATATCTTTTCTGCCCGTGTCACTCCTGATACTTGGAAGCAACTGCAAAGCAAAGACCACCCCTTTGTCAACCGGGCTCTGAGGGGCTTTCCTCCTGCAAGTACTTTCAAGATCATTACCACCACCGCAGGCATTGAATCTGGTAAGTTTTCTGAGGATACTGTGTTGGAAACTTATGCTTCCCTAACCTTCGGTGGAATTCAGTTTGCTGATTGGAACCATGCCGGATTTGGGGCTTTAAGCTTTGTTGGTGCCCTCACTTGGAGTAGTGACACTTTCTTTTATCAAATTGGTAAGGGTGTTGGTGGTCCAACACTGATTGAATGGGCGAGAAAGTATGGTTTTGGCCAAAAAACAGGTATAGAACTAGCACCAGAAGAAGCTACAGGTTTGGTTGCAGATGCAGCCTGGAAGCAGAAGCGCATGAAATTAGACTGGACAATCGGCGATACGGTAAATATGTCAATCGGTCAGGGTTTCTTGCAGGCAACACCACTGCAACTAGCTGTGATGTATTCTGTTCCTGCCAGTGGTGGCTACCGAGTTAAGCCCCACTTGCTGAAAGATAAAGAGGGAGCCCAAGAATTGCGAGAATCTTTGCATCTGAAAC
The DNA here is from genome assembly GCA_964657555.1 of uncultured Microcoleus sp. Lineage (GTDB taxonomy): Bacteria > Cyanobacteriota > Cyanobacteriia > Cyanobacteriales > FACHB-T130 > CAZZWA01. The sequence continues at coordinate 10,098 of CAZZWA010000050.1, forward strand.
CAGCAACGCTGCGGGTGCTGCGCCAAGGGATGCGAGGGGTGGTGAATGGCGGCACGGGAGCAGTCTTGAATGTGCCGACTATCCCACCAGCTGCTGGTAAGAGTGGTACGGCAGAAGCTCATCCCGGCGAACCCCACGTCTGGTTTGGTGCCTTTGCGCCTGCCGATAAGCCAGAAATTGTGGTTGTGGCTTTTGGCGAACATGCTGGCGGTGGTGGTGGTAAGGTGGCAGCACCGATGGTGTTGCAGGTTCTGGAGCAGTATTTTAACGGCAAGGTGACAACTACAGACAAGCCAGATGCTGGGCATTGATGAAGAAAGTTTTGAATAGACTTTTCTAAAAATTACCAAAGTCTACCTGGATCTGAGCTTATATACTCCCGCCAGAGATTAAAGAAACTGTTGGCGAATCGACTGAGGGGTCATACCCCCCATTTAATTTGCCAAGATGATCATTGATTTCCGGGCGGGTCAAGTATTTTTGCCAGAAGTCTACGTAGGGACTTCCAAATAAAAAAAATATCCAATCGTTGGGAAAGTTGTTTTTGAGCAGGGGAATCAGAATTTGCTCCCCGTATTAGATGCAGTCATTAGATAATTTATTTCTTGTAGTTCCGTTAATGAAGTTCACTTAATACCAATTCTCCTAAAGTGGGCGACAGATGAGAGAATCAAACAACATATTGTGAAAGGATTATCTGGGGTCATATTTTAGAGAATTGGTATAACTTCGTTGCTGCTCATCAGTAACTGTCTTATCATATTAAGAATGTAATACGCATTATACAAACGTTTTACAATCTTGATGCTCTCAGCTCGACCAAGTTTTGTAGCATTGGTTGTGCTGGAAGTTAAAGATGCAGGAACGTTGATGTTGACATCATATTAGACATCTCCAGAAATTAAACTTTAGTCCAAATGGGAAAAGGGTTTCAGACTAATTTTCGGAGATGTCTGTTCAAGTTCCTACTCAGACAAGTTGCATCAGGCTAAAACATCGGTTCCGCAACCATCACTATGAGTAGGGGCGTATAGCCTCTCGGATATGTACGTTATACGTTCATGCCATCAGGCTTTAGGGGTGCGTCACCGTGCTAACGTCCCTAAACCGTTAAGAGGAGAACATTTAGTGGCTAATCAGTTTGAGGCAATGCTAAATGCTTGCAACCCAAACCAGAGGAGAAAAAAAGATGATCTCCTAAATCAGGTGCAGCGAAAAGGTGCATTAACACAAAAAGCTAATGCTTTGGCGATCGCTCTCGGTACTATACCAGTAATGCTGACTGGAGTCGCTAGCTACCACATTGCTGACCAAGCGATCCCTCAGAAAATTTATCAGCTCAAAGAAGCCCGCGCTGTTGGTCTTGAAGAAAAGATCAAGCAACTACTCCTGCTGATGACACTAGGAAGTGGGTTGACAGCATTGTTGGTAGGAGCGATCGCGACTTATCTAGCTAACCGTGCTGTGCGTCCAGTGCTAGCTGTCAACGATATGGAAACCCAAACAGCACACTTATTTGGAGACATTGCTGCCTCCCGCACTCGTACATCCCAAGACCTAGAGAATGTCTTAAATAAAGCAGTTGAAGGCGCTCTCAACATCCTACAAGCAGAGCGAGTGGTGATCTATCGTTTCTATCCTGACTGGAGCGGTTACATCTCTACAGAAGCTGTTCTTCCTGGTTGGCCTCGCGCCTTAGCAGACAGAATAGAGGACTCTTGTATTAGCCAGCATCTGATCGAAGCATACAACAAAGGGCGAGTTGTTCCTACAGATAATGTCTTTAAAGCAGGTTTTCACCCCGCTCATCTAAAGTTGATGGAACGACTCCAAATCAAGGCAAGCTTGGTGACACCAATTGTAGGAGAAGACAATCTGTTCGGCCTACTGATTGCTCACCACTGTTTGGCACCTCATGCTTGGCTGCCATCTGAAATCAAATTCCTCAAGGAGTTAGCCTCTCAAGTTGGACTTGCTTTAACCTGTGTGAATTTGATCGCTCAGAAAGAGACTGAAATCGAGCGTGTCCAACAACTTAATGAAATTACCTCTCACGTCCGGGAATCGCTCAAAGTCGAAGACATCTACGATGCCGCAATTACAGGCGTTCGTGAAACCTTGAAAACAGACCGCGCCGTTATTTATTTGTTTGACGAACACTGGCAAGGAAGCGTTGTTGCCGAATCAGTAGGTCGCGGCTGGCCGAAAGCTTTAGGAGTGAATATTGCTGATCCCTGTTTTGCCGACCAATATGTCGAAAAGTACAAGCGCGGTCGAGTCGTAGCAACTGAGAATATTTACGAAGCTGGTCTGAGTAAGTGTTATCTAGGTCAATTGGAACCCTTTCAAGTCAAGGCGAACTTAGTAGCACCAATTTTGGCGTACAATAAGCTGCACGGCTTACTCGTGACACATCAGTGTTCAGGTTCTCGGTGTTGGCAGGAGACGGAAGTCAACTTCTTCAAGCAATTAGCAATTCAAGTTGGGCTTGCTTTAGATCGCTTGAATGTCTTAAAGGAGTTAGAGCAAGCACGACAAGCTGCTGAAACAGTTTCTCAAGAGCAACGTCAGCAAAAAGAAGTCTTTCAGCAGCAACTGGTAGCTCTACTCAATGATATTGAAGGAGTTGCCAGTGGCGACCTGACAGTACGGGCGGAGGTCACGGCTAATGAGATCGGCACTGTCGCTGACTTTTTCAATGCCATTATTGAGAGTCTACGACAAATTGTCACCAAGGTGAAAGAATCGGCACACCAAGTCAGTGTGGCAATTGGGGAAAATGAGGGAACCATAGGTCAACTCGCTGACGCGGCCCTGAAGCAGGCAGAGGAGATCACTCTCACCCTGGATTCAGTTCAACAAATGACGCTTTCAATCCAAACCGTGGCAGAAAAAGCACACCAAGCGGCAGCAGTTGCCAGCACTGCCTTTGATACCGCAGAACAAGGCCGGATTTCCATGAATCTGACGGTGCAAAATATCTCCAGTCTGCAAGAAGTTATTGGAGTCACTGCCAAAAGAGTGAAGCGCCTAGGCGAGTCATCCCAAGAAATCTCCAAAATCATTGCCCTGATTGAAGGAATTTCGGTTCAAACCAAGCTATTATCGATCAATGCTAGTATTGAAGCTGCTCGTGCTGGTGAACAGGGGCATGGCTTCGCTGTAGTGGCAGAACAAGTTGCCCAACTTGCTGCGGAGTCAGCAGCAGCATCTCAAGAAATTGAAAAGATTGTTGCCAAAATCCAACAGGAAACTAGCGAAGTTGCTGAGGGCATGGAACAAAGCACAATGCAGGTTGTTGTAGGCACTCGTCGAGTTGAGGATGCCAAGCAGAGTCTTAGTCAGATTCTTGAGGTGACTCGTCAGATCGATCAGCTTGTGCAATCAATTTCAGAGGCAACTGTGTCTCAAACACAAGTTTCTCAAGTCGTCAGTGACTTAATGAAGAAGATAACTCAAGTCTCTCAACAGACCTCTAACTCCTCTCGCAAAGTTTCTCACTCTCTACAGCAAACCGTAGAAGTTACACAAAAGTTGCAAGCGTCGGTCAGTACATTCAAAGTCGATCAGGTGTTAAACACCTAGTGGTCTGTCAACTCGTTTTTGACAGGTTGTAGGGGTAGTGCCCCGTACCTACCCCCCAATGTTTGGGGCATCCTTCGACAGAACTCAGGAAACCACTAAGTCGGGATTGCCCCTACGAACTTTTCTATCAAATTAATCTAGAAACACCACTAGAGCCGATTCGAAGTTTATTTTTCCCTACCTACTTAGGGCATTGGCTCAGTATTCAAAATGTGGCTAGAAAACTGAGTTTCTTTTCTTGAGATTTCTAGGTTCAGTTAGCGCTCAAAACCTTTTATCTCAATAGGTTGGGCTGAGGAACGAAACCCAACATTTTTTGGATTTTGTTGGGTTTCACTTCGTTCAACCCAACCTACCACTTTCCTTAACTGAACCGTATTGGAGTATCGGTAGAACAGACTTTGGCAAGCTCTCTGTTGATTCGAGTTTACTCTCAGCCTTTCGCACCACAAAAACCTAGTTTTAGGATGACTGAACTGGTGCTTTAGCATCTAAAACAAAACTTTTTTTATGCAACCTTACAAGGTTAGCCTGCAAAATTTGGTATTAAATCTAACTTTTTAGCTATCTTCTACTCCTTAGTTGCAATTAAAGGTGTTACTTAGCGTAATGTACTCCTTTCACTTTCTGGTTTTCTGGGATTCAGACTCATACTCTAACTCGTGCTTTGCTCAAAGGTAAACGTACTTTTTTTTACTTTCATCAAGTTATAAATTTAAAAAAACTATATTAACTCTAACTGAGAAATAAATGGTATAAATAGAGACATTTTGTCAAAAAAGGACTGACAAAAGTCCCAAATCAATCAAGTTAATCATCGGTAGCATCACTCTCCTTATGACTAGCAGCACAACCAATTATAAAGAATTTGTAAAGATCGCTAGATTTTGTTGCAAATAATTGATTAACTGTCTTATCATACAAAGGAGCGTAATACACATCATACGTGCGTTTTACGAGTTGAACAGTCTCAGAGAATGAAAGCAATGGGTTAGCACCCAAAACATCATTGCTTCCAATCTGCTGGAGGTTAGGTACAACCAGGGGCATCTACTTTTTCCGCTTCAATCTAATTTTTGCTGAATTGTGGTGTTTTACTAGGTACTAACACTACTAGTTCGTTCAGCTAAAAAAGGCTAGTCATCTCAATTCAAGTGAATCTGATTCAGGATCTCGCAAGGAATTGCGACAGTTTGATCTGGATAGTCAACTAGAAAGATTTGAGGCCACTCCATTACATAGTTTTCTGGCAATTCACAAACTCACTTGGGAGTAAGCTATGATTCAAGCCGAGACGATGCGGCAATCCGCGATTGCGCATTTAGCACAGCCACAAATGCGCCCATTAATGGATCAGTTGGTGCAGCTGAACGCGCTCTTGCACTCAAGCACAGATGATGATTGGTTGCCAACAGATTAAAAACTAATTATCAGCGCTGGTAACAGCAAAAGAGAAGCCAATCCGAGGCACAGCCACTAGAGAAACCAAAGTTCAAGCTCTCAACTGAACTCAAAAGCGCCGCTAACGCTACTGGTCAAGTCGTCAAAAAAGGCGATCGCATATTGGGATCAGCCCCATGGGGTAGTATAGCAACGGCAGAGATTGCTAGCCTTTATGCAAATTTCTTTGGGTGTATCTGGGTAAAGTAGGTGCCAAGGGAGACTTATCTCAGTTGGCCATCAAAGGGCGGCTGCCTGAATGCTGAGCGGTTGATGCAGCGAGAAACGCAATCGTACTGCCGTCGCGTGTAACGTCTATTCAGAATGAAAGCTGCTATCAACGAATCCCTTTCTTTCAGCTCATCGGATCGGACTGAGTTGGCTAAGTTAGTCAGTATCCTTGAGTTAGCCAGTGATCCAACGATTATTTTTGCAGTTGTCCCAGAGAGTGGCCCGCAGCATCCTGTAGTGCAGGAACTTAGGTCTCTCTTAGCAGTCAGTGATGTGGATTTTCAACTTCACAACTTTTTCTATAGCGATCGCTCCCTGGATAATTTTCTTGACAGCCTAGATGAGACCGATCAGCAGACTCCTCAAACAGGACGCAAGCTGGTGATGGCTTTTGGGATTGAGCAACTGCCGCTACTGTGCTTGGTGCGCGAGATGAAGCAGTTGAATTTGAGCCGAGAACTGCCGTTTAGTCGCGGACTGGTGCTGATTTTTTGGCTCAACAAAGCCGAATTTTTGGCAGAGTTTCGCAACCGTGCCCCAGCATTGTGGAATCGGCGGTATGAGGTGGTCATCTTCCAGACTCGTCCAACCCTTAATCCTCTGTTGTATCCCTATCTGGAGTGGCTGATTGCCGAGAATTCATACCTCAAAATCGGTGGTGTGATGCAAGTGCAACACCAGAGAAAGTCCTCTGCTCACCTGCGAGGGAATGTGGCACCGCCGTTGCCTTCAGGCGATATTTTTCTAGAGCGAGTCTATGTTTCACTGCAAGCGGAACGGTGGCAGCAGGGGATGGAAACTTTAGAACGAGGACAGCGCGAACTTGAGGCAGTCACTTGGCAACCGGATGAGCGAAAAGGCAAGGTGCTTTACTTTAGCAGACATGGTAAGTTGCCCGATGATTTTGAAACGTGCGCAATGAGCACCAAAATTGATTTATCTCAGGTGGTGCGGGAAAACCAGTATAGCGTGATTCTGGGTGCTCCAGGTGCAGGTAAGACGACGCTGTTACGCTATCTGGCGCTCCATTTTGCTACCGCTAACCGTGATGGTCAGGAGACAGTTTTCTGTGGTTATGGGCAAGAGGAGTTGGGCAACCCCCTCTTGCCTGTTTTCTTTCATATTGCCGACTATGCAGAACGACTGAATCAACAAGCAGACTTGAGTCTCTGGGACTATTTGCGCCAGTTTTACCGCCCGTGGGCAGCACATTTCCAGAATCAGACGGAAACAGAAGCCAGAACTGAGGTGGCAGCGCTGCTGCTAGAAAAGATCTGTCGAGGACAGTGCTTGATGTTGCTCGATGGGCTAGATGAAGTATTCGACCAAGATAGCCGCAGCCTGATTGTCGAACGCATTAATCAGTTTGTGGAAGCTTTCTCGGCTAACAAGTTTGTGATCACTAGCCGGATTGCGGGATACCGGGATCTGCATCTAAGTGATCGCTTCAGTGCCTTCACTATTGAGGATATGGGAAGCGAACGGGTACAGGAGTTTTTGTCCCGTTGGTGTCGGGCGATCGAGGAGACACAGCAGCCCGAAGCTAAGCCAGAACAATGGCAAAGGGCCGGGGAGGCTCGATCGCGGCAGATTTTAGAGGCAATTCAAGCCAATGAAGGTGTAAAGCGCCTAACAGCTAAACCCCTGCTGTTGTCGATTTTGGCACTGATTCAGGATCATGGTTCGCATCTGCCTGATCGCCGGGTGAAGCTTTATGAGTTAGCTGTCCAGAGATTGATCTATAAACAAGGCAGCTGGGGCAACTCTCTGTGGGAAAGGTGGGACGGGAGATTTGGGGAAGAACAAGTCATTCCCCCGTCGCCTTCAATGAAATTTTTAGCTTTGTTAGCTTACTGGATTCATCAGCACAAGCCTTCTGGTTTGGTCACAAAGGCAGAATTGGCACAAGTGTTGGCACAGAATTTGGCCTATCTGCGTGATAGTGACCTGGAATCAGACTTAGTGCGACAGGTAGTGGAGCAGTTTCTGCGGCAGGTAGGCGAAACAACAGGTTTATTTGTAGAACGTGCGTCCGGAGTTTATGGCTTTATGCATCTTACGTTTGAGGAATATTTTGCTGCACGTTTTATTGCTGACAATGGCCAGAACGAGATTCTGCGCCTTATTCATTCCCATCTGCACGAGCCGCGCTGGAATGAGCCGATTTTGCTGGCTTTAGGCTATTACAGTATTTATAATCCTGGGCAGATTAATCAGCTAGTGGAGCAGCTTTTTAGCAATCTTGAGGCTGATGAACTGGCAATCTCTGGTGACAAGAGCGATATCAAAAATGCCTCATCAACTGATGCAATTATTGTTTGTTCAGCTTTACAAGATAAATCAGCAACAACCTGTAGCCATTCGGAATTATGGCTGAAAGATTTGTTGTTTGCTGGTCGGGTATTAGCTGAAGTTGAAGTTAGCAGCAGTACTCGCCAAAAGCTCATTCAAAAATTAGTTATAACTTTTCTTGATCTAGATGCTGACTTGCAGGATGAGACAACTCAGCAACTGCTGAGA
>CAZZWA010000050.1:17973-19805 GCA_964657555.1 uncultured Microcoleus sp.
ACAAAGCTATTGCGCTTCTAAAAGGGTTAATCATTCGGCAATATTGTGATTACAGCCCTTTTATCTTCTGGGCACTGGCCGTCTGTTATCAGGCGACGCATGAATACGCTCAAGCTTTGGTTTACTACCGACGAGCCTTTGAAATGCTCAATGTATCTCCTCAAAAAACTGCCTTCCTAACTTTATGGAGAGATTGGAGTATTTGCTGTCAGTTACAGGCGGAATATGAGCAGTCCCTGGAATGTTCTTCGCAGAGGTTAACTATATGTCAAGAAGTTAATCGAGCCGAAGAATCTCAAGAAGTCCATCAATCTGAAGACTGGAGTGAGTATGAACGGGGGGTAGAGTTTCAGCAACAATGCCTAATGCTAGACCAAAACCCAGAGAACCAACTATTGGTAGCCTTGAACCACTATCGGCTAGGCCGCATCTATCAAGCTTGGGGTCAATATGAGCAAGCGACAGAGCATTACCAGCACAGCTGTGACTTATATCAACATCTAGGCCGGGATAAAAGTGCAGCAGACACCTACTATCAGCTCAGTCGGATCTACCAAGCTTGGGGGAAGTATGAGCAGGCAGTTGAGTGCCAGCAACAATGCCTAACGATACGCCAGAAACTAGAGGATCGAGTTGTGGTGGCCTTGAGCTACTACCAGTTAGGCCACATCTATCAAAGCTGGGGTAAGTACGAGCAAGCAATACATTCTTATCACAACAGTTGTAACTTATATCAACAGCTAGGCCGGGATAAAAATGTGGCAGATGCCTATTATCAGATAGGCCAGATTTATCATGCTTGGGGTAACTATGAACAGGCCGTAAACTATCAGCAACAGTGCCTGATGCTACATCAGAACTCAGACAATCAAGTCTTAGTAGCATTGAACCACTATCGGCTAGGCCGCATCTATCAAGATTGGGGTAAGTACGAGCAGGCAATCCAGTCTTATCAGCACAGCTGCAACTTGTACCAGCAACAAGGCCGAGACAAAGATGTAGCCGACCAGTGCCACTGGCTGGCTAGTTGCTACCAAGCTTGGGGCCAGCCGGAACAGGCGATCAAATATTACCAGCTCAGCCGTGAATTATATCAGCCGCTAGGACTAAATAAAGAGGTGGCGTATACCTACTATCAGCTGGGCTGCATCTATCAAATTTTGGATAAGTACGAGCAGGCGATCGAGTACTATCAATACAGTCGCGAACTGTACCAACAGCTCGGTCTGGATGAACAGGTGGCCATCCAGTTGTTCTGGCTAGCAAATTGCTATCAAATGTTGGGCAAGTATGAGCAGGCAGTAGAGTGTCAGCAACAATACCTGATGCTACACCAGAACCTCAAGAACCAAGTGTTGGTAGCCTTGGGCCACTATCAGTTAGGTTGCATCTATCAATCCTGGGGTAATTACCAGCAGGCGATCAAGTATTATCAGTACAGCTGCGACTTGTACCAGCAACTCGGTCTGGATCAGAATGCGGCAGATGCTTACTATCAGCTAGGTTGTATTTATCAAGCTTGGGACAAGTATGAGCAGGCACTTGAGTGTCAGCAACAATGCCTAATGTTACGCCAGAAGCTAGAAGATCGACCAGCAGAAGCCTTGGGCTACTATCAACTAGGCCGCATCTATCAAGCTTTGAGCAAGCACGAGCGGGCAATAGAGTATTATCAGCACAGCCATAACTTGTATCAGCAGCTAGGTTTGGAGCAGAATGTGGCTAACCTGTGGGACTGGATGGCGAATTGCTACCAAGCTTGGGGCAAGTATCAGCAAGCAGTAGAGTGTCAGCAACAATTCCTGATGCTAAGTCATAGGATATGGTATTAA
>CAZZWA010000051.1:0-2148 GCA_964657555.1 uncultured Microcoleus sp.
AAGGATTGGTAACTGATAAATATCAAATTATAGGTGATGGTCACATTGTAGCCACATACTCTGGGGAGAATGCTAAACCTTTTACCCACAAGGATTTGTAATTAGTCAGTCAATAGTCAGTAGTAATAAAAAAATGAGAACAGACTGATGACAAAATGAACTGGTTGAAAATGGCTTAACAACTGCAAAGTTCAGTTGCCCCCATCCTTTTAGTCCGTGTCTTAGCATGTAGTAGATTTAGATTGATAGTTTCCCTACTTGATGATTTTGGAATACCAATCTCGTGGAGTGTTTTGGGTGATGTCACTACCAATGTGGCTTTTAATCTCGTCTTAGGTTTATTATTAGTTTTCACTGTAATGCATAATATAGAAGATTTAAGTATGATTGATGAGCGATATCGCTCTTTGATAGGTAATTTGCAGACCATAAAAGTGGAGTTGCGGGGGCAGGTTTAAGAGTAGGCTTAAGGAGTATAAGATAGCTTAATAAATCGAGTTTGGAGGGAAGGTCTGAAAATCTAATGGATTGCATTCACTTAACAGGAATTCGCTGCTACGGTTACACTGGCTACTTGCCAGAAGAACAGGTATTAGGTCAAAGGTTTGAAGTAGACCTTACCTTATGGCTAGATTTGGCACCAGCAGGTAAAAGCGATGAGATAGAAGACACTCTCGACTATCGCACCGCGATCATCCAGGTGCAGAATTTGGTGAAAACAGCTAAATTTGCCTTAGTGGAAAGATTGGCAACAGCGATCGCCGACTCCATTCTGCAATTAAAGGGCGTGACGCAAGTCCAAGTCCGACTGACAAAACCTGCTGCCCCTATTCCGGACTTTGCTGGTCAAATTACCATTGAACTTACCAGATCTCATCAAAGCCCAAGTTTTCAACAATCTAAAATAAAAAATTGAGATGACTTTTCGTATACTCAGCATAGATGGTGGCGGGATTCGGGGTGTTGTTCCAGCAGTCATCCTAGAAGAAGTTGAGCAACAAATCGGTCAACCTCTAAATCAGTACTTCCACTTAATTGCAGGCACCTCCACCGGATCGATTTTGGCAGCAGCAGTTGCTACTGGTCGCAAAAGTAGGGAAATTCTGCAACTGTATCGAGACCAAGGGCCAGTTATTTTTCCATACACCAGCCTCTTTTCTTGGCGACGGTTGCCATTGTTGCTCAGTTACGGTTTATCCGCTCCCAAGTTCTCAGACAAGAATCTGACCCAGGTTCTGATCCAGAAGTTTAGTAATCAAAAGTTGCATGAAGTAGAGTCGCCGAAACTTTTGATTACTGCCTACGACACCATAAGTCGCTCACCCCTCATTTTTAAGAGCTGGCGTACAGACAAACCCTATCAGAGTGTTCCCCTCTGGGAAGCTTGCGTTTGTTCGTCATCTGCCCCAACTTATTTCCCTGCACATCCCCTAGAACTGCAACAGAAGGGCACAGCTCAAAGCGGATCTGTCAATACAATCGCACTGGCTACGAATGCATCTCAAAACCCGGATGATTATATAAATATGCAGATTGAGATTATTGGCGGGACAGGAAGGGGTCAAACTAATATCATTAGAGACTATGATGGAGCCAATTACCGGGCTACTGTGGAAAAGGCATGGGATACAGTGCCAGATCATACTTCTATCTACTCCGTGACAGTTAAATATTTAGCAATTGACGGCGGTGTCGGAGCCAACAACCCTTCTGCTTGTGCTCTTGCTGAAGGCATTCGCCTTCGTCGCGAGTCGGCAGAAGCACAACTAGCAGTCTCTGAACCAACACAACCAATCAAAGAGTTGATTGACGATATTACTGTCCTTTCAATTGGAACGGGAGATGTCCAGTCCCCAGTTCAGTCGGGAAACGAAAGGGGCTGGGGATTGCTGAAATGGATATTGACAGGACGCCTGATTCAAGTGTTGTTTGACGCTTCCTCTGGCGTTGATGACTACATCAGTGCTCAGGTTTTGAGCGTCCTGAAGAATACAGAAAAACCCCGCTACTTGCGCCTGCAACCCCCGATTGCGAACGATCGCATTGATGATGCCAGTCGCCAGAATGTGGATAATCTAATTCAACAGGCACAAAACTATATCAATGCCAACAAAGATTCAATGTCAAACTTCTTAAGAAACAACTAAT
>CAZZWA010000051.1:2248-7396 GCA_964657555.1 uncultured Microcoleus sp.
TACTAGAAACTAACTATCGGGGGATGTGAAGGAAGGGGAAGGCATTGTCCAAGGATAACTAGGCAAGAAACGGATGGGGGTTCCTAAAATCATTTGCTCAATTTTGTCCTTAATTGCCTGATCTGTGAGTGTATCAGCGGTGATTAACAACTTTAAAATTTTGAACGAACAGGTGTTAGTTTGAAAGTAACCGCCGTGTACATCTAGGCGCTTTTGATTAAGAAGAAACAGGAGCGTATTAATCAAATCTATGAGTGGCCCATTAAACCGATTCAGTCGGAAGGAGACAGAATTCACACCCCCACCGCCTCCCTCACCTTGCATTTGAGAGCAATCTAGGTAATTAAACTTGCGAAACAGATCGTAAGCAGACAGAGGTCGTGCTGCCGACTCAGAATGAACTAGGATGCGGATGTAGGGGCGATATTGGGGAGTGCCTCCAGTAACTTGCACTGATTTCAAGTAGACATTACCTAACCGCAAGCCTGCCATTTGGACGCTGGGTTCGTTAAACCAGTTGCCAAAAGTCGAGAGGTAGCGCAGAACGATGTCGCGATCGCTCGACATCAGATAGATTCGACGACAGCGCCGCATGGCAGAACGGACGTAGTTGTTCCGCCCCTCCCGCAACAATTCTAGGGGAAGATCTGGAGCGACGAGGATCAACTGATTCAGTTCCAGATGCTTACCAATCTGTTGTTGAGTGTCACTTCCAGTGGGAGTGCTGTCTCGGGCCACCAAATGACGACCGGCTGCGGTTGCTACAGGCACAAAGTCGGGAGCTAGGTTTCCTCGGTCGTCTTTGCCATACCGATCCGTCAGAATTCGCAAGCTGTTCACCAGTACCAGTGCTCCCATACTATGCCCAATCAAGTTCACCCGCAGGCTATAGTTACTTAAACGTTGCACCTCAGCCTCGGAAGCAGGAGGTAGTAACCAGTTTTGGCGGTTACTCAGCGATCTATCTAATCGCCAAAAGAACTCGCTCAAATCGGGGGCACCATAATTGATGGAACGGTTAATATCACGCTGGTAAACTGTGACTCGCAAAAGCTGAAAAGCCAGTCCCCACAGTATAAATAAAGTCGGCAAAATCCAGTACCATTGCACCAGGTTGGCTACTATTAGATTTAAGACTTCTAACAGTTTGAGAAAAATATACAGTAGCGTTCCGCCGATACTTGAAAGGATGCCGATCATTAACCAGAACTTGAAGACGATCCTCGGATTGCGGCCTGCATCGACCCATAGTCCCGGACTGAAGATCGGCTGCTCGCTGGGCCAGTCATACCCCACGTAAATTTGATTATCCTGGAGAGTGCGAGCATTGGTAATCGGATCGGGGGTATTCAGGATTTTCGCTTCCTGGGCAAAGTTCTCATAGAAGCCTTTAGCAGGACTGCCATAGCCATGCGTCCGCAGGGTCAAGCTTTCCACCTGACGCTGTTGCATGATTTGCGCCAACTCATCCACATTGAAGAGGGGGCAGAAGCGGTTATTTGGTGGTAGTTGTCGCTTAACTCCTAAAGAAACCGTTGCCGTGCTGGCAACTAAGAAGACGTTAGGGTAGTTGTAATCAACGTAAATTTCGAAGTTGCGGCTAACGGTTTCGGGGAACTGTTGAGAGAACCAGGTGTTGAGGGTATCAATCACATAGTCTTCGGTGACAGCTTTTTGGAAAGCTGGGTACTGACCTGCGCCTGCGATCGCTCGCAAGGTGGCGGCAATCTCAGCCTCAGATTTCATCCCAGCATAGGTTGGCAAGGCACTTTGGGATTTCAGTGGCGCATCAGGTGGATGAGAATGAGCCAATTGGACAATCCGCACCTTCGTCCACCAATCTGTAAACGGTGCCGCATTATGCTCAATCCACTCTAGCCAGTTTCGGTCATCTTGAATGATTTCTGGTGATTTTCCCGCCCAAGAAAACGGCAGTGGTTCAGTATAGAGCCGCTGAATGCTCATAAGCAAATAGCTAAATCCCCGTAACTATTTAACCGGATTTTATTTATTGGGAATTCCCGATCTTACACTATGCATGTAAATGCATTCAGCTTATAGGTAAACGCCAACTGGCTTCGTCTCGTGCAGCCACAACATCACTCATCGACAGATGCTGGTAAAGCGTATCTCGTTGTTGACAAGGACGCCCCAAAGCACTGACAGCTGAGTGTAAAGTTTCTACTTCCATACAGGTGCCGCCTTGTGCCCCCGCCATCGTAGTAATATGCTCTTCCATTAACGTGCCGCCAATGTCATTGCAACCCCAGGTCAGGGCTTCTGTGGCTCCAGCTAAACCTAGTTTTACCCAACTGGGCTGATGGTTGGGAATCCAATTGCCCATAAAGATGCGAGCTACAGCAGTGAGCAGGAGGGCGTCTGCTAGAATCGGTTGATCGCGTCCTACGCGGCGGCGCAAGGGTTTGGGGGCTTCTTGACCGACGAAGGGCAGGAGGATAAATTCTGTAATGCCAGCTGGGTGAGATAGGTCACAGGTGGTTTGTTGGAGCGATCGCAGCTTGTCTAAATGCCCGATCTGCTGTTCTGAAGTCTCGATATGGCCGGACAGCATTGTGCTCGTCGTTGGCAATCCCCATTGATGCGCTGTTCCCACTATTTCTAGCCAAGTTGCCGTGTCTATCTTTTCCGGACAGAGGACACGCCGCACCTGATCGTCTAGGACTTCTGCTGCTGTTCCTGGCATTGAGCCTACACCAGCATCTCGTAGTGCGAGAATTACCTCGCTATAGCTGATGCTGTCTTCTCTGGCAATAAATTGCACTTCCTGAGGAGAGAAGGCGTGCAGGTGCAGGCGGGGAAATTCATCTTTGATTGTCCTTACCAGCTTCAGGTAATAAGGTAAGGCGGCACCATTGATTTTGGCACTAGGGCTTAATCCCCCCTGCATGCAGATTTCTGTTGCACCCCGCCGCACTGCGTCTGCTGCTTTTTCGATGATTTGTGCCGTATCTAACCAGAATGCGCCTTCTTCCCCATCATCCCGGCGAAAAGCACAAAAACTACAATGCTGCTCGCAGATATTGGTGAAGTTAATATTGCGATTAATCACATAGGTAACGGGATCGCCCGCTTGCTGATGTCGAAGTTGAGCGGCTGTTTCACGAATAGCCGCGATCGCAGCTTGGTCAGTCTGCCTTAACAAAACTACTCCTTCTTCGGCAGACAGATCGTACCCAGCTAAGGCACGGTCAAGAATGGCATCAACAGTTTGAGTTGTCACAGAGTCTAAAACAGAAGTATCTTCAATACATTATAAATATCGAGCTAGGTCAACACACTGACGAGCATTTGGCTTATTCTAGTTTTGGCCAAGCCGATGACTGCCGATTTTTCTCTTATAGCAGCTGGCCCTCAATTAGCCCACCGTTTCACGATTCAGCACGAGCAGATAATTCACCTTCTATTTTAAAATGCTTACTTAAACTTTATTGTATTTACAACTTTATCTGCTAAAATAGCATTTATTTGACTCAGCCTATATTTAAAATCTACTTATAGAGTAGCAAAACTTGGTGCCGATGTCAGGTATTTCTATGCACATACCTAAGTGTTTGATGAAAAAATTAGAGCCATCATGCTTTAAGAAGGTCTGTGGTGCAGTTGATGTTTGTGAGTTAGCAGAGGATTTATGGAAATAGATAGAAACACACCCCCGAAAGATGTTAGAACCGCTCTCGCAATTTCAGGGAGGTTCACGGCCAGTAAACATTACCAATTTCCCTTGCTGACCATTTTAGCTGGTATTTTATTTTCATTATTTTTGTACTGGCACATTCAAGACGAGTTATTTTTTAGCGGAGATGGTGCGCTTAAAGCTTTGTTAACCAAGCAATTTAGTACTGGTAACTTCCATTTTAACTTAGAGCTATCTGCCCAGAGTTGGATTCGTAAACTTTGGGATCAGGGACTATATCCCTTTGAGCCGCCTTTTGCCTATAAAATATCTGACCTTCACTATATAACTTTTTCCTTTATTTTTCCTTTAGTCACTGGCCCTTTTTATGCTCTTTTGGGTTTTAAAGGCTTATATATAGTTCCTCTTCTTGCCACCTGGATTTTATGGATAGGATTTTATTTTGTTTGCCGCAATCTTCAGATGGGAAGTGCTATCACTACTGTGGCGATTGCTACTCTAATATTTGCTTCTCCATTAACTATGTATAGTTCAATGTATTGGGAGCATACTCTTGCTATCTCGTTAGCTTTTAATGGTCTAGCAATCTTATTAGTTCGAGGGTTAGAAAATTTCTCAATCAGAGATGCTGTATTAAGCGGTCTTTTAATTGGCTTATCTGTTTGGTTTAGAGAGGAGTTACTCTGTGTTGTGGGAATTGTATTTGTACTAGTTGCTGCTTCGGTAAAATTCAACTTGGGTCAGTTTAGTTTAATTTCTAAAAATAAGACTATTTTTCTCCTCAGTATGATGGTAACTGTTTTGACAATGTGGGGTGTTAATCTATTAGTTTACCACCATTTTTTAGGAATTCACTCTATTCAAGTTACAGAAAAATTTTCTTTAATTAATAGAGTAGCAGAAGCCTATAAAATTTTTGGAAAAATAACTGTAGACTTAATAGATTACTTCCCTACTATTTATTTTTGTATCACTTACGTTATTCTTTATTTAGCTTTATTTAAATATCAAAAAATAGAGTATTTTCCTATAATGGGAAAACTATTACTAATATTTACTGCATTTACTGTTTTTGTCTCTCTATTTCTTCCAAGCGATGGAGGTAGGCAGTGGGGAACTCGTTTTCTACTAATTAACGTACCAATTATTTGCTTATTTGCCGGAATTGCATTACATGCTACTTGGAAAATTAGGAGATTTGGTTTGAGATATATTAGTGCATTATTATTCACTATATTTTTTAGTATAGGTTTTTATATAAACACGTATCTAGGCCCGCTATATTGCTATCCCCACGGAGAAAATTCGACTTCAAAAACTCTCAAATTTTTACAACAAGATAAAAATCAATTTGTGGCAACTCCTAATCAATATATCAATCAAACATTTGAGGTCTTGTTCGATAAAAAAGCTTTTTTCCTTACTAAAAATAATGAAGAATTGACAAAATTAGGCTGGGAATTGCATAAGCAGGGTCATCAAAAATTGATTTA
>CAZZWA010000051.1:7496-9063 GCA_964657555.1 uncultured Microcoleus sp.
CGAGAATATTGGTATGACGAAGTTCTATCATTGCTCCTTTCTACAGGGCACAAAAGTGCCTATTACACTCCTCAAGATTTGCCAATCGTCTTAGCTGACTATAGTTCTGCATTCAGCTTACCGGCTGAATCTAGCTTACGGGATGGGGTGCAAACAGTTGTCAACTTGCTTAGAAGTTTAGTCGGAGGTGAACCCCATCCCCCAGTCTTTTTTCTAAGCGAGCATTTTTGGTTGCGCTTACTTGGTAACAGCGAGGCGGCTATGCGCAGTCTCGTAACTTTACTGAGCGTTGCTGCTATTGGCAGTGCTTATGGTTTAGGACGACTTTTACTAAGCCATCGGGGTGGATTGACTTTAGCAGCTTTACTGGCAACTAATCCTTTCTACTTGTTTCATTCCCTTAATTTGCGGATGTATGGTTCGCTGGTATTGTGGACAATATTGAGTGCCTGGGCATTGCTAGAGTTGGCTGCTAGCCAGGACAAGCAAAAGCCCAAGTACCAACACTACCAAATGCTGTGGACTATCTTGCTGATTGGTTCTGTCGCGTTGGGACTGTTGACGTTTTATCTATTTGCCTACTGGCTGATTGTGCTGGTTGCTATGGCAGTCTACCTGGATCGACAGCATCTATGGCAGCATTTATGGCGATTGGGAACTGGTGTCTTGCTGACTAGTCCCTGGATGGTTTGGGGGGCAAGACAGCAACTGCATAATGCAGATGTCAAGCGCTTTGGTACCTCTGAGGGATTTGTTGCATCGTTGCTGCAGCACTTGCAAGAAGTTGTCCAAACTTTAGGGATTCAGTTACTGGTGGGAGATTGGGTAACAAGCCTGCCGTCATATATCCCAGTGATCGCCGGGTTAGTGGCGATCGCCCTGCTTGTCGCCGTTTCAATTAGCCTGCAAAAAAAAGGCGATCGTCAACTTTTAGCAGTTTCTTTACTGCTGAGTGCCTTTCTGCTTTTGCTAGCACTGGCAGTAGATATCGTTTCTGGCAAGTTTATAGTAGGCTTTGGCTGGGGACGGAGCATGATCGTGGTTCTGCCCGGTTTCTTACTATTGATAGCTGTATGGTTAGAACAAGCTGCTGGTAGGTGGCAGAGTATTGCAACTACTGTTTTGCTATTTTTATACCTCAGTATTGGTGTGAGTGACTTCAGTTTCAGACAGCGTCAGGTTTTTCATCAACTTGCGGACTTGGTTGCACAAGCACCCACAACACCAACTTTAATCGCCATGAACTCCAAAGCATGGGGTCACGTCCTACGTTTAGCTTACTACATCCCCACCTCGGCACCGGTCTCGCTGCTAGCCTGTCATCCTGCCAAGCTAGCACTCTGCCTAGAAAAAGTTTTAAAAGATGAACCGGCGCGATACTCTCGCATTATTTGGTTGGATAGTGCCGACTCTTTATGGTCTCCCCTCAAAACAGAGGCCCAGAAGCAGACAGCACAACAGCGAGTACGACAAGTTTTACCAGCTGACTACCAACGCACAAAGGAGCAGCATTTATCAGGCACTATGAGTCTAGATACATTTACTGTCAGCCTCTACACTCACCCTG
>CAZZWA010000051.1:9163-14846 GCA_964657555.1 uncultured Microcoleus sp.
GCTTCTACCGGTACCAACAGGCGCACTGCTGATTCCTGAAACTCCTTATGCCTCCGAGCAGACCGATAAACCCCCGATTCTTCTTTCCTTAGTGATTCCGACTTATAACGAGGCTAAAAACGTTAGCAAGATTGTGGCCCTACTTAGCCAACTGTTGGATCAAGCAATCCCTGATGCCTACGAATTGATAGTAGTGGATGACAATAGCCCCGATCAAACCTGGGAAATCGCCCAAGGGCTCATGCTGGAATATCCTCAGTTGCGGGTAATGCGGCGCGTTGAAGAACGGGGACTTTCCACAGCTGTGATTCGCGGTTGGCAGGCTGCTAGAGGTTCAGTTTTGGGAGTCATTGATGCCGACCTCCAACATCCCCCAGAGTTGTTATTGAAACTGTGGGGAGAAATCAAGCGGGGCGGGGATATGGCCGTTGCTAGTCGCCACGTAGAAGGCGGCGGTGTCAGTGATTGGAGTGTTGTCAGGCGGTTTTTATCCCGTGGGGCTCAGACTCTGGGGTTAATTATCCTGCCTGAGGTCATTGGTCGCGTCTCCGATCCGATGAGTGGCTATTTTATGATTCGCCGCCAATGCATTGCTGGTCGGACGCTGAGTCCGGTAGGGTACAAAATCCTGATTGAGGTGCTAGCTCGCGGCAGAGTACCCTGGATTGGAGAAGTGGGCTATGTCTTCCAAGAGCGCCAAGAGGGTGAGAGCAAAGTTACCTCAAAGCAGTATGTGGACTATCTGCAACACTTGCTGCGCCTACGCTTTTCCCTAGGGCCAGTTGCTCGGCTGCTCCGGTTTAGTGCAGTAGGTTTGACAGGCGTGTTTGTGGATATGCTGGTGCTTTACCTGCTCAGCGACGTAGTGGGTTGGAAGCTGACTCGCAGTAAAATCATTTCCTCAGAGCTGGCGATTATCAATAATTTCTTATGGAATGATTCATGGACTTTTGGTGATATTTCTAGCCAGCAACCAGGAAAGCGTCAACGCCTCAAGCGGCTGTTGAAGTTCAATACCGTTTGTCTGACAGGGTTGGTGCTAAACGTGCTGCTGCTGAATTTGATCTACAATTTTGTAGTTCCTAACAAGTATGCAGCTAACCTGATTGCGATCGCCGCAGTCACTATATGGAATTTCTGGCTCAACATGAAACTCAGCTGGCGAGTTACAGACACCAGAAAGTGAAGAAAGCGGTCTATCAGTTGGTTGGCAAAAGTCAGTAGAGTCGAGTTTAACCGAACAAGTAGACTCGCTTCCTTGGCATTGCTCATTCAACAAGCCCGTAAAGGATTGAGGAAGTCAAAATTCAACACTCAAAATCCAACACTCAAAACTGTTTACTGCTGTTAGTGTGGGCGATCATTGGTGCTGCCCTACGCTTCACCCATCTGACAGCTAAACCCCCTTGGACGGATGAGTTCGCTACCCTTGTTTACAGTCTTGGCAATAGTTTTCAAAATGTACCGCTCGATAGGGCGCTCTCTCTCTCAAGCCTCTTGCAACCACTACAACCCAATCCATCGGCTGGGATAGGGGATGTAGTTCACAACTTATTGACAGAGGACGTTCACCCCCCGATCTACTTTGTGCTAGCTCACCTGTGGATGCAGATGTTTCCCGCAGAAGGAGGGGTAATATCCCTCTGGGGCGCGCGATCGCTTCCTGCCCTCTTGGGTGTAGCATCCATCCCCGCCGCCTACTGGCTCTCAAAGGCTGCCTTTCGCTCCCAGTTAGTGGGACAATTGGCTGCGGCAATGATGGCAGTGTCCCCCTACGGCATTTTTCTGGCCCAAGAAGCTCGTCACTACACGCTAGCTACTTTATGGGTTATGGCTTCCCTGGGTTGCCTCATGGTGACTGCACGCTACCTCCAGACTAAAAAGCCATTGCCAATCTGGTTAGGACTTACCTGGGTAGTTATTAATATTCTTGGTATCTCTACTCATTACTTTGTCCTGCTTACCCTATGTGCAGAAGCCTTAGTTTTGACTGCTATTAGTCATTGGTCATTGGTAGGCAAAACTTGGATATCAAAGGTCGAGTATAGGGCTGAGGAAGAAAAAATTAAAGTTCAACAGTTAGAAGTTGGGAATTCAGAAGCATCGCTCACTCATCCCTCTTCCTTCTTCAGGGTAGGCACGCAGTTGCCCTGCTTACAAAACGCCACTTCTAGGACAGACACGGACGCGTCACCAGGAAAACGCCCCGGAAAGGCACACACTCACCTTCCCTACAATAGATGGCGGCTAATTGCTATTGCTGTCGGGACGCTGGCAGGAGCTTTAGTTTGGATACCGCAGTGGCAGCATACTTACGGTACTCCACATACTGACTGGTTGCACACTCACCCCTCCAGCATAATTTTGCTATGGATCAACCCAGTGTTTCAGAGCTTGGCTGCCTGGATCACGATGATATCTCTGTTGCCCGTAGAATCAACATCTATTTCTGTGGTGATTGCCTCCGGCTTTGTGATGCTCCTGTTTTTCATATGGGCATTGCCCATCCTTAGATACGGACTCAAAGCCTTGTGGCAGCAACCTGCAACTCGATTGGCAACTGGGGTTTTTGGTGGTTTTATCTTAGCAGCGATCGCCCTGTTTTTTGCCATTAGCTACGGTCTGGGGCTTGACATTACACGGGGCGCTCGGTACTACTTTGTCTACTTTTCAGCGGTGATAGTTTTACTTGGAGCAACTCTGGCGACAGTCTGGCGTGAACCCAAAAGCGGCAACATGAATGACGAACGTAGAGTTAATTCATTCTTTCCCAAAATTCGTGGCAAACAGGCAGTTGTGCTGATTTGGCTAATGGGACTTGTCAGCAGCTTAACCATTGTCTGTAATCTGGGCTATCAAAAATACTACCGCCCTGACCTCCTTGTACCTATTATTCAACAATCTCATCAGCCAGTGCTGATTGCTACGACCCACAAAACCCTTGTGCAGGTAGGGGAAATGATGGGACTGGCTTGGGAATTTAAACGCAGAGGTTCTGACCTCAATCCCCAGTTTCTCTTAGCACATCAAGACAAAGACCCCAAAACCTCAACAGTTGCCCTCCAAGAAACTCTGGCCCAACTGCCGCGACCTTTAGACCTATGGTTGGTCAACTTCCACGCGCCAGTAGAAGTTAATAGCTGTTCCACAGATGTAAATTTTCATGCTTCGGTGAATGGCTACGAATACCAACTTTATCACTGCAAGTGAACCGACTGGTTTTAACCACCCCTCTTCTTGCGCCCCAATCCGATTTTTTAATCTCATTGGCGCTTGATAGCGTCGGGGACGCTAAGTGATGAGAGACCAGCGATCGCTCTTAGGTTTTGGCTGCGGAGTACTTCAGTGAAATTCAAGCTAGGACGCCCTTCCAGCTTAGCCACAGCTTCAATAGCAGACAGCAGATGCTCAGATGCTTCTACTTCAGTGTAACCGCGTCGCTGCGCTATCTTGATCGCAGCTTCATCAGCACTCAACAGGCTCTGAGTACTGCGATTTTCCTTAAGAATTTGGCTACCAGCAAATGCAGCTAACCCTGTCGCAACCACGACACCGACTGCATCCCCTTGCATAATTTGCGTAATACTGCCCAAAATTCCAGCCACTACAACGCCTTGATATAAATCGGGCTTGAACCACTTGATGCCGATTAGC
Organism: uncultured Microcoleus sp.; assembly: GCA_964657555.1. Taxonomy (GTDB): domain Bacteria; phylum Cyanobacteriota; class Cyanobacteriia; order Cyanobacteriales; family FACHB-T130; genus CAZZWA01. The sequence continues at coordinate 12,818 of CAZZWA010000051.1, forward strand.
CAACTCACTGTGCATAAAATCAGCAGATCTCGCTGGGCCTGGGGTAATCGACGCCACAAATCAAAGTTGATGTAAATTGGGCGTTCTTGCGCCCAAGGCTGTGGAAACGGGCTATCAATGACTTGAGACTGTTCCGGTTTGCTCACAATCTTGGCCTGCATGCGACCCGAAGCGGGCATGACATCTAGAAGACGGCGAATTTCAGACTCTGGCTGGCTCATTAGAATTAGGAATTGGGAATTGGGAATTAGTGATTGTTGATCAATTTGCCTCTAGGGTCTGAAACCCCGTTTTTCTAGGACGGCTTTGTATTTGGTTAATAGCTGTATGTATAACCATCCTTTTTGTGTATAGTTTTGCAGTATTTGTGGCCAATGCCCTGAACAAGACCTTTTGCTATTGAGATATTGAAACTACCCGTTAAGCGCACGGCAACTCGCCCAATATGAGCCCCAATCTTTTTGCCAGAAGTAACGACTGCTTTCACAATGTCGCCCTTGGGCGCGAAAGTGGCAGTCTGAATCGCAGATTGGAGTAAATTTTCACTTCTTAAAAACGAGCTACTTTTGCTTGAGCCTTTGCTAAATTCATCAATACAACGCCTACCGTCACTAGGGCAATCGCCCACCACTGCGTGGCCTCCCCGAGGAAAAGTAAGCCGAAGATGGCTGTGACTGCCGGACCACTAGAGCCGATGATGGAAGTTGCCGCAGCACCGATGTCCTTAATGCCAGAGTTGTTCAACAAGTACGCACTTAGGGTAGCCAAGCTGAGTAAAGCTCCCATCAAAACAAGTCCCCCATTTATATCCAGATGAATCGTACTCAGGGCAACTACGAAAAGTACCAGCCACTCCACTGTGAAAAGTAGACCAGTAAACGTAATCGGACTAACTTTACCAAAGCAGGATTGGGCCAAAATTCCCTCGCAAGCAAAGACTATACCAGCGAATGCTGCTGCAAAAATCCCCGTGAAATCGTTTTTGAACGTGGCGTTAGGAATACTAAATGCCAACCAAACACAGCCACCATAAATTAAGGCGATCGCTAGCCATTGTTTCCCAGAGGGGCGATCGCCAAATAGCCGCCAAGCTAATAAGGTTGTGATGGTGGGGTAAATAAAGAAAATAGCATTTGCTGTTGCTGGCCCGACTTTATTAATTGCTAAATAATTAGCAGTTTGCGACAAGAATAGGAACACTCCTGCTGCTGCCACCTTCAACTTAAGCATCCCATCGCTGCCTGTGACTACGTGTTTTGCTTCCGTCCATGCTCCGGGCTTGAGCAAAGGTAAGATCATCCACAAAATTGGTAAGAGCAGGGTAATCCTTACCAAGAGGACAAGTAACGGCACTTGAAAGGGGTTATTTGGATCTTTCATCACATACCCACCCAAGCTTAGCAGTCCTCCCAAAATACGCATCGGCTGAGCAGAGGTCGCAATTCTCACAAATACATTCTGGAGGGCGAAAAATAGAGTAGCCAGGAGTACGAGAGTTAGCCCTCGCCACCACTGGCTTGCAGAGGTAGAGTCAGAGGTAGAAGAGGAGGTAGCCATAGTCTAAATTTCTGCTCAAGCAGCTACATAACCTGGCACGATTGTAAGCCGAAAATGCCAGAAGAATGACTTCTACTTCACAACTACCAGCTCTAAAACGTTAATAATAGGTAGAGGGACTTTAGAAATCTTGATGCATGGAAGCTTTTGATCCAACCCCTCCTGCTTGGATTCAGTCAGCGAGTCACGCTCCTGGGTTTTGCTGTCCAGCCTGTCACTCTAGCTGCACGGAGTCCCAGCGCGTTTGGATTAACCGGCGCTCCCCGGTGATTACCGAAGACTATCATAAAAAATGGCAGGAATTTTATCAGTGCCAGTGTGACTATGTTTGGTGGGCTTGGAGTAGCGATCGCCCACCCTCAAATTTAGCGAAGCGCGAGGAGTTTTAGTTCATATGTACTAGCATTATGGCTAGGCAAAGATGGCAATTACTACTAGCGCTATTTTTACATACATGACTACGAGGGAGGTA
>CAZZWA010000051.1:14946-17690 GCA_964657555.1 uncultured Microcoleus sp.
AAATGGCGATCAGAGAGTTTATAGCCAATTTCCTACTAAAACATAAGGTGCCCAGAAATATGGACGTTTTTCAGATTTCAGGATAGCTAGTTGGGCTTGTTGGAGTGCTTCAGCTTTACTCACCCCAGTCTTTAACTCTCGGTAAAACTGACTCATGAGTTCTGAGGTAGATTTGTCATCTACCGACCACAACGTTGCCAGCGTACTGCGGGCTCCTGCTCTCAGGGCCACCCCTGCTAGTCCCAAAGCAGCTCGCTTGTCTCCCTGTGCTGTTTTACACGCACTCAAGACGAGTAACTCAATGGTGCTAGACCCGCTTTGATCGCTCAGCCGCAGCAACTGATCAAAGTCTTTGACATTGAGGAGTTTATCCCAGGTAAGAATAAAGGTTTCTTCTGGGTTAGAACTAAACTCGCCATGAGTTGCCAGGTGAACCACAGAGAAGGGAGACGATTGAAGCTGGTTTTGCAGGTTGATGGTGGTAAACTGCTGATTGAGAAGTTCCCGACTTTTGAGTACCTCAGACTGGATTTCTCTCAATTCACGAGCCACATTTTCCAGTGCGGGAAACTCTCGGCCTTGGACTTGGCGTTTTTCGTCCACTCCAGCAATTAAGGCATTTAACTGTCTTGGCTGCAAAGGTTTGGGGTTAATGAGCTGTAGACCTGGAGTCAAGGCGATCGCATACTTTTCTACTAGATACTTGTTCTGTTGTTTGTCGTAGAGAATTGCCATCGGGATGTTGCGCAAAGCACCATCCAGAACAAACACCAAGGTTTTAATGTTACTGTTGGCCAACTCTGCTTCAACTGGTCGGATTAACCAGTCATAGACCTGTTGTGACTGCTCATTAACCAGATGGGTTTGGGTAACATCTTGTAGGTACGAACGCAGTCTGGCTAAAGTTCTTTCTACTTTATCTTGGGCTATGGTAGTCGTGTAGTGACGCAGTTTCTTTTGACCAGGTAACTTGATGATTGCTTCTAATCGTTGCTCTAAAAAAATCGGATAGATGACTGCTGCTTTTGAATTTTCCTGGTCAACCAATTTATCAATATCCACCTTAGCCTGCAAGCAGGCTGAGCGAAAGTAGTTGTCTAGTTCTGCCAGTTGGAGAGATTCAATTATCTGACGCGCTAGCTTGAGATGTGCTTGACTAGGCACTTTCTCTCCTTGACTAGGGGGAGCCTGGGAAGGTTGCAAGAGCAAATCGACGAGTTGCCGATAGACAGGTTCCACCTCCTCCCGAAAGGAAAACTGTATGTCGGGATTGATCGTCACTAGATCGCTGCGCAGGGACTGGAGGGTGCTGACTGCTTCAGTGTAAACGGTGATCGCTTTTGGGATGTCTGCCTGAACTTTGAATAAGCGTCCTAACTGCCACTGCCAACGGTAAGCGATGTCTGGGGCGTTGATGAATTGGGCTTTGAGGAGTGCCTGCTGAGTAAGGTCTTGGGCTATAGACCACTGCTGGTTGTGTTCATATAGCCCACCGAGAGAACCGAGGGCGTAAGCTTCAGCTCGTTGGTCTCCTATGCTTCTAGACTGCTGGACTGCTGTGGCCAATAGCTGAGCAATGCCCGTTGTCTGTTGTCCACTACTACTGATGACAGACGACTGACGACTGGCCACTAATAGCTTGATCAGGCTTTGGGCAAAGTCAATCCGAGCATAGATCCCTTGATGACTTGGGGGCAAGTTGGTAATCTGAGACAGGAGTTGGGGCCACAAAGCCTCTCCCTCTGACCATTGCTGGGTTTCCAGTAAGAGGTTCAGTTGATTCAGTTGTGCCTGTAGCTTGGTCGTTAGGGAAGGGGATGCAGTTGCCGCCTGTTGATAAAATACTAACGCGGCTGGGGTGTCTTGCTTAAGTCGGGCTAAGTTACCTAAACTCAACAAGACAGCACCTATCTCTTGAGACGATTGCCAACGTTTGGCTATTTCTAAACTCTGATTCAAAACCTCCTGGGACTGCTTAAGATCGCCTATCAATCGCAGAGTATCGCCGAGATTACGCAACGCAACTGCCTTGAGGAGAGAGTCTGGTTGTTTTTGGAAGGCTTGGTTCACCTGAGGAGAAATTTCACAGGTTTGAGCCTGGTATCCTAAAGCTTGCTGCAATGTCTGACAAGCCCGGAGCTCTAGTCCCAAAGCTTGTAGAGCTTGAGCTTGGTTAATTAGGCTCAGGGCAATCCCAGCGCGATCGCCTGCTTGAGTGTAGGTAGCTTGAGCCTGTTGCCAAGTGGTCAGGGCTTGTTCTGGTTGTCCTAGTGCTAATTGCAGACGCCCTTGGGTGTTCAAAATTTGGGCTAGGACTTGTAGGTGGTCTTTAGAGTTACCTAGATTTGGTTGTGAGTGTAACAAACTGAGACTATCTGTAATGGCCTTGGTGGCCTCAGACCATAAGCCGAGTTGCTGATATGCTAATGAAAGATTGCTTAATACTGTGGCTTGTTTTAATCTGTACCCTTGACTTTGATAGATTTGGACCGCCTGTTGCAGAATCTTGACCGCCTCAGCAAATTGTCCTGTATCGTAGAGTATTTTGCCCTGTTGCACCAAGCTATACGTCTGAAGTGAGCTAGGTAAACTTGAGACGGTAGAGTTCAAAGTGGGAGCTTCGGCAAAAACAGGTGACACGACTGCGCATAGCAGCATGGTCAGCAGGGCGATCAGGGGATGAGCCACCCAACTCCTCATTAAGCGTTGAGAACCACGGGAGCTGTTCCGCATTTAATTTACCT
>CAZZWA010000051.1:17790-19785 GCA_964657555.1 uncultured Microcoleus sp.
AAGAGCCAGGGCAATTGGGCGGAGTTAGTCTTGAATTGTGGGGTGTTATGGGGGGCACATTAGCCGTAAGTACCACCTTGCCGTTGGTATCTAATACCCACCCTTGAGCTTCCACGAAAGGCTCTGGTTTAGGGGGCGTCGGGTGGGTGGTAGAAACAGCCGGACGACTTAGTTGATTCTCTCTCGGCAGCTGAGCAAAAGCAAGGAAGTGACTGCCCCAATCTTCTAAAACGTTATCACTGCCGAGTGTCTCTCTAGGAGTGGGCGGTAAGCCGCCGCGTCCGGCGATCGTAAATTTACTCGACCCTCTAGCCACATAACCTCCACCCGCTGGACAGTTCTGTGCCACTAGCCTGGTCACATCGACTGGCTGTGCAGGCAAAACAACTAAACCGTGATTGGGGTCGATGGCAGGGTTACTAATTTGCACTACACCATTTACCCCAAACTGAGAACTAGCAGTGATATCGCTCAGGGAAGTCGGTTGTTTGGGAAACTGGAAGCCAAAGATCCCTTGAGTGGCGATTTGGACTCTACCCCCTTTACCTGTGTAGGCATTAGCTGTAATGTCGCTATTTTCTTGGGTAACGGTGATGAGCAATGGGGTTGTGAGCTTGATGTTACCACCATCTCCACCAGCTCGGGCGATACCTGCACTGGTAGAAATTTGACTGTTATGGCGCAACAGTAATGAGTCCTGCGCCCGTATGTTAATATTTCCACCCTGACCTAAGTCAGTCTCAGCAATGAGTTTTCCTTGATTATCCAGAAGTATAGAGCGAGCGGTGATGTTGAGTTCGCCTGCTTTCCCTAGATTGTGTGGCTCTCCTAAGTAGATGACATCTTTTGGAACTGCACTGCTCAAACTTACTTCACCCCCATTCTGGATAATTAGCTTCCCAGTGGTAAGCGTTACGTCACCAGCATCTCCTAGACCCGAAGTCTCTGTCGCCACCAAACCCCCTGTTACCTCCACTGACTCGGAGGCGTTTATGGTCAAATGCCCTCCTCGTCCTGTTGCTGGTATATATCTCCCAGAAGAGTCTATTAAGTTGTCAGACCCTGCTGATATAGCTGCCTTGTCCCTAACCATTAACCTCGAAGTTGTAATTGTTATGTCACCGCCATCTCCGGCAGCGAAAGTTGAACTAAACAAACCACTATTAGAACCATCTGATGCTGCGCCAATCAGTTCCACGGACTTGAAAGCGTTCACAGTCAGTTGCCCTCCTGAACCCTTGCCAAGAGTAGAACTTGATATTTGGGCTCCATCGCGAACAATCAACTTCCCCGTGTAGATTGTTATGTTGCCTGCATCTCCAGTTCCTTGAGTCTGAGTCGTCAAGCTGCCGCCTGGTGAGGAGCCAATCAGTTCCACGGAGTCAGAAGCATTGATAATCAAACCCCCGCCAGGTTTCGACCCCAAAGTATTCGCCACAATCTGTGAGCCATCGCTGAGCATAACACGCCTGCCCTGCACATGGATATTACCGCCGCCCTCGCCACTAGCATCAACGCTAGCTCCATGAGTGAGGGTGATATCTGCTGGCGCTACGCTATCGGGAAAACTTAAACGCAGGTTGTTGCCATTAACATCCAGCCCTACCGTTCCCGTTCCTGCCACTCCGCTCAACTCAACTCGACCACCCAAAGCATTCAATCCACCACCATCTGAGCTTACATTGCCACCTACCAGAAGCAGACTTTTGCCATCAGGAACCCTCAGACCAAACAAAGGAACATTTATACCAGACAAAGCTCCTCCTAATTGATATGATCCCGCTGGTGCTTTTGAGTTGTTGGTGATGGATGCAACAGCAATTTGATTAAATAGCAAAGCAGAAGGATTCACCGTTAAAACTGGGGGAACATTAGGAGTAGAAGCACTGAAAAAGCCCTGATTGCCAAACTGGATGGCATTGGCTGTGGTTGCCACAAAAGAGCCACCAATGCTAAGCTGGGCATTGGCTCCAAAGATAATGCCATTGGGATTGA
>CAZZWA010000052.1:0-15866 GCA_964657555.1 uncultured Microcoleus sp.
TTACTACTGACTCTTAGCCAGGGTTAGCAACATATTTGAAGTCAGGCTCTGCGTTCCAAGGACCGCGCTCGTCTTTACCATTTGTAGATAGGTTGTAGTAGATGTCTACAGTTGAATCTGGCTGAATGTTACCAAAGAAGGGGTCAGTTAACTTACCTAGCGAATCAAGCGCTTTCATGAACATCTTCGTATGAGAGATTTCACGAGTTAGCAAATGCACCAAGGTTTGCTTCGACCCTTCATCAGTTGCCAGCTTAATCAACTCTTCGTAAGTCTGACGTGCACCAGCTTCAGCAGCAATGTTAGCTCGCAGATCGCGTACCACATCTCCACCTTCATTGAGATAACTAGCTGTCCAGGCATTGCCTTGACTGTCTAAAAAGTGAGGGCCCATACCCCGCACAGCAAATAAAGTACTCTTGTAAGCTTCTGTTTGGTCAACATTTTTAGTGTGACCTTCAATGAGTTTGCCCACCATTTCCAGGTGACTAAATTCTTCAATGGCGATATCCTGGAGCATATCTCGGATACCAGCATTTTCGACGTGAAAAGACTGCACCCAATACTGCAAAGCTGCAGATAGTTCACCAGTTGCACCACCGAACTGCTCTAGCAGCAGTTGGGCAAAACGGGGGTTGGCCTCTTTAATATTGACGGTATGAATCGTTTCTTTTTTGTGAAAAAACACGAATTAAATTCTCCTCTCCGTTGAGTGGTTAAAGGGTCAACTGGAATGAGTTGCGAAAGCTTTAGATCAACAATCTAAAAACTTTTTAGCCTTCACAAAGCTTTAGTTATACATTCAGGCTATCCCAGAAAAAACATCCTTACCTTAATCCCTAGGTATAGTTGAAAAATGGATTCCTATAACCAGAGAAGGAGTCATACTTACAATTCGCTCATTTTGAGCCGTGTAATCGCAGAAATATTTGATATTTATCAGACTAAGGTTGGGAAACCTTTATCCTGTTAGCGTTTAGCATCTTCTTAGCTGATGCCGCAGTGTTCCAGTCTCGCAGCCATTGCCGCAGCGTGATGCCACCATTGGGAACCTCCCACCCACCGACGCGATGGTAAATGTCCCAATGGGGCATTAGCGTTAAATTTCAGATTGGTATCGGCAACATAAGGAGTGTGTGTGGGCCATCCTACGCGATCGCAAAACTGATTGTATTCGCCTTCAAGGCTTTCATAGATTTGCTTTTGCCTGCTGAAGCCAAAGCGTCCGCCACTATACTTGAGCCACAACTGATCAATTGTCCACAAATCATCACCAGGAAACTTCTCAATATCGCCCTCGAAGATATAGCTGCCGATCCGTTTACCCAATGCTTCGCACATCACCGCCCAGGTTTCCTCATCTGCCTGTTTCCATCTCCTAGTTGCCAGCAAATTCTCTAGTTTCCGATAATCTACCCCCACCTCTGAACCCAGACTAGTCCTAGCAGACCGCTTCTGGATCGGACTAACTGTACTGGGGTGTTCTAGCTGATTAAGATTTTTGTATACATCACTAGCACTTTGATACCGCTCTTTTAGAGAATCTTGTAATAACTTATCTAGAATTTGACCCAAGCGATCGCTGACGCTGTTGACTCCAGAGGGCAAGAAATGCCGCCACGCCCACTGACACTCAATAATGTCGAACATGTCTAGGGGTGGTACGCCCGTCAGCAAGTAAATGCAGGTAACGCCTAAACTGTAGAGGTCGCTGGCAGGAAAGGTTTTGCCCTTGAGTTGCTCAGGTGCTATGTATTCTGGGCTACCGACAATCGTGCCAGTTTTGGTCAGAGTAGCGTCGCTGAATAATTTGGCTATGCCAAAATCAAGCAATACCAACTGGCCATTCCCAAGCCGCTTTGACCCGGAATTGCTGACTTGTCTGATGATATTAGCTGGTTTGATATCCCGATGGATAACGTTATGGTTGTGGATGTATTCCAGAACCGGCAATAAATCCCGCAGCAATTCCCAAATCTGCGTTTCGCTATAGGTGCCATTTTGCCGTAATTCCTGGGACAGAGTCGGCCCCTTGATAAACTCTTGCACCAGATAAAGCTGCCGTTCTTGTTCAAAGTGAGCTAGCAACTGGGGAATTTGGAGATGCTGACCTAATTCATCTAAGCGCATTGCTTCCTGGCGAAATAAGGCAACCACCTTTTTGCGGGTATCGGTATCTGCCTCTGGAAAGTAGAGTTGTTTGATCACACAGTTTGGCTGAGAAGGAATATGCTCATCTACCGCCAAAAAAGTTCTGCCAAACCCACCTTTACCAATTGGTTGCACTGGGCGATAGCGTTCTTTCAGCAATAGATGCGCACCACAAAACTGGCAAAATCTATCGGAATTCTGGTTTTGGGGATTTTTACATCCAGGAATGACACAGTAGCTCATTACAGCACTCAGCATCTATCTTAATCGAGTCGGTCTACTCAGTATTCCCCAGTGCGAGTCCGCCGACATCGTTAGTGTATGGAGAGGGTGCAACACATTTTTAAACTCTCTCCCCTACTATTTTCACTCTTTCCCAGCTCGGTAAGTGTAGAAATGTTGAAGAGCTCCCACCGTTTCAACATGATAGGCAGGCAAGAACGATCCAGGAGAGAGATCGGTTTGGTAAATACTAAAGAAAATAAAATTCTGCCGATGGGTGCCCTCGGTAATCATCCTCTGAATTTGGGGGCGTCCTGTATCTATCAGTGATGTACATTGGCGCTGGAGGAAATTGTTATCCAACCATTTTGGCGCTTGTGCGCAGACGTTGTCCTTCAAATAGACAGTCAAGTTCTTCAGAGCATAATCCTCATAAGCATCCTGACCGGGATTAGTCATAGCCATTGCTGCTCCCAAACCCGCTAAGCCAACTCCTGCAATTGCTGTAAGAACCTGTAAACCCTTCATGGAAATTTTCCACCAGTTTTTTACTTAAGACTACGTCTTCTGGCACTTGAGTTCCAGCAAAAAGTGTGAAGTCGGCATGTAGCCTTAGCTTTTACAAGTACTTCAATAGGCAGGGGTAGAACAACAAGACCTAATGCATTGGCGTAGGCTCTCGCCAGATGTTCACCTAAAGTGGCAATCAGGTTGGTGGAAGCCAGTATCAAGAACGCTAAGCTGTCACTCATTGATTTTTTGCCCGAAAGCCTTGTGGCAAGAACTCTAGGCTGCAAAAAGTTAAATTTAGATGCGTATCAGCTTACAAGGAAGTGCGGAATAGCATTACCTGTTTAATTCTCTGAAAAAAGATAAAGCCAGTTTGGCAGACTACTAGATCAGCTAACCAGCAAAATGCTATATTAATAGATGCAACTGCGGGTGTAGCTAAGCAGTTCAGGGTTTGAGCGCTCTAACTTTTAGGACGCTTATTCCATAGGAATTGCGGAGTTGACAAGAGATCCTAGTTCAAATCCGGACTAGCCTGCTATAATGCTATATCATAACCTGGCGGGTGTAGCCAAGGGGTTAAGGCGTCGGTTTGTGGTACCGATATTCGTGGGTTCAAGTCCCATCATCCGCCCTATTACAATAATATTTAACCCTTTCAGTATGAGCTGGAAGCTCTACCTTGCCGTTACCGCAAAAATTTGCGGCGAACTCTGATTAAGCTTATTTATGACTTCAGTCTAACAGCTAATTTGGCATTTTCTTTAAGGGCGTTCTTGAATCTAGAACTTACATTCCGTAACCCGAAGTGTCAGAGTACGTATTTTGGGGATTAGGGATTGGGGACTGGTCAAATTATTTTGCGTAGTCCCGTGTATTCCAGATTACCAATGACTGAAAAACCGATTATGCTAGTTAAAGGTGGCTACTGAGCCCTCAGCCTGCACTTCGGCTATGCTCAGTGGCCTCACTTCGGCTATGCTCAGTCGAACGCTCAGAACAAGCTTGTCGAAGCATGCGGAATGTGGGCTATAAAACAATACGGTTCAGTTAAGGAAAGTTGTAGTTGACGAAGTGAAACCCAACAAAATCCAAAAAATGTTGGGTTTCGTACCTCAACCCAACCTACTGGGCTAAAAGGTTTTGAGCGCTAACTGAACCGTATTGGGCTATAAAATTATTGATCTGCTCCCCAGCCCTATGAGTACAGTGCCTTTTTTTTCAGAAATTCTCAAAGCGAAAAACCCTCGCTAGTTGACAATCTGCTAAGTAGGACTGCACGATAGCAAGGGGACTGAAGATATTGTGCTCTAACTAGAAGCTACTTAATGGGAACAGCTTTCACATCGACTGTTTCTGACGTAGGAGTTGAGTCTTCACCAGCAGTGGAGGTAGCTGTTGTATCTTCACGAGACTTGATGCGTGCAGCTAATAGCTGAGAAACCTCCGAAACCAGCAGCGTCAGAATCACACCGTCATCAAGTAATCCCAGAACAGGGATGAAGTCCGGAGCGATATCAATTGGGCTGAATAGATAAACTAATGATCCCAGGATGATCCACCAGCGATATTTGGGATTGCGCAACGTATTGCGATACCAATTGTAAATCGATTGGATTGAAAAATTCATTCTTTAATCCTCCATTTACTTTTAATATTGACAAATCTACTAACGACAAGCATGTGTGGATATCCCCCCGATTTTGACTAGAATATTCTACTTACGAGAGCAATCCGCTGCCCTTGATACCTATTGGATGAAGACCTCTTCCACCCACGAGGGGATGCAGTATCGGGCGTCATGGTTCGTGGTCATGAACAATCAGCAATTAACAGTGAACAAGGTGGTATGGGTGACTCTCGTAGAAAGCTGGGGGAAGAACAAGTAACACCAAATCCGCGTGTAAAACCTTCTTTTATTTTCCAGTCGTAGAGGGGTTCCGGCAGAACGTCTCTACCAGGTGAGAGCAGATTGCCCAAAAAGGCGGTAGTAGAGCCGGATTTGGTATAATTCCTCTACTTTGAGCTTCCCCACACCCACTCTCGAGATGCGGTATCCTCGTCGCCTTCAGTTGAGAGATTGGCGACTAAGACAAGGAAAAACGTACCATCTCAATAAGAGAGCGAATGACAGTGCTTGATTAAAATTGGATAAGCAAAAAACCTTTATATAGGATTTGGGTTGGGCAATGTACGGAGGTAAGAACCGATTGTGATTGGAGATTTGTTGGAAAAGAGTGCAGTGTCAATATGGCCACTGCTGATTTTTTCGATAGGGCCACTGATTTTTTTATCTATCCTCTCGCTAGCCACTATCCTTGAGCGTTTGTGGTTTTGGGCAAGAATCATGACTAAAGAAAGGGAGATTGTGGATCGCGTCTTGGAAGCGGCAAGAATCAACTGGGAGGCTGCCAGTGATATTGCTCACCAAGTCAAAAGGCAACCGATAGGTCGCTTTCTGTATGCTCCCCTGCGGCTTTCTTACCCAGAGCCAGAATTGTTTAAGCTGGCACTAGAAGCAGCCGCGGACGAGGAATTGGCCTCCATGCGCAAGGGTGACAAAGTCTTAGAAGCTGTAATTACCCTTGCACCTTTACTAGGATTGCTGGGCACTGTCGTGGGATTAATCTATGCCCTCAGTAGTATTCGCGGCAATATTGCTACGCAAGGTACAGAGCAAGTGACTATGGGCATTGGTGAGTCTCTCATTTGTACTGCCTTGGGTTTGGTGGTAGCCATTGGCAGCTTAGCGTTTTATCGGTTGTTTCAAGCTTTTTTTGCTAACCAAGTTAAAGTTTTCCGCAAAGCTGGGAATGAGTTAGAGTTACTCTACCGCCAAGAATGGCCAAAAATTGCTGGCAAAGGTTATCCCGTGAAAGAGAACATAGAGAATTTTGATACGACCCAAAAATAGAACCAAACAGTACGATAACTCTGGTGACTTAGTGACATGCACTATTGCCAGGAATAGAACTGGTTAACCCCTACCTCCATCTTAGTTTGAGTCTATGAAGATTAACCTGGATGCTCCATCTGACGAAGTTCGGATTGAAGTCATTCCTTTGATTGACATCATCTTTTGTATTTTGACTTTTTTTATTGTGGTAGCACTGCAAGTGACTCGTCAGCAGGCGATTAACGTCGATTTGCCGACGGCGAAGAATGGTGCGGCCTCGCAGATGCGGGAAAATTTGATTGTTACCCTGCTGGATCAGGATCGTATCTACATCGAACAACAGCAAATCAACTCACCAGAGCAGTTTACCCAAGCCTTGAAAAACTATCATGCGACTAATCCTAAGGGATCAATAGTACTGCGTGCTTCCAGGGCGGTGAGTTACGACTTGGTAATTCAGGTGTTGGATATGATGAAGAGAGTGGGGGGCGATCGCGTGGCTTTGGCAACGGACTCAGTCAGTGTCTCTGGACAAGCGCCAGGTTCCGATAGTGGGGTTCCTCCTGCTCAGGGAATCCCTAACGCTCCCTATCAGCCTTATAATCCCTATGGCACAACCAACCCACCAGGAACGCCATACAATCCAATTCAGCCTTTGCCAGTGACTCCTGGTCAACAATTGCCCGAACAACCCAGTGTCTACCCCATCGCTCCCGGCAGCACTGTGCCCCCACCCAGTTTCCCTAATTCAGGTACGACAACAACTCCCCAAAAAGGCGGTTTGACTCCTAAGAGGTAGAGGCGATTACGCCAATTTACAGAGTCGGAGAATGAGAGTCAGTGCGATCGCCTGACAAAGCTAAAATATGCCAAAACTTTAAGCGGGAACTTGAATTTTCTGGTTGCCAGCAAGACCAAAAGCGGAGTGAACAGCTTGTAGAGCCTGGACTCCGCTTTCTCGATCCACGACACAGCTGATTTTAATTTCCGAGGTAGCAATCATTTGAATATTGATTTGTTCCTTAGCAAGCGCCTCAAACAGTCTGGCTGCCACGCCAGGTTGTCCCAACATACCAGAACCGACAATACTAACTTTGGCAATTTCTGGATCGATCAGAACTTCTCCACATCCCAGTGCTGATCCGGCATTTTGTAGTACTGTGCGGGCATCTTCTACATCCGCTTGTGTCACCGTGAAGGCAATATCACGGGTAGCAATACCATCAATAACACGACAGCGTTGGGATTGGATAATCATGTCAACGCTGATATTTTTCTCGGCTAACAGTCCAAATAGTTGAGCTGCCATTCCCGGACGATCTGGGATGTGACGAATTGCTAGACGGGCTTGGTTTAAGTCGAGGGCGACACCACGCACTGGCGGTGAACTTTGGATATTGGATGTTGGATGCTGGATTTTGGGAACTAGCTGTTGGATTGGGGAAGTGTTCACCTCAAAGGTTTGGCAAAGGACGGAAATAGCGCGATCGCAATTCTCTGCATCAATCACGCAACTGACTTTCACCTCAGAGGTGGAGATCATTTGGATGTTGATCCCCGCTGCTGCCAGGGTAGCAAACATCTGGGCAGCCACCCCAGGACGCCCAATCATTCCAGCACCAGCTATGCTGACTTTAGCAATTTGCCGCTCTACCATCACCTCTGCTTCTCCATAATGCGGGGTAGGATGGGTACGTAGAACTGGGGCGATCGCATCTGCTACAGCTTCAGCTTGATTGATGGCGTTTTTGCTCACTGTAAAGGCAATATCGTTGCTGTTGCCTTCGTGAATCGATTGGATAATCAGGTCAACATCTAAATCCCTACGGGCAATTTCACCGAATAACCGTGCTGCCACACCGGGACGATCTGGCACTCGCAACATGGCTATTTTCGCTTGATCGGTATCAAATTCTACAGCGTCTACAGGACGAGCGATTTCTAAATCTTGTAAAGAACGCTGTTTAGGAGTTGGAGAAATGACTCGCGTTCCGGGGCCATCAGTCCAGCTAGAGCGTACCACTAGAGGGACGCCATAGTTACGAGCAATCTCTACGGAACGAGGATGCAGTACCTTAGCCCCCAAGCTGGCTAATTCCAGCATTTCATTGCAAGTCACCTCGTCCATCAGTTGGGCGTCTGGCACCAAGCGGGGATCTGTAGTCAAAATACCTGGTACATCCGTATATATCTCACAACACTCAGCCCGTAAAGCAGCAGCAAGGGCAACAGCTGAAGTATCAGATCCGCCACGGCCCAAAGTCGTGATTTCCAAGTCCTCGATACTGGTAACACCTTGAAAACCCGCTACCACAACCACTTTCCCCGCCTGGAGGTGGCGCTCAATCCGCTCAGTTTGGATATGCAGAATCCGGGCGCGGGTGTGTTCAGCTTCAGTCACAATTCCTACCTGTACCCCTGTCAGGGAAATTGCTGGCTGTCCTAGTTCCTGCAACGCCATACTCAATAGGGCGATGGAGACTTGCTCGCCAGTTGAGAGCAGCATATCCATTTCCCGACGGCTGGGGTTAGTGGAGATTTGTTTGGCTAATTTCACCAGCCCGTCTGTAGTTTTGCCCATAGCCGAAACCACAACAACCAGTGAGTTACCCATCTGGACTGTTTTCATAACTCGCTCCGCAACTGCCTGAATGCGTTCGGCTGAACCAACAGAGCTGCCACCGTATTTTTGGACAATTAGCACCATAACTTTAAATATCCCCACCAATCTTGCCTAGGACGTCCTAAACAGATGAAGCGTCAAGCCCGTCATAGAACGCCGATAGGCACTGAATTTCAATTATACTTTGTGCGACCACAAACTTATCTTTTTTGGGGAACTAGGGGACTGCCAAATCAAAAAATATCCAATCATTGAGGGAGCAGGGGGAGCAGGGTCAGAAGAATTTGCTCCCCGTGTTAGATGCAGGCAATGGATAATTTATTTCTTGTAGTTCCCTAGGACAAAGATAATTTTCTAGCACAAATGTTGTTCATAAGTCAAAAGTAGTACACTATGCCTCATAGCTAAAGCCGGGGACAAGACTTGCGACTTAACGTTTAAGAGAAATTTTTGACTTTTGACTTCCAGACGCAATTTCAGTGAGAACTCTCCCTAAAAAGCTGCTATGCACGCTGCGCCTGTAGATTTTTCAGTAGGCGCAGCTTTGGTGAATTATCCTCCAAGCCTGTAGACAGCAAAACGGCGAGCCAAATATTGGTAGATGACCAGATATTTGAGGCAGTGCTGCTGGGAAAAGTGCTAAAGACAGAAGCGATCGCAAAGCCGGATTTTGGCGACAAATGTGATATCTCTAAGTTTTATCAAACCTATGCTAATAGACTGTGTTAAGGTCACTTCCTTTACTCTTGAACCCAGAGCCATCTGCCTAAATCAACATTGCGCAATCAACATTTGCTCTGATCGGTGCTATCGGAGTAATGCTCTTGTCAGGACTTTTATAGTTGCCGAGACAGAGTTTGGCCCACTGGGATTTGGGGGGTGTCACCCTCGAATCAACTCATGTCTGAAGCAGTTTTTGTAAGTAACAGTCTAGCCGTCTGCTGTCTCACCCTAGAAATGATATCTCATAAATTAATGGCTTCTTCCCTAGCAAGGCACAATATCAAATCTGTTTGTATCTGAATCATATTGTTTGGCAGGACTGGTAAGCAGGTGACTAGTGCATCGCCGCAGAAGTTCTTCTCTAGTTCCATGGGGCTGGACGGTATTTCTCTATCTCCCTTGCTCACAACTGGTAAGTTATTTCTGCCAAACAGCACTAGGATTACCAGCTTTCTTCCTCACCTCCTCGTCAATCTCCAATCCCGACTCTAACCATACTGATGCAACAGAAAACGATACGAATTGTCAGAGGTAGATAGCTTTGCTTCAGTGATCTCGCTCGGTTGCCGTTTTAGTTATAATGCTAGGAAGTTTTACTTGAGTGTTGTCGTAAATGAGCTAGGATTATTATTGGTCAAGACAGTAAATAATTAAACTTTGAGGACTCAGAAATGGCTGACACTGCAATATCACCCTTAACGGGGAGAGCATTACTTCAGAAGGTCAAGGGTTCTGATTTGCCTAGGAGAGAACTAGCGAAACTCTGTGGCTATTACACCGTCACTAAGGATGGAGTCGAACGTGTTAACCTCACAGATTTTTATGATGCCCTGCTAGTAGCAAAGGGTATTCCTCTCGATCCAGAGGTCGCAAAAGATGGTCGTGGACGAGAGGCTACCTATCGTGTATCGGTTCATAAAAACGGTTCTATTGTCATTGGGTCTAACTATACCCAAGAAATGGGACTACAGCCAGGGGATGAGTTTGAAATCAAGTTGGGATACAAACACATTCGCCTGATTCAGATTAATTCTAAGCTGAATGAAGCAACTTCAGGAGATGAGGAAGAGGAATAACCGCGTTCCACACAAGGAATAGTCGATAATACCAGACTATCGAGTGTCGAGTCGAATAGGGTGGTGCTTGTTCTTAAACAACTTATCAATCATGTCAACGCTCTCCCCCAAACCTTTCTGGGTATGGGGCGGGCTTGAAATACAGCTCGTAGTCCTGTGGTTGACCAAACGGATAGAGATGACTAGGCAGCCGTTATGATAAGAGCATCCAAGTTCACACCAAGGAATAGGCAAACCAGTTACCTTCTATATAATCAGGTGATTAAACAGGAGTAATTCTGGGCAAGCTAGCCCTCAAATCTTTTATGGGGTTTCAAATTGGCGATATCGTGAATGCCAATATTCCAAGAGGAAAAATACGAAAGCTTTCACATTGGCAGAATTGCTACCCGTTTTCGTTCTAGCTTCAAATTGTCTTCTAGACTATCCAATCCCCTCGATATTTACCCAAATTATCTTCAAAGTCATCCAACATACAGATGGGTTTGAGTAAAAGCTCCGGACTGGCAACTAGAGGGTATCGTTAGCATTAGCAGATGCTCTCTAGGCGTGATGCCCGAGGAGTTAGCGTGTGGCACTAGCTCCTTGGGAGTTCTATTTGCTAGCGCCAGTGACTGTGTAGGCAGTTAGCAGTACCGAAGGTGCTACCGCATTTCCTTCCTAATTACCACAAGCTTAGTAGGAGAGGAATGCGGCTTTCTATTTGGGAAAATCATGATTTCTAGCCGCCAAAAGCACTCTCAAGCATTATCTATTAGCAAAAAAACAATAACTGTATGACGGGCAATTAACCAGATCGGGTACAAAGCCATCCAGCAAAGTCGGTCACTAAAAACACAAGATAGTCTTATGAGATAGCATGATTCATCATTTATCTAATATCAAAGCTGTTGTATATTCGAGATAGGAGTCTGCCTGCTCAATACTTTTATGAGCTTCTAAAACCCAGGAATTGAGTTCCTTCACTAATGTCTTTTTTTGGCTAAGAGAAAGCTGCTGGTCTTGCTGTGCTTGTACCAAGCTGTCCTGGTAATTACTTAGATAATACTCAAGATTTTTAAAGAAAGTATCAACTTGCTGTTGAAAATCTTCATCAAGATATTGGTAAATTTCATTACTAATATTAGCAATGCTTTGTTCTATCGATCTGTTGACGTTTGCAACTACTTGTTCTAGGGAAATGGTATAGTATTCTTCGTGTCTAACTATTGAAAACTCTTTTTCAACCTCAATCAGCCAAAGAAAATAAAATGGTTTATATTTTTTCTTCTTATACTCAGCAATCTCTTTTGTCTGACGCCTGACTTTAGGGGGCATGTAATCAATTCTATCATCGGCTTTTAAGGTAGGAAGAGGCAAAGATAAATCTATGTTAAAAGTTTCATTCAACCGCTTTCGAGCATTTTGAATGATAGATTTGCTTTCATTTGTTAAAAAGCTTCTCAAGTCGCTACGTGCCTGTTCTATTTGATTAAGGGTGATTTTCCGAGCTTCATATAGCAATATTCTGCTCTTTGTTTAGCATAAATTGCTGCCAAATTTGCAAATTCTTGGGCGTCTCCTGCTCTGTTAAATTTTAAGTGTCCAGATTTTTTATACTCAAAAACAGATTTGATTCGAATAGATATCCACTTAGGAAATAGTTCAAATTCAGCCAGCCTTTTCAGAAATAACTGCTTACCATCTAGAGCCAATTTTTTGGACTGAGAGCCAAGACTGTTGTTTGCTTCTGCTTGTTGGTATTCCTCTTGAGAAAAATAGGTTTCTACGCTAACTTTAGCTTGCTTTTTGAGGTCGTCAAGAATCTCATTAAGATTCTGCCGAAGTTTTATCCTAATTGTATTGACTTCCCTCAACTGTTGGTGACAAGATTCCAGGCTCTCTAAATCAGCTGCCAATGCCGCGATCTCAGACCGTAGTTTCTGTTCATCTTCACCAATAGCATTGTTGCGTAGCTGCAAATCATCATACAGTTCTGCCAAACGGCTGCGAGCAATATTGAGTGCAGACATGATGCATCGAGGTGCAGCTTCCGCCATGAGTGCATTAATTGCCTTTTCTAGAAATGGAGCAAAGCCTGATTTCTTCCACAGCTTCTCTGCTTTAATTTTTAATTGTTCTACTGTTGCCTCCTGAAGTTCTTCTTCCCAATCTATAGGAAATATGTCTTGGGCAAGCGATCGCGCTGTTTTCAAATCGGCAATTTCCACATCGGGACGCTGCTGTAACTCTCCCAGAAAGTTGGTTGCAGAAAATGCCCACCTGGCTGATATTTCAAATACTCGATTTGTATCGCCATCGCCGATCCCAAACTCAGCAGCAACAAACTTCCTCACCTGCTCTGTAGTCATGTCACCATCTTTGCGCTGGTCAACTTTATTGACCAAGACATACAAGTTCTCTTTACCCAGTAACTCAATAACCTTTAAAACATCCTTTTTAACTTCTGCTTCTGCCTTGGTATTCAGTTCCGTGAAATTCAGCACAATCAACACCAAGGAACTTGCCCGTAGCTGCCTTGAAACCACATTTGCCAGTCGGTGTTCTCCTACTTCATTCGGACCAGGCGTATCAACAATTACCAAGTTGCCTAGCAAGTTTAGTGACTCTGTTTTCTGCAATCGGCTGCACGGAGTCTGGATACGCGGAACATCTGTAATGAAATCAAGGGGATCGGCAAGTGGATCTAGGAGATTGCACAACCGGATAATATCATTCAGTGCCCCTAGGTTGTTGACAATCCGCTGGCGTCCTGAAATCTCCCCATTTATTGAACCTCCAGTTTTGGCTTGAATCCCCAATAACAACTTTGCTAGATGAGGATACTGAGCAATCTTTTCCTCCACTCGCTCATTCCCTAACTCGCAGATCTTTTGCTGCAAGGTGAAAAATGTCTCTTGAAAAATTTTTCTAAGTTCGGAATTCAGAGTCAGTTTGGGTTCTTTTAATTCGGTATCAAAAATAATTTCAGTGGGGATTGTTGTCATGGCAGCGTTGCGACTGGGCAACAACTCTTGTCCGATAATGGCATTGATAATAGTGGACTTTCCAGCCTTCATCGGCGCGACAATTGCCATCCTCAGCTCTAAGTCTTCTACATGACGGGCTGCTTGGGCAACTGAGCGCTGAAATTTCTCGCATTTCTCGCTAGCACCATCAAAGCCAATAACTGCACCAGCTCGACTTATCAGTATGCTGATTTGTTCCAGCAGGTTGATAACGTCCGTTTGTAGATCTTGAACATTCGACTTGAGCGCGACAGAATCCATTGGACTAACTCTGAGCTGGTATTGATAACAGAGTTAAACAGTCTGAAAAATGGTGCATCCGGAAAAATTTGGAGAATCTGAGATTGACAATCATCAAGCTGAATCAGGTAAACCTGTGTACTGCTTGCAAACGTTATGGCTGAACTCGCGCCTATGCTTAGGGCATTCCTGCGGATTCTGCTGAAAGCTCTCAATTGAAAGCTGCTACAAGTACGGATGACAGCAAGTGGCAGGTGTGGTTTCCTGTAAGTAAGGATAAAGCCGATTCTCTGTACTCATCCAAACACGGCGTGATGGTAACTTTTATGTTTAACTCGGGTGATGCAGGCTTTTTGTTCCATGGCACCAAAGCAGTCTTTTAAACCTTCTGAAGGACACAGACACATCATGCAGATTAACGATTTTTTAATTACTTTTAACCGGGAGTGCAGGGGATTAAAACAATGACAGCAACTACAATCATGATCGTTGAAGATGAAGTCATTATTGGTATGGATATTAGAAACACTCTCAAAAGATTAGGATACAATGTTCCTGCTGTTGTTGCTTCTGGAGAAAAAGCTATTGAGAAAGCAGAAAAAATACAGCCTGATTTAATCTTGATGGATATTATGTTAAACGGCTCTATAGATGGGGTAGAAGCCGCAGCGGAACTCTGGAGTCGTTTCAGGTTTCCAGTCGTATTTCTGACAGCTCATACAGATACAACTACTTTAGAGAGAGCCAAGCAGACAGAGCCTTTTGGCTATATTGTCAAACCATTTGAAGAAAGAGATTTATACACAACTGTTGAGATTGCTCTAGCCAGGTGGAAAGCTGAAACAGAAATTCACAAAGCTTTGAAAAAAGAAAAAGAACTTAATGAACTCAAATCTCGTTTTATCTCTATGGTTTCCCACGAGTTTCGCACTCCATTGTCCGCCACTTTATTTTCAGCAGATTTGCTAGAAAGCTATGATTCCAAATGGCCACAAGAGAAAAGACTCACTCACATCAACCGCATTCAAAATGCCGTTCACCATATGGCAGAACTGTTAGACGATGTACTGCTAGTGGGGAAAGCTGAAGCAGGGAAATTGGAGTTTAATCCTATAGTAGTGGATCTGGAAGCATTTTGCCGCGAAATCGTCGAAGACCTGCAACTCACAGAAGATCGGCAGCGCACAATCGATTTTGTGACGCAAGGGGTTTGCCGCCAGACTTACATGGATGAAAAACTACTGCGGCACATCCTTAGCAATTTGCTATCGAATGCCATTAAGTATTCACCCTCAGGCAGTAAAGTTCTGTTTGAACTTGCTTGTGAAACCAATGAAAATGGGGGGGTGGCTACATTCCGCATCCAAGACCAGGGGATTGGCATTCCCAAAGAAGACCAAGAAAGACTGTTTGAGACCTTCCATCGCGCCAAAAATGTCGGTACCATCCCAGGGACTGGCTTAGGACTAACGATTGTCAAAAGGTCTGTAGAGTCACATGGCGGTGATCTCATGGTAGAAAGCGAAGTCGGCTTGGGCACCAAGTTTACTGTGATACTACCTTGGCAAGGTAGTTGCTAGTTTTGAGTTTTCAGGGAACACTAAAAACTAGCAACTACTTGAGATATACAACTAAATGACTAAGATTTTGGTGATTGAAGACGAGGAACCGGTCCGCGCTAACATTCTGGAAATTCTGGAAGCAGAAAATTTCGAGGCCGCAGGCGCAGAAAACGGTCAGATTGGTGTAGATCTAGCGCTACAACATCAACCAGATTTAATTATTTGCGACATTATGATGCCTGACCTAGACGGGTATGAGGTTTTGACAACATTAAGAGAAAATCCAGCTACAGCAACAACCCCTTTCATTTTTCTCAGTGCGAAAGCTGACCGGGACGATCTCCGCCTAGGAATGGAACTAGGCGCCGACGACTATATCACCAAGCCGTGTACTTGCACCGAACTGCTGAGTGCGATCACCATCCGCTTGAAAAAACACACCACCTATCTAAAGCACTACGCAATCGAGCAGGAGCGGGCGAAAGGATTACAAAAAAGAGTAAAAGAGCTAGAACAGCTAAGTCAAAACCGAGAAGATCTGTTAGGAAGACTTTCCCAAGAGTTACGCGATCCTATGTCCAATATCAACATGGCGATCCAAATGCTCAAAATTGCCCCAACTGAGCAAGTCCGCGAGCGCTACCTAAAAATTTTGCAACAAGAGTGCGCCCGCGAACTATCAATACTCAATCAAGTGAATAACCTAAAAGACTTGATTACCCTTGAAAATGCTGAAATGTTGGAGCGATTGAACTTTGGGAGGCCAAAACAATGAGCAAAATTCTCGTGATTGAAGATGAAGAATGTATCCGCAACAACATTTTGGAGCTGTTGGCAGCAGAAGATTTCCAAGCT
>CAZZWA010000052.1:15966-17209 GCA_964657555.1 uncultured Microcoleus sp.
AAGTCAGCTCTAGAGAGCAGCATAGAGGAATTTTGTTATAGCTGGTATTTAGGAACATGACAAATGACCAAAATTTTAGTGATTGAAGACGAGACAGCAATTCGAGAAAACATTCTAGAACTGCTGGAAGCACAGGATTTTGAAGCCATTGGAGCAGAAAATGGCCGCATTGGCGTCCAGATAGCAACTGAACAAGTGCCAGATTTAATTGTGTGCGATGTCATGATGCCAGAACTGGATGGTTACGAAGTCCTGGAAGCTTTGCGAACTAACCCGCTCACAGTGACTATTCCCTTCATTTTTCTCACAGCCAAGGCGGATAAATCGGATACCCGCAAGGGAATGGAATTAGGAGCCGACGACTATCTTACCAAGCCCTGTAGAGCAACTGAATTGCTGCGAGCAGTCGAGTCTCGACTGGAAAAACAGGCCGCCGTTGACAGACAAGCTCAGAAAAAACTGGATGAGTTGCGCGGTAACATTACTCATGCTCTCCCTCACGAATTGCGAACTCCTCTCAATGGAATTATCGGTTTATCAAACCTGCTGCTAGACGACTTAGATTCACTGGAACTCTCTGAGATCCGAGAAATGGTCGAGCAGATCCAGTTTTCTGGCGATCGCTTGTATCGGCTGATCCAGAACTTTTTGCTATATGCAGAACTAGAGCTGGTGGCGACTCAGCATGAGCGAATCAAAGCACTGCGCAGTTGTCAGGTTAGCACGGTCGAAGAATTGATTACCAACCAAGCGCTCCAACAAGCACGCGCTGCTAACCGGGAAGCTGACTTGCAATTAGAACTGCAAGATTCTGCCGTTCTCATAGCGGCAAATAGACTCAAGAAACTGGTTGAAGAACTGATTGATAACGCCTTTAAGTTTTCTGCTCCTGGTACACCAGTCACAATCGCCAACAAAGTCACTCAGAATAGCTTTATCCTGTCGGTGAGCGATCAAGGGCGGGGGATGACTGCCGAACAGATTGCTGAGATTGGAGCTTACATGCAATTTGAACGTAAACTTTATGAACAACAAGGTTCGGGATTGGGCTTGAGTATTAGTAAACGGATTGCAGAACTACATGGGGGAAATTTAACGATAGAGAGTATTCCCAGCCAACAAACGATAGTGCTTGTTTCCCTGAAAATTTGATCAGACCTTTCCCTTAGACTGTCCTTGGTGGCGAAAAGAGGAAAGTGGGAGGACTTAGGCATTGCCGGAAAGAAGGCATTGGTGTGTGCTG
>CAZZWA010000052.1:17309-19678 GCA_964657555.1 uncultured Microcoleus sp.
TACTGCTTGATGGTGGTGCCTACCCCGGCACTTTCTGCTACCCACAATTGTCTTGCAAAACATCTGCCTCCACAGAAAGACTTGCATATTAGCAAAACTGTGCAAAGATATAAACATAAAGAAAATCTTAAGAAGCACTAAAAAGTGCTTGGATTGCGCTTACTCCCAAGTATAAATACACAGTGGTTTCACGCTCTCAAGAGGTTCTTATGACTCCAAAAATGATGCGGCAGTTCTGGAATTTAATAGAGTCTACACAAGTCAGCACTCTGCTACAGCTAGACGATCTGTCTTTGGTACAGTGGTTGCTCAAACAGTTCACTGCTCAACAGCTGATCGACGACCAGGAGACTAGCAGTCTTAATACTTATATTAATTCCAGACTTCTTCTCATTCGCGACACAGCTCAACATAGAGCTACCCTTGGGCAAGCAAGTCATTAGAACGCCAAGCATATTGCTTAGTGCAATCCACATCGATAGAGCTGCTTTCAGCACTCTCGTCCTACATAACTGGTTAGAAATAGCTCTCTTCGCTTATACGATTGGAGCTTCTATCGAAGGGGTGAATACGGCCAGACAGTTATCTCACTCCCTACCAGAGCTAGTTAAAAGTGCAGGAGATGACTCCAAAGAGTCTGATGCTCCCCCCAAAAGGAATTGGTCAGTTTTAGCCATCATTGCAGTAGTTAGCACGGTTGGAGCATTTTCTTGGCCCTGCCGACTCATCCACCGCTCTATGAAAGAGTCTCAAGCTCGTCAAGATGATTGAGCTATCCAGCGCCGTTGTTCCTGGTTGATTAATACTCTTCCCCTGCGCCTACAATCATAAACCGATGTCTGTAGAGTGGTGGCTGTTGCCTCCTCGATAGTAGAGAGCGAAAATGCGATCGCACTGCTCTTGTGTCATGCCCATGCTATTATCCGCCACCGTGCAGCGAATGCAGTCTTCTCCAAGCGACTTAAATCTCCCCATGTAAGAGGCTTTCCCTTCAACTGGAGTGCATCTCACTTTTGTTGGAACACGCTAAGCTTCAAACTGAAGTTGTAGCATTCCGGATTCTGTCCCAGACTTTTTAGCAAAACTACTGAGACAATAGAGGTTTCACCGCAACTTTCGTATGACTTTCCCTGCTTTACACTTTCCGATTAGAAGACTTGCAGCGGCTCGCAAGTTATGGCTACTCATTTTTTCTCGCTGGCTGTTGATGCTTGTTGCAGGCTTGAGCTGTTTGCTGTTACTGGGCACGCCACCAGCACTAGCTGGGATCAACGATGACAACTTTGATGGCAACATTTTTGTCCTTTATGGTGGCAATGCCTCTTTAGTCCCGCCGCGAGTGTCGCTGGCAGATTCTCTCAATAGGGGTAAACCGGCGCTGCTGGTGTTTTATGTAGATGACAGTAGCGATTGCAAAAAATATACAACTGTAGTATCGCGGTTACAAGCTTATTATGGTCGGGCGGCAAATTTGATCCCCATCAATGTGGATACTATCCCCACAAAACCTACCTACAAACCCACAGAACCAGCATATTACTACAAAGGCTTTGTCCCCCAAACTGTTTTGATCAATCAGAAGGGCGAGATTGCCCTGAATGAGAAGGGCTATTTGCCGTTTGAGCAAGTAGACGATATCTTACGGGAGGTGTTTAACCTGTTGCCTCGTTCAGAGTCAGTGGAGTTGAAGCGGAGATCTGTGAATGAGTTTAATACAGAGTTATCGCGTTGATATCCTCACCGGACTGTAGGCTTTGCCTTCCCGTAGGGTAGCCGTGGTGATTCCAAAGATCACTCTTTGGGCTTCCTCTTTCCACGAGTCGGCTTACCTTGAGAAATTGCTTCACCAAAGCGCTTGTTGTTCTCTCCAGAGGCATTAGAAGTTTCCATGTGCCCACGGTACAAAGTGCTAATTGAATGGAACCCCACCTAATTGCAAGCAATATAGGTGGGGATTCTGACGTGTGCTGTTACCGAATCGCGTCCCGCCATCCACGGTGAGTACCTGGAACTTTTGCCTTGGTACTCCTCTCCGTTATTTCTAAGAAGGAGAGTCTAAGAGTTAATTCTCTTAGCACACTAAGATTTTTACCCAGTAAATGTGCAGTGAAACAGTGATCTTTATGGGAACCCCATAATCTTAAGTTGTCTAGGTTCGGAAGAGTCGTGCCGTACAAATTAATGCCGCCGTACCCTTGCAGTAATTATAGCCTATGTCTTTAGGAGTAGCACCAAAATGATATCGTTGCTTCGCTTTATTAGCTCTCCCTCCGCTAACCCCATCCAAATCGAAGCTTCGACAAGCTCAGCTACCGATTATGGATGGGGACTCTTCGGCAAGCTCAGAGACCACTGCGCTCCGTCATTTT
>CAZZWA010000053.1:0-2680 GCA_964657555.1 uncultured Microcoleus sp.
GGCTAATGGCTAATGGCTAATGGCCAATTGGTAGTTGGTAGCATTTAGCCATTATCTCCCCCCTGCTTTCCAGAGGAATCTGGGGAGTTAGCAATTAGCAATTAGCATTAGCGAAGGGAAAAACTGTGAATTTAGCTGAAGGTGTTCAGATTGTTTCTTTTGGCCTGCTGTCACTGATGATGATTGGTGCAGCTTTAGGCGTGGTGTTGTTTTCCAACATAGTCTACTCGGCCTTCTTGCTAGGGGGCGTTTTTATCAGCATTGCTGGCCTGTATATTCTGCTTAATGCTGACTTTGTAGCTTCAGCACAAATTCTGATCTACGTTGGGGCGGTTAACGTCCTGATTCTGTTTGCCATTATGCTGGTGAACAAACGAGAGGATTTTGCCCCGATTCGCAATCGTTGGATTCGTCAGGCTGCAACTGCCCTAGTGTGTGCCGGTCTGTTTGCACTTTTAAGTACAATGGTGCTGGCTACACCTTGGCCGATATCTACTGCTGTAGCCTCTGCCAGCGGTTCAATTGTGGAGATTGGCAAGCATTTTTTCAGTGACTTTTTGCTACCATTTGAACTGGCATCTGTCCTGTTATTGATGGCAATGGTGGGCGCAATTGTTCTGGCGCGTCGGGAGTACATCCCAGAAGAAAGAATATCTCAGCTCACTCAACCAAGCGCTTTGACTTTGCCAGAACGTCCCCGCGAACTTGTGCCAGCCGGTAGCGAGTCTGGGAGAGAGACCTTAAGCTAGCCTATATTAATCTAAGAGGATCATGCAACTGCAACTCCAGTATTTTCTGATCTTAGCGGCGGCGCTTTTCTGCATTGGCATTTATGGCTTGATTACTAGCCGCAACGCAGTTCGAGTGCTGATGTCGATTGAACTGCTGCTGAATGCAGTCAATCTCAATTTGATGGGGTTTTCCAACTTTCTAGACCCACAAGAAATTAAAGGTCAAGTTTTTGCCGTTTTTGTGATTACCGTTGCGGCAGCTGAAGCCGCAGTTGGTCTAGCGATTGTTTTGGCCATTTATCGCAACCGCGACACGGTAGATATGGAACAATTTAATCTCCTTAAGTGGTAGTCCCAATTTGGGAATTTGAAGCGCTGTGTGGGGGAAATTTATTCTTCCCCAAGCAGCGCTTTTAACAATTCGTAATTCGTAGTTCATAGCTTTGCTAGTAAAGTGGGCAGTGCCTACTCGACCATCTACAGTGAAAGCGGTGAGGAGAGCGTCACAGTCAAATCTGCTGGCCTAACTACGTTAACTCTGGTGGATTTCTTACCCAGAAGCCAACCCCCTAGAGCACCGGCAGCGCCTCCAATTAGGACTGTTCCTACACGAAAGCCATTTCCTGTAACTCCCCTAATTAAAGCAGCAGCGCCTCCGCCAATCGCTGCTCCCTTCAGGATTGAGCCCGTATCTGTCTCCTTACGAATCTCCTGTTGATTATTAACCACATTTGAGGATGCATCAATCGGGATCTTTGTGCCGTTGCGGAGGATCAATGTGTCTGCGACAAACTGAGATCCCCCAGCGGCTGGTTGGACTTTACCTTGAAGCTTGCTGCCTGCACGAACTAGTATAGTTCCACTGGATGATTGGAGATTTCTGGCCACGATCAGCGTTACAGGTACCGTCTCATCTGGCGTCAGCACAATTTTTTCTTGCTCATACCTGACTGGGATAACTGTTCCAGAGGGAATCCTATTTTGTTCGCTTTGCTGAGCAATAAGTTGTGCTCGCACATTGGAAAGGGAAGCTGCATGAGCTGGAGAAGACATCAGTACAGGCATAGCGGTATTGGACGCCATACCCAAAACTATCGTTACAGCAGTGCTAGATTGCCATAGAGCGAGTTTCAACATTGGCAGAACTCCCTTTAGCTTTAAGAAGAGAATAGAAAATTATACACTTCAACTACTAAGGCTGGGTCTTGTCTAAAGAGTACAACAAAACTATTATGAGAACCTAAAATAAATAATCATCCTCTAGTAGAGACGTTCCGCCGGAACGTCTCTACGAAATACTGAAAAATTGGAGGAGATAGGGACTGGGGACAAGGGGAGAGGTTTTCGTAGCCATACTGCATTCGCTTGGGTCGGTACTCCTTCGCGCCACTTGAGATCATTCGAGTTTTTCCGCTTGTCCCCCCCTGCTTCTAATCCCCGCAGAGGACTCCGAGTTTCCCTTGTCTCCCCCTCCCCATTGGCTAAATGGATGCTTAGCTAGATTGATGTTGAAGTATCTAAGATCTTCTGAAACTTCTTCACCGATCCAGTCTGGCAGTTGAATTGTTTGGTTTTCGTCAGTGAGTTCAACCTCTGCCACAATTAAGCCTTGATTGTCACCAGCAAACTCGTCTACTTCCCAAATCAAGCCATCTAACTCAATCTTGTACCTTGTTTTTTCAATCTGCGGACGTTCGCAAAGCTGATCAAGCATCTTCTGGGCATCCTCAACGGGGATGGGGTACTCAAACTCCAGTCTAGAGATACCTACCGTTGGGCCTTTGATGGTCAGAAACCCCTGGTTATCTGCAATACGGACACGAACAGAGTATCCGTCTTTTGAAGGAATGTAACCCTGACGATACTCAGTACCAGTAGCAAGCGATCGCCAGCGTTCGTCTCTCACTAAGAATTTGCGCTCTATCTCATTGGCCATATGCGGTACTTGT
>CAZZWA010000053.1:2780-18155 GCA_964657555.1 uncultured Microcoleus sp.
TCTAAAAGGGTAGGAATTGCCTCTTCCCCTAAGTGTAATGAGTCTACTGTGATGCCGATGCACAATAAGCCCGTACCAGTCAATAGCATAAAGTAGGGCGTAGCTTGTATTTGTTGCCTAAAAGCTAATCCGTAAGCGATCGCCACAATACCGCATACTAGAATGACAGTCGGCTTGGGTATACCAGCGATCACTAGAACGATGTGAATCCGGTATATCTCGTTGAGGAGAAACCCTCCTGTTAGCAGCGCCGAACAAAGAATAAATACGTTCTCTTGGCGGTGAGGCTGAATTGTTCTCAATAAAGCAAAACTAAAACCACAGACTAGCGGTGGTACAGAACACAATATTTGAAATGTGTGAGTCAAAAAAGCCACATCAAGATCCGGAGAAGAAGCGGGGTGCAAGAATAACGAGGCTACTGATGGCCCAGATAACTTAGCATAGATAATGAGAGCAACAACCAGTAGTAAAGATAAACTGTTAAGCAAAAATGCCGAACGATAAGTTGTCATAATTTAACGGCAAGCACAATAGACTGACAAAAGATACACGATTAGAGGCAGTCATTACGAGAGTAGAACCAAAAATAAAACGTTCTCTTGACGATGAGTCTGACTTGTTCAGCAGAGTTTGTGTAGGCGATCGCGTTCGCCATTTTATGCTGAATCTACGTTACACCCATGTTTCGTAAAGCTTTGCCATGAGTCAATCAGCGATCAAGAGAGTATGCTGAACAACTTTGGATTTAGAGCTAACCTCTTTAGCCAAGATACAACTTTACCAAATATGATTTAACCCTATCTATGTGGAAAAGACTAAAGACCCTAGTCGGAGAATGGGGTGGGGCGCTCGTTACAGCCCCTAGTATAGCTGGACTGCTGATTCTGCTGCGCTTAGCTGGATTCTTGCAGCTTATAGAATGGGCCACCCTCGATCAGTTTTTTCGCTGGCGTCCCTCAGAACCTGAGGATTCCCGCATCGTTATTGTCGGAATTTCTGAGGCAGATATTCGCAAGGTAGGGCAATGGCCTATTCCTGATGGGGCGATCGCTCAGTTGATTGAGAAAATTAAACAACAGCAGCCTAGAGCTATTGGCCTAGATAATTATCGAGATTTAAACGTAGAGCCTGGTCATCAAAGCCTGGAAAAAGTATTTGAGACAACACCTAACTTAATTGGAGTTCAGAAAGTCAGTGGAGATGGCAAAGGCTTTGCCGTGAATCCACCCCCAAGCTTGAGTAAACTCGGTCAAGTGGGTGCTAACGATTTAGTTTTAGATGCAGATGGTAAAATTCGTCGCGGCTTACTATTTCTGGAAACTAAAAATGGCAAAGTTGTTGCCAGCCTGGGACTAACGCTGGCGTTAGCTTATCTCAAAGCTGAAGGCATTACCCCAGTAAATGCAGCAGTCAATCCTGAATATTTGCAGTTAGGCCAAGCAGTATTTGTTCGTTTGCGGACTAACTATGGAGGTTACGTCCGCACTTATGCCCAAGGCTATCAGATATTAATGAACTTTGAAAGACCGCGACAGAGTTTCCGTATTGTATCGATGACAGACGTCATAGAAAACCGGATTCCACCAAATTTGCTGCGCGATCGCATTGTCTTCATTGGGGCAACAGCAACCAGCTTACAAGATTTCTTCCGCACACCCTACGATGGCGGTCTGATTGCGGCTCCCACTCTCACCTCTGGAGTAGAAATTCATGCCAACTTAACCAGTCAGATTATCAGTGCAGCACTCAATCGACGACCTCTTATTCAAGTCTGGTCTGAGGAGTTAGAGTGGTTGTGGATTTTGGGCTGGTCAGCGATTGGGGCAATTTTGGGGAGTTCGACGCGATATATTCCCCGGCAATACACTGCTTACTCAGTTTATTGGACGCCGCTCGGCATTACACTTGCACTCAGCATTCTCATTGGTGGTTCATACTTAGCCTTCCTTAGTGGTTGGTGGTTGCCAATAGTTCCTGGAGTCCTCACCTTAGTAGGATCTGCCACTGTGATCGCCGGTTACATTGCCAATCTAGACCGGGAAGAACGCCAAACCATGATGAACCTATTTGAGCGGCATGTCACCCCTAAAATAGCTGCCAGCCTGTGGCGCGATCGCCATCAATTACTAGAAGAGGGACAGCTACAGGCACGAGAGATGATAGCAACTGTCCTGTTTACAGACCTACAAGGCTTCAGTGCCATTGCCGAGAACATGGAACCGAAAGCATTGATGTCTTGGCTCAACGAGTATATGAGGGTAATGGCTCAACTTGTTCTCGACCATGACGGCGTGGTTGACAAATTTATTGGGGATGCAGTTATGGCTGTATTTGGCGTTCCTATCCCCTCCATGACTCCTGAAGAAATCGCTGCTGATGCTCAACAGGCAGTCAGTTGCGCTCTTTCTATGGCAGCAGCACTGGAGTCTCTTAACCAACACTGGCAAACTCAAGGACGACCAACTGTAGCCATGCGAGTGGGGATTGCCACTGGCACAGTAGTTGCTGGCAGCTTGGGCAGTAACCAAAGACAGAACTACACCATCATTGGAGATACTGTCAATGTAGCGGCCCGACTGGAAAGTTACGATAAGTCTCTTAATGGAGGTGTTTGTCGGATTTTGATTGGCGAAGAAACTTGCCAGTATGTTCAAGACAAATTTGCCATCAAACTGGTAAGTAGTACTTTTCTAAAAGGGCGCAAGCAACAAGTTAAGATTTACCAAGTTTTAGTTGAACCAGATCGAGTCACAGGTAATTAAGAATTGCTGCTTACCTATAACTTCAGCATTTTTGCTGAGGACATCGGCCATTTTTCCAATATAGAATTGCACTTGTATAGGAACTGCTCATTATAAGTGCGATAGTTAAGTATTGTAACTTTACACATTGCTCAATGGGCAGGTGCGTCTAGCATGCATGGATAGCTACAGCTAGTCCAGCTGTTATAGGCAAGCCCATCATTCCCCGTTGCATCTACACTACATCACGCCGACTTTCTCTTTGAGTCGTCGGGACTTAACACAAAGGTAGGATGCACTCTATGAATATCATTCGGCAGACTTTGCAAGTAAGTAAGACAGTTTTTTCTATAGCTTTAACTCTAGAGCTAAGTATCATTGCTGTTCAGTCAAGCCAGGTCTTGGCTCTATCCCAACTCAGCCCCAAGGAAGTGCAGTCGCTGGGAGTAGATCGGGTAGCAGAATATATCCCTCCAGCAGGGATGGGAACACCCCCTACATCTGGAGGGGGAACCCGTTCACCCCTTTCAGTAAGCTGCCCTGAGGACAAAGAAAATAAAGGTCAGTATCTAACTGCTCTAGTGCCAACTTTGACTCCATCTACTAACCTGGCATTAACAGTAGCAGCCCATCCACAATTTTTTGTCTATATGCCCGAAACTTCTGCAAGGACAGCAGAGTTTGTGCTCAAGGATGAGAATGAAAATGATGTTTACCGCCAAACCTTGTCAATTTCAGGTTCGCCAGAAATTGTCAATCTTAGCCTTCCCAAAACTGTTGCTCCTCTAAAAATTGGCAAAAATTATCATTGGTATTTTTCCCTTGTTTGTAACCCAGGGAATCGGCGTCGAGATGTTTACGTAGACGGGTGGAGTCAACGAACTGAACTGAGTCCAAACCTAGCCGTCCAGCTACAGAAGGCGACTCCAAGCGATCGCCCCAATTTATACGCTCAAGCCGGGATTTGGCATGAGGCGCTTTCCACCTTAGCAGACTTGTGCCGCGAGGCTCCCAACGATCCAACATTAGCTGCTGAGTGGAAAAAACTATTAGAATCAGCCGGACTCAAGCAAATTGCTGACTTGCCAATTGTCTTGACTGCGTCTGGAAATTCTCCCTAGGGGAAATACAAGAAATAAATTATCCAATTCCTGCATCTAACACAGGTATCAAATCTTCGCCCCCTGCTGCTTCTGCTCCCCCAACGATTGGGTATTTTTTTATTTGGAAGTCCCTAGGGCTGATTCATTGTCTTGGTCTGAATCCAAATTTCTCCTCTGAGGGTATATGATCCGAAGCTACCCGCGAACAAATCCGCAGGCAAGTTGCCTCTTTTTTATTGCCATCATTACCCTTAGCGGACTCACGACAACCACTCCAACACAGGCACAAATTGTTCCGGATGTTACCCTGCACCTCAATTCTATAGCAACGCCATCTGGCAACACAACACTCATTACTGGCGGTACTAAGGCGGGAAGCAATCTATTCCACAGCTTTAACCAGTTTAATGTCTTGACAGGTGGCACAGCCTTTTTCAATAACACTCTGGATATTCAGAACATTATCAGTCGAGTCACAGGTAACTCTGTTTCTCACATTGATGGAATACTCAAAGCTAACGGCACCGCCAACTTATTTCTGCTCAACCCTAATGGAATCATCTTTGGCCGAGGAGCCCAATTGAATATTGGCGGCTCTTTCTTAGCAAGTACAGCTAGTGCTGTCAAATTTGCCGATGGAACACAGTTTAGCGCCAGCAATCCTCAAAGCCCACCATTGCTAACTGTCAGTGTTCCTATTGGCCTGCAATTTGGAGGAACTGCCGGGAGTATCCTTGGGTTATCCAGAGCAACCAACAGTAGCGGTGAGCTTGTTGGTCTGCAAGTACAGCCCACTCAAACTTTGGCCCTCGTTGGCGGTGATGTCACTCTAGTCGGTGGTTTGTTAACAGCCCCACAGGGACGAATTGAACTTGGCAGTGTTGCTGGTAATGGTTTGGTCAGTCTCAACTCAACAGGCAACGGCTGGGTGTTGGGATACAACGGTATCCACAATGGAAACATCTCACTATCCCAACAAGCTGTGGTGAATGCCAATGGCCCTGGTGGTGGTCATATCCAGGTACAAGGCAACAATGTGATGCTCAGCGAGGGAGCAAGAATTGCCGCAGATACACTATCGAGTCAAAATGGTGGCAGCATCGACATCCAAGCACAACAGTTAAAGCTCCAAGATGGAGCCTTCATATCCACCTCTACGTTTGGTTCAGGGGCGGGGGGTGATTTAAACATTAAGGCATCTTCGATAGAAATCACCGGGACTGGAGCATTTCAGGATGTCTTAAACCAGCTTTTTTTCAAGCAAATTCAAAACCCATCTCAAATAGGAAGTGGTCTATTTGCTCTCTCCTTCGGTCCTGGCGCAGCTGGGACTTTAAAGATAGCAACGGCAACATTGAGTCTCACACAAGGAGCCTTTATTTCAACTGCTACCTTTAACGTTGGCCGAGGAGGGGATATGCAGGTGAATGCCTCCCAGTCCATAGAACTCATAGGCTCAGAATTGTTTGCTGATAATTTTGGTAATGGAAATGCAGGCTTGGTAAACGTTCAAACGGGAAAGTTAACAGCAACCTCGGGTGGAGCATTAGCAGCATCTACGTTTGGCGCAGGTCTGGGAGGGACGGTGAACCTAAAGGCATCGGATTCAGTGGAACTCATTGGCACCACACCAGATGGTCGGTTCAATAGTGGTTTGTTTGCCAATGCTTATTTTGATGCCACCAAATCTGCCGGAAATATAA
Source organism: uncultured Microcoleus sp. (assembly GCA_964657555.1). GTDB lineage: Bacteria > Cyanobacteriota > Cyanobacteriia > Cyanobacteriales > FACHB-T130 > CAZZWA01. The sequence goes on from CAZZWA010000053.1 coordinate 8,331, forward strand.
ACGTAGAAACCAGACAGTTAACTATTCGAAATGGGGCTGGGGTAGGAGCTGCTACATTTGGGGCAGCGCCAGGAGGGACGGTGAGTGTAAAGGCATCGGATTTAGTGGAATTGATTGGCGTTTCAGCTGATGGTGGGGAACCGAGCAACTTGGCAACTCGGAGTCAAGGACAAGGGAAAGCTGGTGATATACAGATAATCACTCGGCGGTTGATTGTCCGGGATGGAGCAGCAATATCTACCGCGACTTCTAACGCTGGGCTAGCAGGGAGGTTGAATGTGAATGCCTCCGAGTCAGTGGAAGTAATTGGCACCTCAGCAGATGGTCATTTCTCCAGCAGCCTACAATCGGATGCGTCTTTGCAAAGCCCTCCGTCTGGCCTTTTTTTGCCACCTTCCCGATCGGGTGTGGTTGGCGCTGCTGGCGACTTGAGAATTAACACTTCCCAGTTGATTATCAAAGATGGGGCAAAAATATCTGTGAGCGCTGCTGGGTTGGGAGGTGCTGGCAACTTAGAAGTTCAAGCTCATTCCCTACGGCTGGATAACGGACGCATCTCGGCTGAAACCAGTGCAGGTGATAACGGCAACATTACCCTCAACGTGCCAGACATTCAACTGCGCCACAGCAGTAAAATCACAACTAACGCTCAAGGCACTGCTACTGGCGGCAATATCACTATCAAAACAAACACCTTCGTGGCACTAGAAGATAGCGACATCACTGCTAATGCTCAAAAAGGTTCCGGTGGTCGGGTCACAATCAATGCTAAAGGAATTTTTGGCACTCAGTTTCGCCGGTTCGATACTCCACAAAGTGACATCACCGCCACATCTGACTTGGGGTTGCAGTTCAGTGGAACGGTCACCATCATCACCCCTAGCATTAACCCCAGTCAAGGGCTAGTCAATTTGCCAGAGAAACCCGTGGATGTCACTGGCTTAGTCGCATCTGACTGTGTAGGGAGATCGCAGAGAAGTAAATTCGTCGTCACAGGTCGTGGTGGATTGCCGCCTAACCCAAGTGAGGCGATTAGTGGTGAAGCCACCTGGGTAGATTTAAGACCAAGAGCAGCAGATTTAGGAAGAGGGGGACACGGGGACACGAGGAAGCGATCCCTAATTCCCAGATGGTAGAAGCTCAAGGATGGATGCTTAATTCTCAGGGTCAAGTGGTTCTGGTTGCCCAAGTACCAACTGTGACTCCCCACAAACCCAGACTCATGCAAAAGCAGTGCTATGTTCCTTAAAGTGATATCTGGCAAAGCGAAACGCGATGACTTCGTGATTGGCAAATCGATACCAGTTACTGAAGAATGCCATTAGTGAATAATGAGGACGCAAGATGTCATTTAGATGGTTTTTTAGAGCAGCGATCCCTCGTCTCTATCTGTCCTGGTTCCAGCGTCCAAGTCGTAAGTGGCTAGCCCGAATTGGTATTGTACTGATAGCAGCGTTTTTCACTGCCAATGTTTCACTAGCTTCCCCTGCCGACTTTAGATTAAGGGCAACAAGTAAGAATCTAAAAGCTTCTGAACCTAACGAGCAGCCTAATAACCCAAAATCTAGAATTGATAACGCCGATGAACACGGATGGAAGCAGATAGGAGGTCTGCGTTCATCCGCATGTATCGGCGCTTGCCAAATTCCAGATGCCCAACTACTGCAACAGGGTAGGGAATTATTCCAGGCTGAAAAGTTTGCCGCAGCGCAAACTGTTTGGCAACAGGCTGTTGTTGCTTTCCAAGCTCAAAGGGATACGTTAAACGAGGCTTTGGCATTAAGTTATTTATCTCTAGCTTATCAACAACAAGGAAAATGGCAACAGGCAACAGCAGCGATCGCCTCTAGCCTATCCCTCTTGCGAGCAAAGGAAAATAGCAGCACGTCAAGAGAAAGACTATCTATTCTGGCTCAAGCCTTAGGTACCCAAGGTCATTTGCAATTAGCTTTGGGACAAACAGAACAAGCTCTAACTACTTGGCAACAAGCTGCTGCCACCTATGCCCAAACCGACGATCAAGAGGGAATTATTGGCAACCAAATTAACCAATCTCAAGCACTACAATCCTTAGGTTTGTACCGCCGTGCTCGCCATACTTTAGAGATAGTGGAAGCAACCCTCCAAAACAGACCAAACTCTTTAATAAAGGCTATAGTATTGCGTAGCCTGGGTAATGCGCTGCGAGTGATTGGCGACTTAGATAAATCCCGCGAGTTGTTGCAGCAAAGTTTGAGCATAGCCCAACAATTACAATCATTGTCTGCCATCAGTGCTGCTCAGTTTAGTTTAGGTAACACTGTACGAGCGTTAGCTAAAAGAGCCGCAAACTTAGACGATACATCAACGACGAAAATCGAATTTCAACTCGCGCTCAATGCCTATCAACAAGCTGCTGCAACATCGACTTCGCCAATGATGCAGGTGCAGGCACAGCTGAATCAGCTAAGTCTGTTGGTAGACATCCAGCAATTCAATGAAGCCGCAGTTTTATGGTCACCAATTCAGTTACATTTGCACGAGTTGCCTGCTAGTCGCTCTTCAATCTACGCTAGCATCAACTTGGCTGAGAGTTTAACTCGCTGGAAACAAGCAGCACTGGGTAATAGGGAAGAATATAACCAATTACCCATTCCCAACTCCCAATCCCTAACTCCTACTTGGTCAGATATTGCCCAAATATTAGTGAGAGCAGTTGAAGAGGCAAGAAGCTTAAAAGACCAACGAGCTGAGTCTTATGCCTTTGGCAACTTGGGAGGACTGTATGAGTTAACGAGGCAAACTCAGGAAGCTTTAAACCTAACCCAGCAAGCTCTAGTTATAGCTCAAGCAATTAATGCTTCAGATATTGCTTATCGCTGGCAATGGCAGTTGGGGCGACTACTGAAGACTCAAGGAAATACCGAAGGAGCGATCGCCGCTTATCAGGTAGCAGTTAAAACTCTCAATTCTCTGCGTAGTGACTTAGTTGCCATCAATTCCGACAACCCAGATGTCCAGTTTTCGTTTCGCGAGAGTGTAGAACCCGTATATCGAGAGTTAGTCGGGTTACTCTTGCAGGCAGATCATAGAGTAAGAGACAAGGAGGACAAGGGGACACTAGCGCCACGGCGCGACAGCGCGGGACAAGGGGACAAGGGAGACAAGGTAATGCTCTCTCCATCTCCCCAACTCTCTAATCTCCAATCCCCAGTCAGTCAAGAAAATCTGCGCCAAGCCCGTCAGGTGATTGAGTCTCTCCAGCTAGCTGAACTAGATAACTTCTTTCAAGAAACTTGCCTGGATGCTAAACCCGTGCAAATCGACCAAGTCGATTCCCAGGCAGCCGTCATCTATCCAATTATTTTGCCGGACAGATTAGAAGTTATCCTGGCATTGCCCCACTCTCCCCTGCGCCACTACAGCACTTCTCAACCTCAGCGGGTGGTAGAAAGCCTGTTGGATAGTCTGCAACAAGATATAGGACGGCTCGCTGCCAACAACCAACAAGTGCTGCACCAATCTCAACAGGTGTATGATTGGCTAATTCGACCTGCTGAAGCAGAGCTACAGCAGCACACTATACAAACTTTGGTATTTGTACTTGATGGTCTGTTGCGGAATGTGCCAATGGCTGCTTTGCACGACGGACAGCAGTATTTGATTGAAAAGTATAGCATTGCTCTAACTCCTGGGCTACAGATGCTTGTTTCTCAACCTCTGGCACAGAAAGCAATTCGGGCGTTGACAGTTGGCTTATCTAAAGCACGCCAAGGGTTTTCTTCCCTCCCCAACGTTGTGCAGGAGTTGGAGCAAATTCAGTCTCAGGTGCCTGGTAGGTTGCTATTAAATCAGGAATTTACTGACAATAATCTGCAAAAGGAACTCAATTCATCTACTTTTTCTGTGGTGCATATAGCGACTCACGGTCAGTTTAGTTCCCAAGCAGATAAGACGTTTATCCTGACCTGGGATGGCAAGATTAACGTTAAAGAGTTAAACAGTTTACTCCGCAGGAGAGGTGAAGAGGCATCCCGCCCAATTGAATTACTGGTCTTTAGTGCCTGCGAAACAGCAGATGGGGACAAGAGAGCAGCTTTGGGCTTGGCTGGGGTAGCGGTTCGAGCTGGGGCACGCAGCACTCTGGGGACTCTGTGGACTGTCAGCGATCAGTCTACATCTGTCTTAATGGTTCGATTTTATCACGAGTTAACTCATCCTGGAGTGACTAAAGCCGAGGCACTTAGACGCGCTCAGCTAAGTCTTTTGCTGGAGCCTAAATACAGAACTCCTTATTTCTGGGCTCCCTATGTGTTGGTAGGAAATTGGCGTTAATTGGAGATTGAGAATTACTCTAAGTTAGCTGATTGACCGAGCGCCTCTTTAGCTTTGAAAGGCGGTATTTGCCATCTGAGTGCTTCCACCACCTACCTGAAAACTTCATTCAAAAATACGTAAATAAAAACACAACAATTATTGAACCGCTAGCAATAAAAGTAAAAAATATAGCACTTTCTAAATCACGACTTAAATATCCAATTACTAATAATATAGCCATAAACAGCAGAAAGGAAATAAATAGCAATACATTTTCCAATTTGTAATCAATTAGGGGGTCTTGTAGTATTCCTAACACAAGTATTAACTGAATGACATGCTCTAATAAAAAGCATATTGGTGTAAGTATTTTAAATGCATCTAACTTTTGCCAGATTTGTGAAACTCTCACTCATAAAGCCTCACCAAGAATCCCCTGCACACTTTCTATCTGAGGAAGGAAAAACGGCAGGGTATTCATGATTCATCAAGAACCGCAATGAACCATCAACAAGAATCACCACGCCTCAGTCGGGTGATTCTCAATTCATTTAGTTCGGTATCGAAAACGTCTCCACCCTACCATCAGGGTAGAGAACTAAGCGGATTGTAGGAACACTTCCTTTGTCAGTTGCAGAGACAAACGGTTGACCGGGTGTAGGCATATTGGTGCGGTTGAGATAAGTTGCTGCTGCTGCGCTGCGGGGAATAATGCGGTCAATGGAGCCATTTCCATTGAGTACCAGATCGTACTCCAAAGGTTGTGTCACTTCTTCAGGTGGTTTCCATCGCTGCTGAAAGTAACTTCTAACCTTTGCTACTTGGGGGTTGGTGTCAAATAGCCTGCCACTGGGAGCACTATCCGCTATTGCCCCGCTTCGTCGAGAAGGCGGATCTGAGCTATAAGTAGGCGATGTAGGAACTGGTGGCACAGGTGGACTGGCATTAAGCTGAGGTAGGTGCTCTTGCAGTTCGCCTCCTTGCTGCCGATGATAACTGCCAAGAGAGGGAGGAGATGGAATGGTTGGGGGAGGAGTAGGGGCAGAGGCAACTGCTGGTTGTCCCTGAGACTTGGCAACCTTAGGCTGCTGCAGTGGTGCTGAGTCGGGCTTAGCAGGTGGCCTGCCGTAGCTAGATTGAGATAGGGCTGTTCGAGGTATAGGCGTCGGCGACACACCCAAACGACGCGGCGACACCTCGGAACGGGATGGCGTCGTGCCTGTTTCAGGTATGACAAAAGTGGGCTGCGAACCAGTGCGGGGCGGCGGTAGAACGCTAATCGAAGGAGGTGGCAACAATCTTTTTGGAGTATTCAGCAAAGGTGCCCCTGAAGAAGTCCGTGTCGTGCCTAGCGAAGTTATTGGCGTTGGGGGTGCTACTGGTGGTGGGGGCACAGTGGGAGCTTGGGCCAACACAGGAGTCTGTGGAGCAGGGCTTGAGGCTGGACTGGGCGCCTTGGCGGTATTTTGGGGATTATTACCAACCCTGTCAAGCAGTTTTACAGTAGCCGTTGTGAGACCGACTGTCAAAACAACCATCGCTGTAGCCTTCATCCAAGGAGGCGGTGATTGTAACCAGCTGGGACGGTTGAGCTGAGGCAAAGCCACCGCTTCAGCTGCGAATTCATCCAAAGCTGTGGCCAAGTCAAATAATTGCAGCGCACTTAAAGCAACAAATGGCCCAGATGCCTCTGTCTCTAAAGGTCCTAAGAACAGCTCATGAGTTAGTAGGCCTCTTGGTTGCAAGTAGAAGATTGAGGGAGAATTGGGCAGAGGGACAGAGGCACTCAGGGTAGTGCTCCTGTGCCCATCTCGGAGCCGGAAGGGGAGCAGCTTGAGATTTTCTTCTGCTCTCTTGCCACCGTCAGGGGGTAGTGGACTTAGTAAAGACTCGGAAGTTGGGAGAGTTGACTCAAAACTCCCCACAGGTATTGGTGCAGGGGATTGGTTGAGGAAATCCTGCACGTATGTTGTCACTGCTTCATAAAGAGCTTCTAATTCAGAGCGATTGCCCCAGATCGTCACCCGTTTTTCCTCGGGCTGCCGTGGGTCATCGAAGCGCAACTCAAAGTGCAACTGCTTCAGCACTGTTTGCCCTGCCCAGCGAGATAGGGGCGACTCTTTCGCTTTAATTTCTAGCGTGCAAGTAGGAGGGGTGTATTTTCTGATAACCATAAGTTCTTGTATAACTACTTGGCGCGGTCGAGAAGTGCTAACCAGAGACGCCGATGACCATTAGGGCTGCTGTAAAACAGCAAATCAATCAGCAGTTTGAGTGCTAATTCGGTAAGAGCATCATGCGACATGCCCATTGCCTCCTCCATGCGCTCCTGGTAAGTATTGCTAAAAGCATCAAGATAATCTCCCAGTAGAGCTGTACGGTATGGTTCTTGGTTGTCTTGAGCCAGCTGTTCGAGCAAGGCAACAGCGCGGCGGATGAGTTCCTGGTGCTGTTTGGCTAAGTAGCAGATGATCAGAACTAGTGATCGTGCTTCTTCTACATCCAGCTTTTTCCGTCCTCCCTGACTCTTGCGCAAGGGATTGGACTGTCGGAGCCGCCACAGTGCCACTCGGTCTGTCACTATTGACTCCAATTTCAGGTCGGCAGCTGCTTGGAGCATTGCCTCAGAACCAATACCAGCCAATGCTTCAAGAGCCAGCAAGACTAAATCCAGCTGGGCTTTGATGTTGTCCAAGTGTATGGCATCTGGCTCTTGAGCAAGTGGCAAATCGTCCCACTGGGGACTTGGTGTGGGAGTCTTCACGGTAAAGGTCATATTTATAGAGTAGGTGACGAGACAGTTTGTAACTTCACCGTTACAAGTCTTGAAACAGGACTCTATCGGTTTAGCTACTCAGCTAGCTGATCGCTCGCTTAACCTAATCAAAGCAAAAAACGGCCTATTGAATATAGGCAATTGTGACACCAGCACCACCGTCAGATGTATCAGCTAGCTCAAAACGCTCCACTTGCGGATGCTGTTCCAGGAATGTGTGGACTCCTCGCCGTAACTGTCCTGTACCTTTGCCGTGAATAACCCACAATGGGCCTGGTGATGCTTGGGCGATCGCTCTGTCCAACTCTATTTCTGCATCTGCCACTCGACTGCCCCGGATATCGATAGTATTTTGGGAAGTACGAATGGCTAGAGATTGGGGATTGGGAGCTGGGGATTGGGAATTGGGAAGAGGCTTGGCTTGTTCCTTTTTCTTGGCCAGTGGTTCGGGTTTTTGCCCATCAAGTGATTCAACATCTGCCAGATCCACAATCATTCTGCCAAACCCGAACCGGACACTCAGTTTGCCATCCTCGTCGGGTTCCTGAAGCACCTCAGCCGCAGTCTGACCCAGCAGGCGGGGTATGCGGACGCGATCGCCCACTTTTGGCCTAAATCCGGGCAGCGGTTTTGGTGGCTGTTGCCTTGATGGTAGACGGCTCTCTCCTATTTCATTCAGAGCCTGAGTTGCAGCTTGGGCATCTTGAGCAGTTGCCGTTCCTTGCTGCAATCGGCGAATCACCTGAGCAATTTCACCCTTAGCTTGAGTAATTGCCTCCTGCACCGCCCGTTCCTGGGAAAGCTTCAACTCTTGTTCTCTTGCTTGCAAAGCAGCTGCCTTGCGAGAAAACTCTTCATGCAGGCGCTCTGCTTGGGTGAGCAAATGGGCAGCTTCTTTCGCTTTAGTTTCCTGGCTACGGCGCTGTGCTTCCAGTCCAGCTATCACCTGGTTAATTTCCTCCTCACTTTCACCCACAAGGGTTTGAGCTTCCTCAGTTATTTCTGGTTTGAGTCCCAAGCGGCGAGCAATAGCTAGGGCATTGGAACGTCCCGGAATTCCCCACAGCAGCCGGTAAGTTGGGGAAAGGCTAACATCATCAAATTCTACAGAGGCATTCTCAAACCGCTCATCTTGATATTTCAGTGCCTTGAGTTCACCAAAGTGAGTGGTGGCAATACTCAGCTCTGCATGGTCAGCCAAGTAATGCAGCAGGGCGATCGCCAAAGCGCTACCTTCAGCTGGATCAGTTCCAGCTCCCACTTCATCTAGCAACACTAAGGAAGAGGTAATTGGTAATTGGTCTTCTTCCCCATTAGCGATTACCAATAACCCATGATCACGCGAAGCATCCCCAGTGATGGCATCCAGAATTCGACTGATGCGGCGGATGTGACCGGAGAACGTAGATAAACTCTGCTCTAGGGACTGCTCATCGCCAATATCCGCTAGTATCAGATCGAACCACGGCAATTCTACTGGCTCTCTCGCTGGGATAAATAAACCTACCTTAGCCATCAGTGCTGCTAATCCCATAGTCTTCAGCGTCACCGTTTTGCCGCCTGTATTGGGGCCAGTAATTGTCACCACTCGAATCTGCGGCTTAACAACCAAATCGACTGGCACCACTGGCTGTCCTTGTTCGTGTTTATGTTGCCACACGAGCAGAGGATGGCGTAACTGCCGCAGTGTGATCGACGAGTTTTGAGTTTTGTAGGAGCGAGGTTCCCCCACCCCTACTTCTAACTCATCACTCCGCATGGTAAAGCTTGGTGGATTTGCTTCTAACCAATAACTGTATCGTGCCCTAGCCGTTGCCAGATCCAGAGTGGTTGCCACAGCTAACAACTCCTCCAACTCTGACTTAACTGCTGCCACTTGTTCTGTTAGAACTCGGCGAACCGCTTCTTCCTCGACTTGCTCGCTGCGCTGGTATTGCCGTAGTTGATTCCCTATCTGCACGATCGCGTTTGGTTCGACAAACAAGGTGACGCCGCTGCTGGAAGTGTCGTGGACAATACCGGGAATGGCGTCTTTATGGGATGCCTTAACGGGAATCACAAAGCGATCGCCGCGCTGGGTAATCAGTTGTTGCCCAACTGCATTAGCTTGACGCTGTAAAATTCCCTGGAGAATCTGATAAATCCTGTCTCGCAACTGCTTAATTTGGCTGCGAATCCCCGCTAGTTTGGGACTTGCCCTGTCTGCTACAGTGCCCCGATCGTCAATGCATCGGTGAATTTCCTGCTCTAGTTCTGGATAAGTCCGCAAGTCAGCAACTAAAGCTTTCAGCACCGGCAAATCTGGTTGATCGTCAATAACGCGACGCAAACGCCTGACACCTGCGAGGGTTGTGGCGATCGCCAACAGTTCATCCCCAGCCAAAATCCCTTGGAGTGCTGCCCGCTCCAGGGATTCTCCAATATCATAAATGCCTTCAAATATCAACGACGAGAGCTGACGATTTTCCAGATTGTAGACTTCCTGAGTTTGTGCCAACAGCTCCAGACTTTCCATCTGTGTGGTTGGGATGGGCAGATGACGAGCTGCTAATACTCCCAGCTTGGTCTGTGCAAAAGTAGACAGGTGTTGGCACAAGCGCGGCCATTCCAGTAGTTCTAGGGTTTCGGCTTGAATCAAAGCTTAATAAGCTGAAGTTGAATATGAGAGTACCTATGTATTAATTTTAAGCTCTGATTCAGTGAGAAGGCGGCTGGTAGTCAGCACTTTTCAATTAGGGGATTGGCTGGGATGC
>CAZZWA010000053.1:18255-19574 GCA_964657555.1 uncultured Microcoleus sp.
AGCTACTCAGTTTGTAGTATTGATATATCTTGTAGTTAAGTGGGAGTTAAAGCAATGGCAGTAGCCTGTCCGCGTTGTGGCTGTCCGGTTGTTCCCCAAGACAGATTTTGTGGAGCATGTGGCAACCCCATTAGCCAAGCTGCTAATGCATCCCCGAATTCTGGACAACCCAGCTATGGTCAAGAATACCAGCAGATGGGCCACCCGATGCCGGGGTTTAATAACGAACCCATTCCAGAAACCGGCAACCCCAAAGCCCCTATCCGCGTTGGTGACCTAACGGTGCAAATTGAGGGAGAGCTGGTGCCTGTGGTAGATGTTGAACTGGGCCAGCAACAGTCAGTTTACTTTGAGCATCACATCCTGCTGTGGAAACATCCCCAGGTTCGCTTGGGTATGAAAGGATTGAAGGGCGCAGCCAGACGCTTTTTTGCAGGCTTGCAGATATTTATTAGTGAGGCACATGGACCAGGGAATGTTGCTTTCTCTCGCGAAGCAACTGGGCAGATTGTCGCTCTGCGCTTGGAAAAAGGCCAGTCTGTAGACGTGCGCGAACATCAGTTCTTGCTTGCTACCAGTAACATTGACTATAACTTCTTCTTTCAGAAAGGGTTGTCTAACATCTTTTTTAGCCGCAGTGGTGGCCTGTTTATCGACCGCTTCACAGGTACGAAGGATGGAGGACTGCTGCTGATTCATGGTTATGGAAATGTCTTTGAAAAGCATCTAGCTGCTGGCGAAGTTATCGATGTTGAACCAGGAGCATGGCTTTGGAAAGATTCATCAGTAGGAATGAGCACGGTGACAGCTCTCCAATCAAGTGGTGGCATTATGGGTGCAATTGGCGCAATGGTTGGTGGTATCTCCTTCACGCTTAACCGCTTTACTGGCCCCGGACGCTTGGGTATCCAGTCAATGACCTATCACCCTCCGACTGCGGAAGGCGCGACACAAGAGGGAGGGGCTAGCAATATTGGTGGAGCTTTGGGGCAATTATTCAACTCATAAAAAGTTTTTCTTCCACAAATATTCAGGCGGACACGATATCAAACAGGCTGCTCCTTGAGCACAGCATTCAGCAGGTGCTCGGCACCAAAACGCACTGGATCGGTGCAAGGTAGCCCTGTTTCTACTTGTGTCTGCTCAATTGCCAGTTGGGCAGATGGAGTGTCGAGGTGAGTTGTATTGAGCGCGATCGCGACTACCTGCACTGGCGTAAAAGCACCGCCAGCTGCGGCAACTGTCTCGTAAAGGCGAATCACTTCTGCTAAGGGCGGAATCGGTACATGGGGATGATTGTAGATGTGAGTCTGTCCTAC
>CAZZWA010000054.1:0-13770 GCA_964657555.1 uncultured Microcoleus sp.
CTTCGCTGTTTTCTTGATGGAACTCTCCTGCTAGAGTACCAAGGTAAGAGATGTTACCGCTGCTCGACGTTATGAAGAGTGTAAATAAGATAGATGTTCTGTCCAAGTCAGCGCCCAACAATCAAGGGAATCTAAACGCCGCCGATGTCCCAGAAATGGGTCTAGCAAGAGAAAATGCAGGGGTGGCATGAGTAATCAATACTATTGGCGAACCATACCAGCGCTGTTTTCCTTATTTCTAGTAGGTCTTCTGGTTACTGCCTGTCAGAGCACAAGTAGCAATCAGCCCACTTCCATAGCAGCCTCAGTGACCTCTCCCCCTAGTGCTGAAGCGACATCGACACCCGCCAAAGCTACCGCACTAATAACCGGGGACTTCCGAACCATTGTGCGTCAGGTCGCACAACAGATTAAGCCTGCTGTCGTGCAGATTACCAGCGAACGGCAGGTGCAGTTGGAGTTGTTAGACCGCCCCTTTACAGTACCAGCTGGCGTTGGTTCTGGTGTCATCTATGACAGGTCTGGCCATATCCTGACAAACAATCATGTCGTAGCTGGTGCGCAGCAACTGCTCGTGTCGCTACCAGATGGTCGCTCTTTTCCCGGTCAGTTGATCGGTCGAGACGCCCAGACAGACTTAGCAGTAGTGCAAATCAAGGGTGACAATCTACCAGTAGCCCCCCTAGGAGATTCCAAGCAACTGCAAGTAGGCGACTGGGTCGTTGCAATCGGCAATGCCCTAGCTCTCACAGGTGGCCCTACAGTGACAACGGGGGTGGTGGGCGCTTTGGGTCGTACGGTACAGGAGCCTGGTGGGAAAAACTCCCAGAATCAGGGGCCTTTTCTATTCGATGTAATTCAGACAGATGCCCCGATTAACCCAGGTAACTCAGGTGGGCCGCTAGTGAATCTGGATGGTCAGGTAGTAGGAATTAATACCCTAGTGGCGGGCCAAGCGGAGCCTGGGGTGCAGGCCCAAGGTGTTGGTTTCGCAATTGGAATTACGACAGCTAAACCGATTGCCGACCAGTTAGTGACGACTGGCCATGCGGTGCATCCCTTCTTAGGAATTGCTTACCGCCCCCTCAGTCCACCGATTGCAGCTCTATTAGGTCTCTCAGTAAAGTCGGGGGTGTGGGTAAGGCAGGTCGCACAGGGCTCTCCTGCAGATCTTGCTGGATTACAACCACGGGATGTGATTACCGAAATCGATGGCACCCCTTTACAAGATGACTCATCACTGGCACAGATAACTAACTCCCACAAACCTGGTGATACACTAAATCTAACTGTACTGCGTCAGAAACAGAAGTTAAGTCTGTCATTAAAGTTACAAGCGTTGCCGCCTTCTTGAGAAGAACATCAGGCAGGCAACAAACAGTTAGTTAGGCTACATGACGCTGAGTTAAGTGTAGAAGTTTTTGCTAATCTATTGGGCGATCGCCTTTTTGCTTGCTTGCAATCGGAGCAAGTCCTTTGTTTTGAGTTTCTGGAGATATTTTTCATATCCTCTTGACAAACTGCTGATCACATTAACTTGTGACAAATGCTTGGGAATGCCATTTTGGAGGCTCTGCCTACAGGCAACCAAGAGGCATAACCTCTTAATCAGCGGTTCTAGTAGCTTGTGGAGGAACCAGGAACCGGAGGGTGAGAGATATCTCTCATACATTTGCCAACAGCTTTTAGGGGGGTTAGGAGGTCAAGCCTAACCGAACCTTCTTGTAAGTGGTAGTATCCGTCTCAGTTTATTTACTAAAGTTTTATCTAATCTTCATTGAATCTTTATTTAATATCAAAAATATTACAGGTATATTATGTGATGACTGCAAAAAACTAGAGTTTTATTTCTTATTTTCTTAAAGATGGAGTTCTAGTAGCTTTAAATAATTCTAGTGTTATTAAAGCAACAGGTACAAAAATGCACCAATGTCAGCATAAAAATGGTTGCCTCAGTTTTTCAAATACTACAAGACATGTTTTGTAATATACTTTACATCAGCGTCATAGGAGCGAATCTATGGAATCTGTTCCACAACAGCCCCCTATTCAAGATGTAAAAGTTAAACTTTTGCTCACGGGAGGACACCAGTACACCGTTTATCTAAGATCCGATGAACCGCTATTTTATAATCTTATGCAAGCAATTGTGGCTCGTTCTCAGAAACAGGATGTGGGCCTCAAAGGTTTGTTCCAGATTCCCATAGATAAGGGTCGTGCTGCTCTGTGTTTTCCGAGCGAACACTTAGTTGGTATACTTACAGAACCGCCAATATTTGTGCGTCCCACAGAAGACCCAGAAACTTAACATTCCAAGATTTTGCCTTCTGAAGTTTTGTCAGTTGTTCCACTAACTTAGGAATAAAAATGTACCATAGTAGCTATAGATGATTCGTGAAACAGAATCTAACTCATTTCGGATTTGTGTAAATAATTTGATGTCACAAATTACTTATGAAAATATAGATATTTTTTGGGCAATTATTATGCAGAAAATATTTTGGCTATTTCGGCAGTTACAACCAAAAAACCGGGAGGGGGTAATACAAATATTGAATCCTTTTAAAGTACTATCACTCAGTCACTTTATTACACCAGGAGTTGTATGCGAGTTCTAATTTACTCCTACAACTATCACCCTGAACCCATCGGCATTGCTCCCTTAATGACCGAACTTGCAGAAGGTCTAGCAAAGCGAGGCCATACGGTTCGTGTGGTTACAGCTATGCCTAATTATCCAGAACGCTGCACTTACAAGGAATACAAGGGTAAATTTTACCTACGCGAAGAAAAAAACGGCGTTACCATTCAGCGCAGTTACGTCTGGATTCGTCCTCAGCCGACTCTGTTAGATCGAGTTTTGCTAGATGCTAGCTTTGTGATTACCAGTTTCATCAATGCCCTGATAGGCGAACAGCCGGACGTGATATTGCTTACTGCGCCGCCTCTACCTGTCTCTGTTCCAGCTGTTCTCTTAGGATGGTTGCACGGCTGTCCGGTAGTACTGAATGTCCAAGATATTCTGCCAGAAGCAGCCATCTGCGTTGGTCTGCTCACAAACAAATGGCTGATTCGTGTCTTTGCTGCTTTGGAGAAGTTTGCCTACCGGAGTGCCACTAAGATTAGCGTTATTACTGATGGATTTGTAGAAAATTTGCTTAATAAGGGAGTACCACTACAAAAACTCGTTTTAATTCCCAACTGGGTCGATGTCAACTTTATCAAGCCTCTACCAAAAGAAAACAATTCTTTCCGAATTGCCCACGGACTCGGTGGCAAGTTTGTCGTTCTTTACTCTGGTAACATTGGTCTTACCCAAGGCTTAGAGACAGTTATCAAGGCAGCATTCTACCTGCGCCATATTCCCGAAATTGCCATTGCGATTGTAGGAGAATCAAAAGCTTTGGAAGAATTGGCAAGACTCTGTAAAATCTGGGAAGTAGATAACGTCACACTTCTACCGTTTATCTCTAGAGAAAAACTACCGGAAATGCTAGCCGCAGCTGATGTGGGATTAATTGTGCAAAAGAGTAATGTAGTTTCTTTCAACATGCCGTCTAAAATTCAGGTACTACTGGCAAGTGGCCGTGCGATTATCGCCTCTGTACCTCTCAACGGTACTGCTGCTAAAGCGGTGCAACAGAGTGGCGGCGGCATAGTTGTCCCCCCAGAAGACCACCAAGCCTTGGCAAGTGCCATCCTAGACCTATACCATAGTCGTGATAAAGCAGAGATGCTGGGGAAGAAAGGCAGAGAATTTGCTATCGAAAAATATACATTTGAGCAAGCTTTAACCAGTTATGAGGAATTATTTACAGCTGTTAATAAAACTCATATAACTTCCAGTAATAGGTGTAGCCCTAATCCAGTTGGGTTAGAGAAGAAACGCGGTTTCTCTCGTTCATAGTGAGCGATAAAGCGCTGATTACAAACCCGAACCTATATAAACTAGTTGGGTGTAGGTCTGTTACAAAAACTTTTTGATCACACAAGAACCATTGAGTGGCAATAAGGTTCAGATAAGTCGTAGGTTGGGCATCATAAAAAAAGCCGTTGGTACTCAGCGAGTAGACTGGCAGTGCTCACTCCACAATATTGAGGCTCAACCGAAGTGTATTGCAGTAAGTATTATATACAATCATATCATTTTTGACCAAAAGAAGACGCAAAAATACGGGGATGGGAAGACGCCAATCGCACACATTTACAACATCCGCAAGTAGAGATTCCTAGCGGGACGTCTCTATACGACAGTCCCTAGGATTAGGGAAAGCAAGGAGAAAAAAAGACAAAACGGCTCTCCCTTGACAAAACTCAACGTCTACGGGCATTGGTTGAGTTTCGCGATCGCCAGAGCCAAATCGCTACAATTCTCAGTAACCGCCAGACTTGGCATTGAGCGTGGCACAATCCGAAAAAGAGCGGGGGTGCATTGAAATCGTATATAAGTTAGAGATCGGAATAGCTTTAGCATTGAGCAAGCGATTGAAGCTTTGGCTAGGGCGGTTGCACCGCTTTACTAACGCGTCAGTACGCTTACTCTGGAGAATCAACCGCCGATTGTCCAGTCTGTCAAGCTAGGGTCTTTTACTCTATCTTGTGGGAAGGGCCAGCTACTAGAGGGCTACGCGCATACACGCACAGCTACTACACCAAACAGGTGGCCCTTCCTTTGAGGAAGTAACTCTATCCGCAGTCGAGGATAGGGAAAGCGCGTACATGTCCGTAAGACTATAGCAGCGCGTCAGCGTTAGAAGCTAGCAGCCTATTTCTGGGCTAGAGAAGTCTACGGGTGTTCATGGGTAGCTCCAGGCTGCTAGCCTGTAGACACTTTGTCTGCGCGATCGCTCTATCCTAGATAAGTTCTCATGACTTCAGTCACATAGTCCCTCTTGACATCTGGCTAGAATTCTCTAAATTGCACTTTAAGCGTAGCTGCTATTTTCCCTAAATCTCCCATGTCAACCCTCGTTATCGTCGAATCTCCCACCAAAGCACGCACTATTCGCAACTTTCTGCCCTCCAGCTACCGTGTTGAGGCGTCAATGGGTCATGTGCGAGACCTTCCCCAATCTGCCAGCGAAATTCCCGAAACGGTGAAGGGAGAAAAATGGGCGCAGTTGGGGGTGAATGTGGAGGCTGACTTCGATCCTCTATATGTTGTCCCCAGCGATAAAAAGAAAATCGTTGCCCAGCTGAAAAATGCCCTTAAAGAAGCTGACGAACTCGTTCTGGCAACAGACGAAGACCGTGAAGGGGAAAGCATCAGCTGGCATTTACTCCAGTTGCTGAAGCCCAAAGTCCCCACCAAGCGGATGGTGTTTCACGAAATCACCAGAGAAGCAATCCGAGATGCCCTACAAAACTGCCGCGATATCGACGAACAACTAGTACGTGCTCAGGAGACGCGACGGATTCTCGACAGACTTGTCGGTTACACTCTTTCTCCTCTGTTGTGGAAGAAAATTGCCTGGGGATTATCTGCAGGACGGGTGCAGTCTGTGGCAGTGCGGCTGTTGGTGCAGCGAGAACGCCAGCGCCGAGCCTTCCACCAAGGCACCTACTGGGACTTAAAAGCTAATCTAGAGAAAGAGAAAATCCCTTTTGAGGCGCGGTTGGTGACGCTCTCTGGTACTAAGATCGCCACGGGTAGCGATTTCGACTCCAACACTGGTCAAATTATCGCTGGTCGGCAGGTGAGGTTGCTGAGTGAAGCCGAGGCGAGAGCACTTGTGGAACGCCTGAGTGATAAAACTTGGACGGTGGCAGAGATAGAGGAACGACCAGTTACGCGCAAACCCTCTCCCCCGTTTACCACCTCAACCCTGCAACAGGAATCTAACCGCAAACTGCACATCTCAGCACGAGACACCATGCGGACTGCCCAAAGTCTGTACGAGCAGGGCTACATTACCTACATGCGGACGGATTCAGTGCATTTGTCCAGCCAAGCGATCGCCGCTGCCCGTGCCTGCGTTGAGCAAATGTACGGCAAACAATACCTCAGCCCCAAAGAACGCCAGTACACTACGAAAAGCAAAGGCGCACAAGAAGCCCACGAAGCGATTCGCCCAGCTGGGAGTACTTTCCGCACTCCCCAAGAAACAGGCTTAAGCGGTCGGGAACTAGCTCTTTACGACCTAGTTTGGAAACGCACTGTCGCCACTCAAATGGCCGACTCCCAACAAACCCAAATTACTGTTCAGTTGCAAGTCGAAGATGCTGGGTTCCGGGCTAGCGGCAAGCGCATTGACTTCTTTGGCTTTTTACGGGCCTATGTGGAAGGCTCAGACGATCCAGACGCAGCCCTTGAAGATATGGAAGTGATTCTGCCCCAAATGAACAAGGGCGATCGCCCTGAGTGTAAAGAACTAGAAGCGCTCAGTCACGAAACTCAACCT
Source organism: uncultured Microcoleus sp. (assembly GCA_964657555.1). GTDB lineage: Bacteria > Cyanobacteriota > Cyanobacteriia > Cyanobacteriales > FACHB-T130 > CAZZWA01. The sequence goes on from CAZZWA010000054.1 coordinate 6,402, forward strand.
CCGGCCCGTTACACGGAAGCCTCTTTAGTAAAAACTCTGGAAAGTGAGGGCATTGGACGTCCCAGCACCTACGCCAGTATCATCGGCACCATTATCGACCGAGGTTATGCCCAGATGACCAGCAACGCTCTTGTTCCCACGTTCACCGCCTTTGCCGTCACCAGTTTACTGGAAAAACACTTTCCTGACTTGGTAGATACCAGCTTCACCGCCAAAATGGAGCAGACCCTGGATGAAATCTCCACAGGCGAAGCAAAATGGCTGCCATACTTGCGGGAATTTTACCAGGGAGAAAAGGGTCTGGAAACCCAAGTCAAAGAACGGGAAAACCAGATCGATCCAAACGTTGCCCGTACCGTGGAACTGGAGAATCTGGATGCCAAAGTCCGCATAGGGAAATTCGGCCCCTATCTTGAGGCTGAAAATGGTAGTGGCCCAGTAACTGCCTCCATTCCCAAAGACCTAACCCCAGCCGACTTAGTCCCAGAGCAAGTTGAGGTGCTGCTGCGGCAAAAAACTGAGGGACCAGATAAAGTTGGCATCCATCCAGAAACCGGGGAACCCATTTATCTCAAGATTGGCACATACGGCCCCTACGTGCAGCTAAGTGAGGAGTCTGAAGAGAATAAAAAACCTAAACGGGCTGGGTTGCCAAAAGGTGTCAGTCCTGAAGATGTGACCCTAGAAATAGCTGTTGGCTTGCTGTCTCTGCCACGGAGTTTAGGTGTCCACCCAGCCACTGGCGGCAAGATTCAAGCTGGATTGGGACGTTTTGGCCCTTATGTCGTCCATGACCAAGGCAAGGAAGGGAAAGAGTTCCGCTCTCTGAAAGCTGATGATGATGTATTGACAATCTCCCTAGAACGTGCATTAGAGTTATTGGCTGAGCCGAAAAAGGGACGCAGCGGTGCCCGGGGCAAGTCCAAGGCACCCTTACGAGAATTGGGTGCTCACCCAAAAGACGGGGAGCCGGTAAATATCTACGATGGCCCCTATGGGCCCTATGTGAAGCATGGCAAAACCAATGCTTCTGTACCAGAAGGGGAAACCGTAGAAGGATTGACTCTGGAAAAAGCCTTGGCAGCCTTAGCGGCAAAGGCTGGTTCCACGAAGAAAACCAGCAGTCGTTCGAGTAAATCAGCTAGCTCTACTAAGAGTAAGGAAACAGGGGAGTCGTCAACAACGAAGAAGACAACTGCCAAAAAGTCGGCAGCAACCAGTGCCAAGAAAAAAACTTCAACCAGCTGATATTACCCTTAGAAGCATTCCTCTAAGGAACCCCATATCTACAGTTTTCAAGGTGCGTTGCCTGTCTGCGACTAGGTTTTTACAGAGGTTGAATACCCTTTCCTCTGTATTGATTTTAGCAAATCGGCGAACTTTAGTCGCCGAGTCGCGTTTCATCCCACCATTCAAGCCAGTGGGCTTTCACGCTCCTGTTGTTTTTCTGTAAATTCCTCGCGTCTTGCCGTATGGAGTGTTCTCGATTAGCTCAACCCATTAATTTCAAAGTGACTGACTACTAGAGAAAGGCTTTATCGGCATCAATCTTAAAGCCTTTCCAGCTCACCGTCGGATCTGATGAGTTCGATACTGCCAGCAGGAAGTTGTTGGAGGCATTGGGATCTCTAGGAACATCTACTTGTGAGGCGAACCAGCGCTGGCTGGCGGGAGCATTCAGTATTCTGGGGTTAGTCACAACGTCCGTAAGGCTAACACCAGCAATATTAGTCCAAAACTGAGGGTCACTAATGGTTTGCACATGCTGTAAATAGAAAACGCACCATTAAAGTTGAGCCTTGCAGAAACCTGCTTAAATAGCACAATTGAGACACTCTCCGTCTGGAGTTAGGCAATCCAAAAGCAGGGTTGAAGTTGAGCAAAACAGTTTTCAATCCTGAGTTGATACTGAAGCTATAAACTCAATTGATTAGTAGGGATTAATAATTTACGATAACTATACATAGTTTCAATAAGATTTTAATATATCATTACAATTTTACAGCTAGAATAACTTTGATTTCAGTATTACTAAATTCAGCAAAATTGGAGCATGATACCCCTATTAATTGGTAGTCTACCAATCTAAACTTTCTTGATTACAGTGTTGTTCAAGTTAATTAATATTATGTCTTTCTAATTACCCACGATAGAAAACTCTGTGCGTCAGTCTGAATTATGGGTATCCAAGCAAACATAATAGCAATTACTACTAGATAGCAATAAGCTTTTCTAGGACATAGCATAGATAGTTCTGAGACTCAAGCTATATAGGGAAGAATGACTTATCTTTATAGCAAAAATCTTAATTGTTGAAGCGGAGAAACTATTTTTATGAATTCGACAGAGCAAGCTCTGAATAGCTGTTTTCAGCAAGAGGAAATTACAGAAGCAGTAATCAACGTTCCTAACATTGTCCAAGCTCAAACCCGAAAGGCAATAGAGAATTCATGTATGTGGACGACACAAAAGGGTGCTCCTGTAATATCTCCTAGTTGTCTATACCAAACCAAAAATGTTACAGAGATACCGATTAGTGACACGACGATCACAACCAAAAATAGCAATGGCGAGATTATTGATAGTGTCCTAGTTTTTCAGGACGCCTCATTACATCAGCCATCACTCCTAGAAATACAGCCGCAAAATTTTACCCTGCCTCTCACGCAGGCAAGTTTAGTCTCTCGACTGCAAGCGCAAACTGTTCAACTCCAGCAGACTTTAGCCTGTACTCATCTCCTGAAGCGCCTAACGGCTAAAGTCCATGAAAATACAACTGAAATTCAAATTCTCCAAATCACAGCTTCTGAGTTGGGACGTGCTTTAGGAGCAGATTACTGCTGGGTTGCCCTTTATAACGTTAACCACACCCTCGCCACAATTAGTGGCGAATGCATCACAGACAATGAGCTGCACAGTTATCCCAGAAGACTCAGTACTAGAATTGACATGCATCGATTCCCCAGCTTCTATCACTCTCTCCATAAAAGAGGATACTGGCTATCCCCACAACCGGAATTGTTACCAACACCCTACCAACTGCTACTGACGACTGAAAGCCAGATCTCGATTTGCTCTCTTATTGATCGGGAAGTGATCGTTGGGGAGGTTGGCATTTTGAGTACCGGCAAGTCTCCATGGCCTCAGTTACATCCCGAGATCGTCTCCCAAACGATCAGTCAATGTGCATCTGTTCTACAACGATGCTATTCCAATCAAGTTACTCAGAATTCTTTGGGAGATCTAGAACTATTGAATCAGATAAAAGATAACTTCATTGATTCAATTTCGCCTGAACTGCGCTTGAATTCGAGCCATGTAAAAACATTAGTAGAAATGCTCTCCTCCCTGATCCGCTCTCTCCAAGGTGCCGAGCAAGAGGCAGAAATACAGCCGAATCGACAAAGACTTTGGCAAGTGTTGGAGCATAACCTCCAGATTTTACAAGAAGAGTGGCAGCAAGAATTCGACTTAATTAGTGACTTACTGAACTTTCAAAGCGTGGAAATCCTAACTAAATCTTTCCCTTTTAGCTTAATAGACTTACAACAATGGCTGCCTCAGATTGTAGACCGCTTTTCGGAGCAGGTGATCGACCAAAAACAAATTCTCAGTTGCCTAGTTTACCCTAAAGTGCCCACTATAGTTTCTCACAAACCCAGCTTAGAGCAGATTGTCAGTGAACTACTCACTAATGCCTGTAGGCACACTCCTTCTGAGAACTGGATTGCGGTAACAGCTCAAGTCCAACAAGGAAAAGTAGTTATCAAAATTACTAATACTGGCGCGACAATTTCGCCGGAGGAGTTTGATAAAATTTTTCAACCCTTCTATCAGATCCCTCACCCAAATCTGTGGAATCACAGGGGTACAGGTGTGGGACTGGCTTTGGTCAAAAAATTGGTACAACTTATCGGTGCAGAGATTCAAGTACAGAGTCGAGCGAAAGAAACCACTTTCACTGTTACCCTAGGCAAAGTTTGATTGAAACCTTCCACATACAACCCTAGTTCAACTTGCCAACTTGTCAATTAGCTAAATCAGGAAAAACCTCTCGCACAGCAGGATGAACTAGACGGTGATTTTGCACATTGACACCGCTGGCAAGAGCCGGGTCAAATTCTAGAGCTGCCAAGCCCAGATTTGCTAGCTTCAGCACATAAGGTAAAGTACTGTTGTTGAGGGCTTGGGTCGCTGTCCAGGGAACTGCTCCTGGCATATTAGGTACGCCATAGTGTACAACTCCCTCTTCTATGTATGTGGGATTGGTGTGAGACGTAGGTCGCAAAGTCTCGACACAGCCGCCTTGGTCTACGGCAACATCAATAATGACAGAACCGGGACGCATCTGTTGTACCAGCTTCCGAGGTACGAGGATGGGAGCGCGACGTCCTGGAACTAAAACCGCACCGATCAGTAAGTCGGCTTCGGGAACAATCGCTTCAATCTGTAAGGAATTGCTGTAGAGCAGTTCAACTCTAAAGCCAAAGAGGGTTTCCAGATATGCCAAACGCTCGACGTTAACATCAAGAATCTGGACGTGAGCGCCTATACCTACAGCCATCCGTGCTGCTTCTGTCCCAACCACACCACCGCCTAAAATTACCACTTTACCTGGTCTAACTCCAGGGATACCTCCTAGCAGGACACCTCGACCACCTTGCTGGCGTTCTAGAAACCGGGCTCCGAACTGGACGGCCAAGCGACCAGCAATAATACTCATGGGAGTGAGCAAGGGTAAAGTCTTTTTATTTAGTAGTTCAACAGTTTCATAGGCGATCGCACTCACACCACAATCAATCAGATGCTCGGTCAAAGCTCGGTTAGCTGCTAGGTGCAGGTAAGTGAACAGCACCTGCTCTTTTCGGAGATACTCATACTCGGTCTGTAGGGGTTCTTTTACCTTGACGACAAATTCTTGCTTCCAAGCGTCCTCCGCTTTCTTGACAATTTTCGCCCCTGCCTGAAAGTAATCTTCATCAGTGAATCCAGCACCAGCACCAGCCTCCGTTTCCACAAAGACTGTGTGACTGTTCTCACACAAGACCCTGACGCTACTGGGACTCAACCCAACCCGAAATTCCTGATCTTTGGTTTCTTTAGGAACGCCAATTTCCATCTTGCTACCTTGATTGATGACCACTACTTTGATTGACGAGAGAACTGACACGGCCAACTTTCGGGCCTCGCCTTGCTTTCCATAGGTCGCGTGTAGAGTTCTACTCTCTAATATGACAACAATACTGACATGTGCCCCCTAAATCCGCATCTCCTAAGACTACATAGTGCAAAATATGTCATCCATCAGTTGCTTTCTTAAGTATGAGAAATCTCAGGTAAAATGGCATATTATATATTAATGAATCGTAACTAACTTAATCCGCTCCATTCTAAAAACTATGACACAAGTCCAACCGACTACAACTCCCAAGATCGAAGAGCCAAAATTTGGCTTTAATGAATACGCAGAGCGCTTGAATGGTAGAGCGGCAATGATTGGCTTTGCTCTGACGCTGCTCATTGAATATTTCACTGGTCAAGGTCTACTATCCTGGCTACATCTCAAATAATTTTTGAGATGTAGCTCTTCCCAGTAGGCAACCTGTGGTTAATTTTTTCTATACCTGCTTTTGGTAATTGTCTAGAAGTGTGTGGACATTACACTTAAGTAAAGTAAAATGGAGCTACCTGGGTAAGAGTGAAGATGCTGGCTTCGTGAAAGCAGGCATATAGATGCTGCTAAACTTAAGTCCTAAAATTAGAGATACTCTAAGAGTATAGAATAACTGGAACAGAGCAAGTTGCGATGAATGTATCATGGTATAAGATATTCAGGTCACTGTATCGTAAAGAGCCCATTTCTAGCTTTATTGTCATCTTTGGAGCCGTAGACGCAGTCATTGGTGGTGTTGATGAACAGTGGTCATTGTTGACATTTGGGCTAGGGACAGTAGGAGTGGCGATCGCGCTTCGCATTTGGCAAATCCAGCGCTCTCAAGACGATTTACCACCGCCAACACCGACTCGCTATCTTCCTGCCCACTCATCCCGACCGATATTGACTCCATCCAAGCGAAATACATCTCGATAGATACCCTATAGCGCGTCTCTGAATAGCCAAACTGTAGAAAAAATAGCCGCTTCTTATGTATGTCAATGGCTTAGAATTGGCAGATTTGCTGTTGCTACTAGTTTGCTTTTTGATTGGCAAGAGCAAGTATCAGATAGCCACCAGCAAAAGATAATCTGCCCAAACATGAAATTAGAGGTATGAAACATTCCCCTGAGAAGGCAGTAGTAAGCATCTTTTCTTTCACCTTTTGCCTTTCTACTTACTTTCTGGTCTTCGCTAGTCAGCCCCTACCAGCTCCAGCCCAAAAGGCAAACCAGGTGCCACTAATATTCGAGACTCCCCGCCTATCGTATGGAGACTGGCAAAATGTTCAACTAGTCCGCACCCTCAAAGGTCACTCCGGGAGAGTTGATTCCCTGGCCTTTAGTGCTGATCAGAAATACCTGATCAGTGGGGGTAGTAGCAATGATGGCCAGATTAAACTGTGGTTGTTGAAAACTGGGAAAGAAGTTCAAAGCTTTCGGGCACATCGCACAGCAGTAACGGCTATTGTTATCAGCCCAATTGCAGAAATCGAAACCCTTGCCAGCTGTGGCGACGATGCTGCTATTAACCTATGGAACTGGAGAACCGGAAAGTATACCCGTACCTTCCTTGAGGATGCCAATAATCTTCTCTCCCTGGCGATTACGCCAGATAATCAAGTCCTAGTCAGCGGTGGTTTGGATGGGATCAAATTGTGGGATCTCAGAACACAGCGTCCCATTTACACACTGGCGCGTTTCGATAATCAAACCTATGCGTTGGCGGTTAATCCTAATGGATATATTCTGGCCAGTGGAGGCAAAAATGGCACTGTTAAACTTTGGAACTTGAGAAAGGGAAAATTAGTTGATACACTCACAGGTCACGCTGGTATAGTTAACGCTGTTGCCTTTACTGCCGATGGTCAAACTATGGTCACTGGCAGCTATGATCGGACTGTTAAAGTTTGGGATTTCAACACGGGAAAAATAATTTACACACTCTATGGACATACGGGACGAATTCGTTCTCTAGCTATTAATCCAGATGGAGAAACTCTTGCCAGTGCTAGCCGGGATGGTGTTAGGCTATGGAACTTGAGAACTGGCCAACTCCTTAACGTGTTAACTGCACATTCCGACTGGGTACAGTCGGTTGCATTTAGTCCTGATGGACAACTGCTCGCCAGTGGGGGGTTTGATAAGACAATTAAGATTTGGCAAACTGCTTCTTACCGTTAAATTTTAAAATTTTAAACTTTAGCATTACCGA
>CAZZWA010000054.1:13870-19569 GCA_964657555.1 uncultured Microcoleus sp.
TACCGGGATAATGGTGTTCGCTTGGGCTGGCTGATTGACCCCCAAACGCCCTTAGTTGAAATCTATTGCCATTCTCAGGATGTAGAAACTATCAATTTCTCCTTTGACGAACCGCCCACACTCTCTGGCAAAGACGTGCTGCCTGGGTTTGTCCTCGATCTGACCCCTATTCTGAATCCTTGAACTCCAAAGTGGGAAAAAGCCGCAAACAAAAAAGAGGGAAGAGAACTCACTTCTCTCCCCCTAATGTTTGTCTGGCTTTCAGATGCACCTTGGTCTTTTAACTTCTTCCGTAGCATCTGAGTTTGTTTCTTAAGTTGCCTCTGGCGGGCAGATCCGCCTCTCCCTTTATCGTTTCTTCCCTCTCGACGAGGAGATTCCCACCGCTTTAGTCTTTGAGCCATATGTTATTGTCTTTCTACTCCTTAGTAGTTATTGTAGCACAATTGTAGTTAAGACATCATCAATGCAAATAAAAATTTGGGTTCTAGATATAATATCTAGAATCCAAAAATTACCAAGACCTCTTATAGTGGGCAGGGAGAGAATCGAACTCTCACAACCTTGCGGTCGTCAGATTTTGAGTCTGATGCGTCTACCAGTTTCGCCACCCGCCCTTATGCTCAGCCTTACCATTATAATACTCAGGTGAGGTTTGATGCAATAGTGATTGATAATCTTGGCTACTGGCCCAGCGGTCAATTTCTCGTGCCCGCAGGACTGGGACGGGGTGGGTAAGTTGGGCTGTCTGTGCTTGTTTGAGCAGTTCGCCTAGTTCATTGTTGCTAATATCATCATAAGCTCTAGCTTGAGCCACAAAGGCTTCTAGGTTAAGTTGAGGGGCAAGTGCTGGCGAACCTCCCGCTAGCTTCATCAAGACCGACATCACCACTTGAGAATCTTGAGTAGCCAACAAGGCAGCGCGATCACAGGTAAATTCAGCACAGCGTACCCACTCTAGCAACTGTGCTTGGATCGCCTGAGCGATTGTGGTTCCCCAAGTAGGAATTAAACCTGCTGCCAACACCAAAATATTGACTGGCGTTAGGTAAACGCTATGTTCGCACTTTAGATGACCGAGTTCATGGGCAATCACCGCCTGAATTTCTTGTGGTGTCAGCAGATCGATTAAGGAGGTGTGCAAAACAATAAAAGGCTGCTTGCCTCGCATGGCAAAGGTGTAAGCATTAGGCGCGGGATGCTGACGGATATATAGCTGAGGTGCCTCTAAATCCAAAATCTTACAAGCTTCTAGCAGCAGTTTATGGATATGAGGCAATTGTTGTTCGCCTACTAAAACCCCAGCTGAAATATTTTCTAGATAAAAGAACTGTTCCGCCACTGGCCCGAGCAAATTCCTCACGACCAAGTCTAGTCCAGGCACCTGCTTCAAGGCTCTAGTTGCTTCCAAGTCTAGGGGATGGCGAAACTGATCTGCCTTAAGGCCAATCAACGGTGTTTTTGAGCTGAAGTACATTGAGTCGTTAGTTGTAAGTTGTTAGTGCTGCTGTTGCGATCGCGACTTTAGGTTAAAAGCGCCCGTGTCTTCAGTATATCGAGCTATCGACGCTCTCTGGTTAAGGGGAGGAACAAGGGGGAGAGGATTCTAGGCAAGTGTGAATTCCGATTTTTCTCAGCGCTTGTCTTTCCCCTTGTCCTCTTCTAGCTAGCAAATAACCAGTTTTTAATCCGGTTCAAACTCTTCCAGTTTGGTTTCCTGCTTAGTCCTTCGTCAAGAGTTTCTTTAACTTCAGGAGCGTATTCTGGATAGGTGGCGAGTAGTTGTTGAGCATTTTCAACTTGTTCTCGAACGCCGCTTTGATTTGCCTCCAGCATAGCCACTGCCAAATTTATGCGGGATTGTGGCTCATTGGGATTTAACTTAACAGCCTTTTGAGCTGCTTTGTAAGCCAACAGGGGTTTTTCGTCCAACAGATACAGCCACGCTAGACAGCTCCAAGCGGAACTTGTTTTTGGAGAGCGTTCGCAAATATCTTTAAAAAGTGAAATCAAGGTTTCTGGGCCTTCACCCGCTTTGTAGCGTTCGATGCCTGTATCTACAAGAGATGAAACTTGTTGCTCAGTCATAGCCAATGGAGACCGGGTAATAGGTAATGGATAGTAAGTAACCCCCTACCAAGCTGATGTTGAAAGCCTCCATGCTTCTAGCTAGGGGATGAAAACAAAAGAAAGGCTAAAGCCTTTCTTTTTTTCGGGTTGTAGATGTTGTCTTCCGACCACTGAGAATCCCCCGTACTTCTAGCCGGGAACAGTTCAAAATTATTGCTTACCAATTACCTCTGCCTTAAACACCAAAGGACTTGCCACAGCCACAGGTTTGCGCCGCATTGGGGTTGGTAAATTGGAAGCCGCCGCCAATCATTGCATCGCTATAGTCCAGTACAAGGCCATAGAGATATAGCATGCTCTTGCGATCACAGACCAGCTTGAAGCCATCATAGTCGAAGACTTCATCATCATCCCGGATCTGACTGGGATCTTGAAAATCCATCATGTAAGACATTCCAGAGCAGCCTCCCTGACGGATGCCAACCCGCAGACACAGATCTTTGCCTTGCTTTTCCCGCAGCAGCTGAACCTGCTGCACTGCCGATGCTGTCATCTGGATGCCTCCTTGTTGGGTCTGAGTTGCTTGTGTCATTGGTGCTTACGACTCCTAATTGCTGTTTGGAATAGATTCATTAAATAAAGCTAGCCCATTATTTCTAAGTTTACCCTTGATTGTTAGCACCTACCACTTACTTAAAAGTTAGGAGCATGTCTCGCTCCCTCTCACATTTCCCCAATTTTCTCCAAACCATCTGGCACCTCGGTCATTTGTTGTGTAATATCTCTTGAATCTGATCAAGGCTGAGGCTGCTAGAGCGATCGCATCGTTAGCATGTATCTCAGGCGTTTGCCGAGACTTGTCCTCTCGGTCTTTTACCAACCCTAATCTATCTCTGTAGCTACCAGTGTGATTCGAGTTTATGTTGACTACTCGGGCTAGCTTTGGGGCTTCAGATCAAAACCATTCTTGGCCTACAATTACGAGAGATATTCCCTTACCAACTCGCTGAGTATCGCCTTTGCAATCTTCATCACGAATCTCAGAGATAGGGGGTATCTCAGCTGCTTAATCTCTTAAAGTAACGAGTGAACTCTACTCCATCTGTTGCAACATATAAATCACTTCCTTTAATTCACATCCTCTTGATTGGCAGGTGACTTACGTCTATCGGCAAATGAGTCAAAAACTATTACCGTTAAAATGGGTGATCTAGCCTCAACCCACTCAACCACTCAGCTTTTTTCCACCCAATTAGCTTCGTCTATGACCACGCTCAATCGCTCTACCCGTCGTCGGCTGCAAAATTTACCGCAAATTCCCAGCGTCTGGGAGGGCGATCGCCGTCCATTATCTGCGCCTCTCTCTGAGAAGCAGGGTGCAGATGCAGAGGCCAATGGTGAATGTATTCTTTGGGTAGATGGCTTTGAAGGAATTGTCCGCGCTATGGATGTCGTGTCGCCAGAGATAGGGACAGAAGCCATTGTTCGCACTTTGCTCCGCGCTATGGAGCATCCCCATAGCCCTGCTCAACCAGCGCGGCCTCAGAAGGTAGTCGTCCGTGATCGCGAACTACAGTTTTATTTACGGGGAGTTCTTCAGGAGCTAGATATTAGTATTGATTATGTATCGGATCTACCTCTGATTGACGAACTCTTTCGGGGATTCCAAGAGCTTGCCAATAATCGTCCACCCAAGCTACCAGCTCAGTATGCTGATATCTTGGCGCAAAAAGCTTATGAAATTTGGCACGATGCTCCCTGGGAATTACTCGCAGACCACCAGATTATCTCAATTGAAGTGAATCATTGGGACGTTAGCACTCTGTATGCTTCCGTAATGGGAATGCTGGGAATGGAGTACGGGATTCTGTTGTATCGCTCTTTAGAATCCTTAAAGCGGTTTCGAGTTTCTGTTTTGGCAGAAGAGTCTTATGAGCAGCTAGAAGAAGCATTTTTAGGGCAAGATTGCTTGTTCGTGACTTTCGAGCACGCTAACGATGATGAAGATGATGAAGATGATTTAGCTGATTTGCCAGTGTCAGAAATTCGACCGAGTTTTGGTAACGTACATCCCTTGGAGGGAATGCGACAGTTTCTCTATGAGGAAGAAGCGAGTACAGTTTACGTTGCGCTTGATGCTCTTCATCGCTTCTTTCGAGCTACACACCGACAGCTAGCCAAAGAACAATTCCCTGTGCTCAGTAAACGTTACCGCCTAAGTTTACCCAAAGATATTGAGACACCAGAATCTCTATCTGTCAAGGTGTCTACTGTACCTGAAGTCTCATCGGAGCTATTTGAGATGGCTCAATTAGCTGAGGAGGATGATGATGATGATGACGATGATGACTCATCTGAAATGGCCTTGCCACTGCGAGATGACCTAGTACCCAAAGATTCTTTCCTCAGCTTGGGTATGGTGTCTTGGGAAAAGGTAGAAATGCTGCGTTCTGGTGTCGAATTCTATCAGTCTAAAGAATTGACAGCAGCAGGAGAGGGATTACCAGTGATTTTGATTCAAACTTCCCGCCCAAAAGCAAAGACACTTATCCAAAATATTCAAACTGCTGGTGGCGTCAAGGGGATTTGCTTTAATCCAGGAGAAGATCCTTTTGAAGGCGAACGCTATGACTTAGGAATTCTCCAAGCTGAGAATGGAGATTTATATCTATTCGGCGAGTTTCTGCAAGATGACCCTGTTCATGTAGCTGCCCGCAAGAAGTGGGATCAGCGTTGTAAAAAAACTAAAGGCTATTGTGGTTTGATTATTGCCAGAGGGTTGACAGGGGCTTCTCGTGGCAATCCTCAAGTGAGCGATATGATGGCTTTGTTTGAAGCGCGATCGCTCTCAGCAAAAGAATTAGGACTGGGATTGCTCCAGCTGATGCCCCAATTTGACTTTGAGGGTAAGGAATAAGCTTATCCTCAGCCTAAAGGCGCAGAAATTAAAGTGGATATGGGGCTTGGAAATACCATTTCACTTTAGAGTGGCTACACAAGCAGGGCCAGGGGAGCGATTTGTAGTCGGTATTTAGCAAATTGGTAAAAGAGTCTACCTATCTGCTATGCCTCTCGCCTCTTGTTATGTGCGTAATTCCCAGGAGAAATAAAAAGGAAACACAAAAATAAGCTTAGGTATTTTTCCCCTTTTGGCGGTTGACAGTTATCTCTTACTCTGGTAAAAGCAGACAAATTGCTACCTGTTGATCACAAAACATCTTGAGTGAAGAGTGAAAGGGGCGATGAACACACTAATTCAACCAATTTTTGATAATCAAGGGAATAAACAAGAACCTAAAACCGCTTCTGTTCACTCTTTTGCAAAGCTATGGGCGAAAAAGTACGTCCAGAATCTCCAAAGCAATGAACAGCCAGAGGAAATCAAGGGAGTTACAAGCAATTTCAGACGCACTCTCACGGCTGAAAAGATGATGCAGTCCTTACGCAGTGTTAGTCTTCAGTCATGGTCAAAAACTGAGAAACTCATTGCTAAAGAAGTTGTACGACATCAAATTAACTCGAAGTTGATTGATCCATGGCAGATTTCTGAAGATTCGTTTCGTATTTTTGAAAAGCCAGTATCCGTGATGTTGAGATGTTCCAAATTTATCTGTGGGTGTGCGTCTTGG
>CAZZWA010000055.1:0-8262 GCA_964657555.1 uncultured Microcoleus sp.
ACAATCTTCTCGACTAACGAGTGTCGGACAACATCAGATTTGGAGAGATGGCAGAAGGCAATGCCTTTGACCGACTGGAGAACTTTTTGGGCAACGGCTAATCCAGAAGGCTGGTGTGCTGGTAAGTCTGTCTGGGTAATGTCGCCAGTCACCACCATACGCGAGCGGAAGCCAAGGCGAGTTAGCACCATTTTCATCTGAGCTGGTGTGGTGTTTTGCGCTTCATCGACAATGACAAAAGCATTGTTAAGGGTGCGACCCCGCATGTAAGCTAGGGGAGCGACTTCAATGACACCTCGTTCCATAAGACTGGGAATTTTTTCTGCGTCTATGAATTCGTATAGAGCATCATAAAGGGGACGCAGATAGGGATTGATTTTCTGCTGCAAGTCTCCTGGGAGGAAGCCAAGTTTTTCGCCCGCTTCCACAGCTGGTCGCGTCAGGATGAGTCGTTCGTATTGCTCGTTTAGCAAAGCCTGAACCGCCAGAACTGCTGCCAGATAAGTTTTTCCGGTACCAGCCGGACCAATGCAGAAAGTCAGATCGTGGGTATGCACTGCCTGGATATACTGCAACTGCGGCAGGGTTTTGGCACGGATTTCTTCACCACGACGGGTTCGCGCCAGAACCTCTTGATGGATATCTTGCAACTCCGCTTGGCGTCCAGTTTCTAAGGCGTGTTTTGCGGCACCAATATCCACCGAAGAGATCCGCTTACCATCTTTCCACAATGGTTGAAGCGATCGCACTAGGTTTGAAGCTTGTTCAACTTGATTTTTAGTCCCAGAAATCAGCAGTTCTTGCCCCCGCAATGCTATATTTGCTCCCGTAGCTTGAGCTATTATTTTCAGGTTTTCTTCTCTGTTGCCAGCTAAGGCGATCGCGCTTTCATTACTCGGCAGATGAATCGTTTTAATTTCCTCTATCATGCTCGCACTTGCTTCCTCCTTTCAATATTCTATCTAGGCAAAAAACGCCTTTAGAGAATCTCAAAACGAGATTCTCTAAAGGCGTCCAATTTAAAAATTTTATGGTCATTTAGTATCGGCGCTTACGTGATGCTTCAGCTTTTCGTTTCTTACGAATGCTGGGCTTTTCGTATCGTTCGCGACGTTTTACTTCCGACAAAATTCCGGCTTTCTGAATTTTCTTTTTAAAGCGTCTTAATGCAGAATCAATTGATTCGTTTTCCCCCAAACGGACTTCTGCCACTCGGTGTTTTTCACCTCCTTACCCAAATTCTTAGACTATAACTAATTGCTCATAGTACATAGTTCATGATCATGAACTATGTACTGCCTACAATGAAAATTTAATTCCTTGCCTCATTTGACTTTAATTTAAGGTCTACCAGGAGCGAAGTTTGGAAGAAGGTCTAGGGACAGATGAACGACGAGGTGAAGAGCTTCTGACACCGTTTTTCCCATCACTATCAGACGCCTCCCGGCTCTGCCCTGAGCTTCCGTAGATATCCAGGTAAACCAATTGCCCTACTGCTTGCGCAGATGCTTCTATCACCGTCCGAATAGCCTGAATGTTGCGTCCACCCCGGCCAAAGACTCGTCCCTTATCTTCTCCTTCAAAAGCCAATCGAATCCACACTCGGGCATTACCATTTGATGTTTCGCAGTCTATACTCAGCGATTCTGGTGACTCTAAAAATGGCTCCACGAGAAATCTTACCAGACCGACATAATCTGGACTAAGATTTTGAATTTTGGTTGCTGGAGCCAAAGGCTCAGGCATGGACTTGTTCAAAGACATTGGCTTTTTCAAGAATGCGACGCACGGTGTCAGTTGGCTGGGCTCCCTCTTTGAGTCGCTTCACAATGCCTGGGACATCCAGCTTGGTTTCGTCACTTCTGGGGTTGTAAAATCCTAGTTCTTCCAGGGGACGGCCATCCCTACGAGCGCTGCTTTTGATGGCCACAATTCGGTAACTAGCCTCTCGCTTTTTGCCGTATCTCTTTAATCGTAGTTTGATCATATCAACGAAGAATTCTCCTGTTTGGATTTTAAACCATTAGCTGAGCAATAAGCTTTTAGCTTTATTGCTGAATTTATCATTTTACCATGGGTAATTGCTACTACCCCACTGCTCTGAAGCGTACATGTGCCCCAGCGCTGTGTAACACAACTTTACTACAAAGTCCCAAAGCCTTTCTTCTTTTTGTCCTTTTTCTTTTTCTTCTGAGCTATGGGGCCATTGTAACCCCGCCAACCAGGTTGGGCAGATTGATTGCCACCACCCATCCCGCCGAACATTCCAGGCATTCCAGGCATTTGACCTTGACCCATTTGCTGCATAAGACTGCGCATCTTGGTAAAATCTGTCACCAGTTTGGCAACATCTGTCTCCTGATAGCCAGCACCACGGGCAATCCGGCGACGACGGCTGGGAGAACTTGCCAGCAAGTCGGGGTTTTTGCGCTCCTCAATTGTCATGGAATTAATCATTGCTTCCGACCGTTTCAGCTGGGTTTCACCCTGCCTGAGCTGTTCGTCTGATAGCTTACCCATTCCTGGAATCAGCTTGATCAGACCCCCCAGCGACCCCATATTTTTCAGCAACCGCATCTGCTTGACGAAGTCGCTAAAGTCAAACTTAGCCGAGAGCATTTTCTGTTGCATCTTCTCGGCATCGGCAATGTCGATTTGCTCTTGGGCTTTCTCTACTAAAGTGAGCACATCGCCCATGCCGAGAATCCGAGAAGCCATCCGTTCGGGATAAAAAGGTTGCAGCGCCTCGACCTTTTCACCCAACCCGACGAATTTAATCGGCTGACCAGAAATCTGACGTACAGAGAGTGCCGCCCCGCCCCTCGTGTCTCCATCTAGCTTGGTGAGGATAGCTCCGGTGAGGCCAATCTCGTCGTGAAACGTGCGAGTAAGATTGGCTGCCTCTTGACCAGTCATGGCATCCACAACCAGCAGAGTTTCCTGGGGTTGAACGGTTCGTTTGATGCGAGCTAACTCCGCCATCATATCCTGGTCGATAAACAGACGACCAGCGGTATCGATAATCACCGTATCGACACCAGTGGATTGAGCCTGTTCCACACCCTGACGGGCAATCTCCACCGGATCGACATCCGTACCGAGTTCAAAAACGGGCACCTCAATCTGTTGACCCAGCGTGACCAGTTGATCAATAGCTGCTGGTCGATAGATGTCTGTTGCTACCAGCAAAACACTGCGATCCAGTTTGCGTAAATGCAAAGCCAGCTTGGCTGCTGCTGTTGTTTTGCCGGTTCCCTGCAAACCTGCCATCAGCACAATTGTTGGAGGTGTCTCGGCGTGAGCTAGGGGAACGTTGGTTTCCCCCATCACCTGCACCAGCTCGTCGTAGACAATTCGGATGAACTGCTGGTCAGGCCTCACTCCAGCAATTACCTCGGCTCCCAGTGCTTTGGTTTCGACCTCAGCTATAAAATCTTTAACAACCTGAAGATTGACATCTGCCTCCAACAAGGCGCGACGTACATCCCGCAGGGCTTCTTGAATGTTGGAGTCAGATATCTTGTCCTGGCCGCGTAGTTTTTTCCAGGCTCCTTCTAAACGTTCAGCAAGCGCGTCGAACATAAATGCATTTTTTCTAAATGATAACCTTTAACCACAAGCAATCTTGTCAGAGAACTTGTCTCTAAGGTGCTTCACCTCTAGTTGGTACAGTTGAGGTGAGGCTGGTAATGGGTAGTGAGGTAAGAAATAAGCTAATCGACATTCAAGTTGCATGGTGAGAGGCAGTTTTTGAGCAGGGGAGGCAGGGAGAGAGGACTATGCAATTTAAATGCATCTCAGCTTATACAGGTTGAGCTTTTGAGTTACCTACTACCTAATACATACCACCTACTACCAGCCCCAACAACTATGCAACTTAGGTGTGGAACAGCTGAGCACACACTATTGTTGACATTTAATAGCCTTCAATCAAATGCTTCAAATCTTCCACAAAGCTGGTGAAAAATCCAGTCTCATCAAACTGTAGCACCACCCAAGCATTCGGACTTACTTTAGGTACATGGCGATTGTCAATTAGAGTTTGTCCCCGCGTCCACGCGCCCTTGGTTTCAACTCGGACGTGTGCTCGTCGCAGCATCAGTGTTTCAGGATAGAATAGGTATCCTAATGTTGCCGCATCGTGCACTAGGAAACCCGGAATTCCTCCAGTTTCTCGATACTGCAAAGCAGTACCAATCATAAACTCGCAAAGTGCCACCAAAAATTGAGCTAGTTTCCCATTTGGGTTCGTTCGAGTTACTGCTTGAGCCATGTCTCGCGTGAAGATTAGGTGTCGCGTTACATCTAGTGGCAGCACGACAATATCCTCTCGACTAGCGAAGACGACTTGAGCCGCTTCTGCATTAAACCAGACGTTAAACTCAGCATGAGGCGTCACATTCCCTGGACACTGGAATGCCCCTGCCATGATCACAACTTCCTTAGCTTTTTTGAGAATGCCGGGTTGCATTGCTTCAGCCGCCGCTAGGTTGGTCAACGGACCAATTGCCACGATTGTAATCTCGCCAGGAGCCGCGTTGAGCTTATCTACAATTAATTCATCCGCATTGCGTGCTTCCTCAAACTGATGCATGGGAGACGGTAACGTTTGAGATAGATTGCCCATTCCATCTGCGCCATGAATATGTCTAGCATCTGCATCATGGCCTTGCTGAATCGGGACACCGCGACCCACTTCAATGGTTGAGAAGCCAGTTAAGCTTAGGATTTGACTGGCACTGGAAAATGTTTTTTGGGCGGCAACGTTGCCTGCTGCGGAAGTGACTGCAACCAGATCAGCAAACCCTTGTTTGACCAGGCTCAACAGCCACAGGAATGCCAAAATATCGTCTCCACCTGGATCGGTGTCAAGGATAATTCTAGGGGTAGATTGAGGGATCATGATGGTTAGCTTGATACAAAATGGCATTCACTAACGCTCTGTTTCCCGGTAAGCCCGGATCATTGCCTGCGTTCCCTGTTCGCCACCCTTACCACCGTCAAGCTCTCGAACAATTTTAAATATGTGGTCAGCTATCTCGACTCCAGGCAAATCTTGACCAGCGGCATCAAGAGTTTCCTGCACCAACCTTAGATCTTTGAGTATATGCTTAATCATGAAAGCAGGTCGGAAATCAGACGCTACGATTTTTGGTCCTAGGTTGGAGAGTGCCCACGATCCAGCAGCACCTGTGCTGCACACCTCGATCACGAGATTGGGATCGATTCCCTGTTGCTCTGCTAGCTGCATTGCTTCACACAAAGCTACCATATGAACAGCACAAAGCACTTGGTTGCAGAGTTTCAGGGCTTGACCGCTACCGACTGGCCCACAGCAGCGAATCGTCTTGCCCATAGCTTCCAGGACTGGCTTACTCTCCTCAAAGTCAGTTGGTTCACCCCCAACCATGATAGTCAGAGTCCCATTCTTAGCACCAATGTCTCCACCAGTGAGTGGCGCATCAAGAAAGCGTAGGTGGCGCTGCTTGAGTTCGGTTCCTAAGTGTCTCGCCGCATCTGGCCCAATAGTACTCGTGTCAATCACTAAAGTGCTGGGTTTGGCAAACTCGGCAACGCCCCCAGTTCCTAGGATGACTTCCTCAACATCTGGAACATCTCCTACACAGGAAAAGACGATTTCTGCTGCCTCGACTGCTTCGTGGATGGATGATACCACTGTTGCACCAGCACTCGCAGCTACCTCTACACCAGGACGATTGGGGGTGCGATTCCAGGCTTTTACCGAGTAACCGCTGCGCGCTAAATTCGCCGCCATGTAGCCACCCATCACACCAAGTCCGAGAAAGGCAATCTGTTTGTTCATATTATTGACTCCACTGCTGCTTCATCACAAACTATAATCTGCAATCCTGACCTGTACTGCATCAAGACAAAAATTGCTGTAAGTGTGGAACAGCTGATTATGGCTATGTATGACTAAAAGGAGTCATTGTTATTACTGATGGAGTATCTCCATAGGCAGTTCAGCAAGCTTTTTAGTTCGTACCTTTGAAGGACGTAGACTCAGGAAACAATGCGTCATGCTTAACAAAACGCTCGCATCTGTGTCCATGCACACAAGTAGCAGTTAATGAAGGTCCGAACAATGACGAACATTGAAAAGAACGACTTGGTTTGCTTGACCCGCGATCTCAACCTTAACATGCCTGAAGGTTTAGTAGGAAGGGTATTGCAGTGTCATGAAGATGGCTTTCACGTTCAGTTCCCCCTTCCAGGTAAAAGTTTCTCTGCCCAACTCCCACAGAAAGACGTAAAGTTTTTAGTTGGAAATCTGCCGGATAGTAACTAGCTAATTTCATCGCTACTGTGGTGTCGGAGCGCAGTAGAAACTTATTGGAGAAGAAGCAATGAAAGCAGATGAAATCAAGACACAATATGCTGATGGCAGAAGAGACTTCACTGCTGTCAATCTGAGTGAGGCATACTTGGAGGGAGCAGATCTAAGCGGAGCAATTTTAGACAGAGCCCTTTTAGATGGAGCCGATCTAAGTAGGGTCAATCTCAGTCAAGCAAGCCTGATTGAGGCTGATATGAATGGAGCAAATTTAACTCAGGCAAATCTCACAGGAGCGGATTTGAGCGGGGCTATCCTAGATGGAGCAATTCTCGAAGGAGCAAACCTGGACAGTGCAAACCTGAATCAAGCTGACTTGACTATAGCAAAGTTAATTGGCACTTCCCTAAATGACGCGGGTTTGCATGAAGCCAATCTGAGTGCCGCAAATCTAAAGGAAGCCGATCTTAGTGGTGCCGATCTGGCTGTCGCAGATCTCACCCAAGCCAATCTGAGTCAAGCGGAATTGAGAGAGGCAAACTTAAGCGGAGCCAAATTGGAGGGAACGAACTTAGAAGGAACAATCCTGGATGAACGGCAGGATTGAGCGAAGAAGGCAGGGGAGGCAGGGGGAGAGACAAGAGCCTTCCCTGCCACAAGGTAAGAACCTTCATCCCTGATTGCACGGTTAGATAATTGGAATACAGAGGGCCTCTAGACGTTTATTCCTCTTGCCTCACTCCTCTTCTGCAAGAATGTTGTAAATCTCGCGTTTGACCCGGTTGAGGCTCTCACGGACTCTACCGATCCGCTCTAAATTACCACCACGAGCTACCAATCTGACAGCTCCACTTAACTCTGAGATCGCATCTTTCAATCCCAGCAACTCTTGGGGTAATTCTCCCCTATCCATCCGCCCAACTGAGTTGTCTCGTTCGGCAAGCAACTTTTTACCGCTATCTGTAATTGTGTAAACGCGCTTGCCTTCAATCTGTTCGCTGGTGAGATAGCCTCCGTCTTCAAGCAACTGGAGTGTGGGATAGACGGAACCGGGACTGGGTCGATAGAAGCCCTTATTACGGTTCTCCAATTCTTTCATCAACTCGTACCCATGCCGGGGTTGCTCGGCAAGTAATGCCAGCAAAATGTACTTGATGTCGCCACGGGGGGTTCGCGGCGCATCTTCCCACCTCTCTCGCAGCCGACGATTCCAATCCTTGCCTCTTCTCCCAAATCCCTCGCGTTCTGATGCAAAAAAGTCAGGTCGGGGACAAAAGTTACCAAACATCTACTTCTCCTAAAAATTATCGTCCTCTCTAATATAGAACATATCGCGATATATCGTTATTTTGGAAATAAGTAGGCGATCGCATTCTTGTTTTTCTAGAACTTAACCCCAGAAAGCCTTTAATTTGAATGGTTTAGGGATATGGCGATAGCGGCTACCAGCCGCATCGCTACTTAGAGTTTGTTGTTGAGATGCTAACTTCCCTGATGATTTAAACATGAGAATCACCTTAACAGCCGTTATGAGGATTCAAGAGACCACTAACTTGTTCAAACTAGGACCTACGCTAACTATGAACGGCGCTAAGTTGGCGACAAGATTTTAGTCCTAGATGGGGATGATGGCGATAGGTTGTTTCTGGAACCCAGATATCCACTTTATGCTTCAATGAAACCCAGTAGAGATATTCTACATTTGGGTCGTAGTTTATACCTACTCGCAAGTTGGAGAAATCATCCTCACAAATCTCATAACCAAACCGAACAACAATCTGAGCTGCCAAGCACTCTGGTGTATCATGGTCTTCTCCGGATATCTCTCGTTCTTGCCAAAACGTCTCTAAAAATGGGTTAAGGATGGGCAAAACCTTGTCGGGGGTGCCATTCCTGCTGGCGTAGATGATCACAGGGTTGCCTTCTACGAGAATGTGACAAGATGTAACCATTTTTGATCTCCAAGC
>CAZZWA010000055.1:8362-11701 GCA_964657555.1 uncultured Microcoleus sp.
AAGGGTCAAAAGCAATCGGAGAATCAAGATATGTCTACTCAAGAACAAGCTCGCGCTCTCATGATGCGTCACCATCACCTGATCAAAAATCGTCAGCAATCAATGCTAGGTCGTACAGCGGCTGAAGTTGGCTTTCAGGCAGGTGAAGAATACTGGAACCATATTCAAGGGAAGGCACACCCCAGCTTTGCGATGTCCTATGACCGCAGCAATGCTTCATTGAGCTAATGCAGGGTTTTTTCCTGTAGAGACGTTACACATAACGTCTCTACTTTTTGGTTACTTTTCTGAAATTTCTTCCGCATCCCCTTAAGACGGATGAAAATAATCGTAGATTTCTTGAGCTAAACAGGGGCCGATACCGGGAACCTCAGCCAGTTGCTTAGGGGATGCTTCACGAATATAGTCAATAGAGCGAAAATGAGCCAACAGCTGTTTTTGCCGCTGAAAGCCTAACCCTGGAACTTCATCTAAGCGAGAACGGCGCAGTTTATCACTCCGCTGCTGACGGTGAAAGCTAACGGCGAAGCGGTGCGCCTCATCCCGCAGACGCCGCAACAGTTGCACACCGGGCTGTTCTGCCTCAGCCTGAAGTGGTAAGGATTCACCAGGCAAGAAAACTTCCTCTCGCTGTTTGGCAAGGCTTACAACTCGCAAGTCTTCTAAGAGATTCATTTCTTGCAAGACGGCAACGACAGAGGACAGCTGACCTTTGCCACCATCTATCATGACTAGATCTGGCCAATCGGGATTCCCTACTCGCTGCACTTGGGGATCTTCGACATACTTGCGGAAGCGGCGGCCAATAACTTCGGCGAGGCTAGCAAAGTCATCGGAGTGACCAGCAGTCACGGTAGGATTCTTAATTTTGTAGTGGCGATAATGCTGCTTTGCCGGTAAGCCGTCGATAAACACGACCTGAGATGCTACGGCATTCGCACCTTGGATGTGAGAGATGTCGTAACCTTCAATCCGGTGTGGCAAATCTGGGAGGTCGAGAATGGCGGCTAAATCTTGCATTGCCTCAGTGTTGCGATCGCTCACTTGCTGAGTGCGAGACAATTCATATTCCGCGTTACGTTCTACCATCTCAATCAGTTCGGCTTTGGTTTGCCGTTGAGGAGTGAGAATGCTCACTTTGCGTCCCCGGCGCTCAGTTAAAAATTCTGCCAACATCTCCCCTTCTGGTAACTCATGCTGCACTAAAATCTCAGTGGGGATTTCTACCGCTTCAGCATTTTGATAATGCTCCTCTAGCACTCGCTGTAAGATGGCTCTTGGCGTCCCCGATTGCGCGTCAGCGACAAACCCCAAGCGTCCTACCAGTTTTCCAGCACGGATCTGGAATAGCTGAATGCAGGCGTGTTGGTCGTCTGATGCTAGGGCAATCGCATCCCGCGACACAGTATCATCAGGCAGAGACACTTTTTGGTCAGCTGTCAGCGACTTCAGTCCAGTAATCTGGTCGCGGATGCGAGCTGCTGACTCAAAGTTCAACTGTTCTGCCATTTCTGCCATTTGACGGGTGAGCACCTCTATCAGTTCGTCACTGCGTCCTTGAAATACCATCGCCACTTTCTGCACAGTCTTGTGGTATTCCGCTGGTGAGATCAGCTGTTGACAGACGCCGGGACAGCGACCCAAGTCAAAATTGAGACAGGGTCGGTCTTTAAATAAAGGTTGAGGACGCTGCCGTAGCGGAAACAGACGCTTTGCTAGCCGGAAAGTTGTTCTTAACAGTCCTGCATCTGTGTAAGGGCCATAGTACTTATCTCCTTTTTTGCCTAGTCGGCGATTACGAGTGATAAAAATGCGGGGATAGTTTTCTGACCAGGTAATCAAGAGGTAGGGGTACTTCTTGTCATCCTTGAGCAGCACATTGAAGTAGGGTTGGTGCTGCTTGACTAAGTTAGCTTCTAGTGCCAAAGCTTCAGCTTCGGTGTCTGTGACGATGAACTCAATTTCCGCCACTTGCCGCACCATCATGGCGATGCGATCGCTCAACTTCTGAGAGTCGCGGAAATAAGAACGAACACGCGAGCGCAGTTTTTTCGACTTGCCTATATAAAGTATGCGCTCTAGCGAATCGCGCATGAAATAGACTCCTGGTTCCGACGGAATTTCCTGGAGACGTTTTTCCAAGCGTTCTGGATCTTTAACAAGAGGTAGGGTTTGAGCAGATGTTGTCACAATCGGCAAATGGTGAAGTTTACACATCCAGAAAAATCATCAACAGAGCAGACTGAAGGAAGACACTTGTAGATTTTAGTCACTCCCCACATTCCTCGGCTCAGGTGATTAATGTCATTGCGAACGGAGTGAAGCCATCCTGCTATGGTCTAGATTGCTTAGCTTCACTCCGTTATGCTCGCAATGACAGGGTATTACAAACAAAAAAATATTGACTCCACTCCTTTTTTCCTTATTTTAAAAACTTTATTTTTCCTAACTTTCATAAGTTGCATTTTAAAGTCAATATAAACTTATCTTCTCTGTAAATAAATTTTTACTCTCCACGCTTTAAATTTCTTCTTCAACACTGTGGCAAATAAGTAGTTGTGCCGCTATCCTTGAAATCTTCTTGATCTAGTTTCATGAAATTTCCTCATTACATGTATTTTTACTTATTAGTTTCATAAAAAGTTTATCTATTGCTTTGTAATGGTTGCCTCCCTATTCAGCAAATTAACGGATTCCTCAATATTTCTATAATTGTTATGCTCTGAAGGAGAATTTTAAAAACCATCCACTACGGAGCGAAATCATGAATTTTGACGAATTTGAGTCCCAGTATCGGGAAGCTATAGATGACATCAACAATCAACTCCAAACATTAATTTTGCTAGTAGCGCAAGCAGAAAATAAGATTGTAGAAGTTGGCACTTCCGTGCAAGGTCTCAGCCAAACAGTTGAAGAATTTATTGCCGAACAAAGAGGTGAATAATTTCGTGCATCTTCAAGAAACATTTAGAGATTCAAATAGTCTAACTCTTCCTGAATGACCTGCTTGAGAGACCTAAGACTTACAGGTTTGACTAAGTAGCGACGAGCACCCAAGGTCATAGCTCGCTCCCGATCCGCCCGTAAAGCAAACCCTGAAATGATAATTACAGGAATGTGCTGCCAGTCTGACTTCTGTTGAAGCTGCTGTAGTAGAGTGTAGCCGTCAATACCTGGTAACTTTAAGTCTAACAAAACTAAGTGAGGCTGGAAGTCTTTAAGGGATTGAAAAAAGGAAGTTCCATCTGCTAATCCCAGAGTCTGATAGCCTGAGCTAGTAAGACATTCGCTCAGTACTATTCGGTTACCCTCGTTGTCTTCAACCAAGATGATTCGAGG
>CAZZWA010000055.1:11801-19551 GCA_964657555.1 uncultured Microcoleus sp.
GAATTCAGGTTGCCGAGGAGTAGTAAAAGAACCAATGACCATTTCCACCTTCGTCAAACCGTCTGCACAGTGGCAACGAGGTAAGCAGCGACAGCAGCTAGAGATCTTGAGCGGGCTTAACTGTACTTTGCTTTATTAGAAATATTTAATTTCAGTCGTTGTTAAATCTTACTTAAAAGTATATAAGAATAATATAAGGTGTGCAATACAGCAAAGGAGATAAATTCTCAGCACAACACGGAGAAAATTAACATGAGTACACCTGAAGAATACACTAAATATATAGGATTGCCACAACCTAAACCAGACATAGTTCAAAGCGCGAACCAGTCTCAGCCTATTAGTCGCGGTGGGCCAGAAATTGGCAGCCTAGATAAAATTAGAGATATTCTGTTCGGCAACCAAATGCAGGAGCGCGACCAAAGATTAGCTCGATTGGAGGAACATTTATTAAGAGAATATACCAATTTTCAAGAGGAAACAAGAAAACGCTTAGACTCGCTTGAGACCTATATTCAAAAAGAGGTTAATTCCTTAATAGAGCAGTTGAAAAAAGACCGATTAGAACGAGATGAAACCCAAAAACAACTTGCTCAAGAACTTAAAGAGCTGATCCAGTCTTGGGAAAGCAAAATTGCCCAAGTGAATGAACAAACTACTGCTATGGAACGAGATACTCATGAACAGATTTTGTCTCTATCCAAAAGCCTCAGCGAACAGATGCAGCAAAAAACTGAAGAAATCTTGGCAATCGAACAAAAACACCAGGAACTTCGTACCAATAAAACTGATTATTCTACACTGGTGGCCATCTTTGCAGAACTGGCTGCACGCCTGAATAATGAATCAAACATTGATGACAATCAATAAATTCTCTTTGGGGGGTATTTTGCTGTTACAGTTAGAGATGGCAGGATTTCTGGCCTTAAGCTTCGCTTTTGCCGCTAAATAGACTAGGCTCGTAAAATTAAAGTAGCTCTGAAATTCAGTAGTTAATTTGGCGGATTTGAGCAATGACTGACTCTTCCACCCATGATTCTCACAAAATCCCGGAGGGGGATGATTTTCCAGCTAAGGATGGGCTTAGCGAACTGCGCAGTCTGCTTTTAGGGGTTGAGCAGAGCGAACTTAACAAACTGCATGAGCGATTAAACAACCCTCACATTCATGCTGACGATGTCAGCCGAGTGCTTCCAGAAGCTATTATTCTTCGCTCAAAGCAAGATAAGCAGCTCAATGAAGCAATGGTGCCTACTGTCGAAGAAGCTATTGAGACTTCTGTTAAAAAAGACCCCACTGTCATTTCAAATGCCATTTTCCCTATCATTGGGCCAGCCACTCGCAAGGCTATTACCACATTCTTAGAAACCACACTCCAATCTATCAATCATAGCCTTGAATACAGCTTATCCCCACAGAGTTTTAAGTGGAGGCTGGAAGCCCTACAAACAGGCAAATCGTTTGCTGAAGTTGTGCTTGTGCGTGCCCTTGGCTACCGGGTTGAACAAGTTTTTCTGATTCATCAACAAACTGGCATAGTATTGCAACATGTGGTAGCAGAAGCGGTGGCAGCTCAGGATGCAGGCTTGGTTTCAGCCATGTTGACAGCTATCCAAGATTTTGTCCAAGACTCTTTTAGCGTGCAAACAGGCGATGCGCTCGAAACTTTGCAGTTTGGAGATCTTACCATATGGATCGAACAAGGCCCGCAGGCAGTATTGGCTAGCGTTATCCGGGGACACCCCCGCAAAGAATTAAAGTTAGTTTTTCGAGACGTAATAGAAACAATTCACCTCAAGTTCAGCGGCGAGCTTAATTCTTTTCAGGGAGATACTGAGCCCTTTAATGCAAGCAAGCCCTATCTGGAAGCCTGCCTTCAATCTCAATATACGCCCAAAAAAGAAAAACGTTATCCTTATGTCTGGGTTTCGTTAGGTGTCGTGGCGATCGCGCTAGGGATTTGGAGCTTTTTCTCACACAGAGAAAACCAGCGTTGGGCAGCCTATTTAGAGAAACTGCACGCTGAGCGCGGGATTGTCGTTACCACAACTGAGGAACATCAGGGGAAATACTTTATCTCAGGTTTGCGCGATCCATTAGCAGCCGATCCAATCCGGCTCTTAAGAAAAGCACATCTTAATCCTAATACAGTGATTAGCCACTGGGAGCCTTACCTCTCACTTGATTCAGAATTTGTCCTCAAAAGAGCCAAGCAGCTACTCCAACCGCCTACAACAGTATCGCTGAAAGTTGATGGAAACAGCGTTCTTCATGCTACAGGCTCCGCTCCTCAACTATGGATTGTTGACACTCGGAAACTAGTCCGGGCGATTCCTGGAATTACTAAATTTCAGGAAGATAGTCTCGTTGCTGAGGATCGGTCGCAACTTGATAACAGCAAAAAACAGATTGAAAAACAAGTGATACTTTTTGAAGAAGGAACCACAGAACTTGCACCCGATCAAGATAAAAGGCTACAGACTTTGGTGCAAGAAATTAATCAGCTTGGGGATACCGCACGACTTTTTAACAAGAATGTCCATATTCAAATTGTAGGGCACACGGACACAACAGGAACGGAACAGATAAACACTGGACTTAGCCAAGATCGGGCATTGACAATCCTATCTAGTCTGGTCTCAAACGGTCTTAAAACTGCCAATTTTAGTACGGTGGGTGTAGGGACAAAAGAACCTTTGCGTAACGAGTTGACAGAAGAGGATCGAACATTTAACCGTTGCGTCTCTTTCAAGGTGACTTTGACTGATGCCCCTAGAAGAGAGATTGCTGGTCAATGAGCGAGAACAGCTAATGGTTTGCTGAGATTGAGGTAATATTGTTTAAGATTGGCAATCTGTCACTTTTGGCTGGAGCTGTGGTAACTTATCCACAGTTCCAGTGTCAAACCGTAGCCGCCTCCTGTGAGGTTCTGACTTCTAGTGGCAAAATGATAGTGAAGGTAGAGCCAATGCCAACTTGAGAAGCAAGCTCAACCTTGCCTTGCAGCAGGTTGACGAGTCGAGAGACGATTGCCAACCCTAGACCAGTACTATTGGGTAAGTGAGTACTATTAACTGCAACTCGAAAATAGGGTTCAAAGATGCGAACTTGATCTTCTGGTTCAATGCCAATCCCAGTATCGCTAACTGTAATCGCCCACCGATTGTTGGGTAGACAGGAACAGATTAATTTGATGGAACCAACTTCTGTGTAGCGAATGGCATTGCTCAGCAAGTTTGTGACAATCTGCTGTAATCGCAAGGGATCTGTCAAAATTTGCGTAGGAGCCTGATCGCAGTCAGCTATCATCTGTAGATTTTTGACACTAGCTAAAGGCAACACCATTTCCAGGGTGTTATCAATTAAAGTTCGCACATCAGTTCGTGCTAGCTGGAGTTTCATCTTCCCTTCCTCATACCGAGAGATTTCCAGCGCATCGTTGATCAAGTGGAGTAACTGTCTGCCACTACGCAGCACTTTTTCAATGTGTTCCAGATTATGAAAGGCTTCTTTCACCTCAGCATTATTTCGTTGTTGGCGCAAAAATAGATCTGAGTAGCCAATAATCGCTGCTAAAGGTGTTTTAAGTTCATGAGCTAAGTGAAAAAAGTTGTCTTTATTGGCACGCACTAAGCGAGTTAATTCCTGATTCGTTAGCCTTAATTGACTTTGTAGCTGCTTGAGTTCGTTTAATCGCGCCTCTGTATAGCTTTTAAAGCAGCGAGCGATCGCCTCGTCCACCACCGCGTCAATTATCCTTACAGCTTTCATAATTTCTGCTGGTGATGCCTTGAGCAGCTCTGCCTCTAAACTCGAAAATATCACCCAGCGAAGTAAACTATACTCTCGGGCAATTTCTGTTGGTTCGTAGCCTTGTTCAGCTCGAACCACTCCATGCTCTAAACTTGCCTCTACCAAGGACTTAACATCATTGTCTTGCGACTGAGAAAGCACAGTTGCCAGTGCCTTAAGCACGCGGGGAATGCTATCGCGTAAACCTTTATACGATACCTCTAAGGCACTCTCAATTTCGCGATCTTGGCGAACGGCTTCAACCCAGTGCTCTACAATTGTGTCACTTTTCTCTATCAGCAATTGGCTAAAATCTGTCATAGCTCAGACATCCATAGCATTACGCGACTCAACCCCTAGAGTTTGATTAGTTTAGCCTAGAAAGTGAGCGAAT
Organism: uncultured Microcoleus sp.; assembly: GCA_964657555.1. GTDB lineage: Bacteria > Cyanobacteriota > Cyanobacteriia > Cyanobacteriales > FACHB-T130 > CAZZWA01. The sequence continues at coordinate 15,988 of CAZZWA010000055.1, forward strand.
GCCTGATCCACAGGCTACAAAATACTAGAATAAGAGCGATCGCTTTTCTTATAGTACTTTAGAGCCTTAATGATTGCAAAACGCTGATTTTTTATTCAAGCCAGAGGCGATCGCAGTTGATGGTGTCCGCTAAAGCCTTGCCCATCATTCCCTGATAAATTTCCACTTGAGCCCCTGATCCCGCCTCAAACAACAAACGCTGTCCTGGAAAAATAACCCGCTCCTATTTACAGTTTTGATTATTATTAATTTGAGCAATTTGGAGCTGGCAAGTATAATTTTCCTACAAACAGAGAATTTTCTGTGAAGATTCGACCGATGATTTAGAAGCTTGAGGAGAACAATGTTTGCACTATCTGTTTTGCCCGAAGCCATTTATAAGGCAGGCTTATTTTTAAGATAAGATAGACTCATGATACTTGCTAGTCCTCGCTATGGATACAGACATTTACCTGTATCGTATGATACTAATTCTTAGAGATTTTGAAAGTGCCTTCGAGCATCCACGCCCTAGCGCATTTACGCCGCAGGTTCCGCATGGCTTGGCTGGAACTTCACCAAGCCATGTGGAGCTAAAGAGTATTATGACCTACGCAACTAGGCTCTGAATTTCCTAGTTCGCTACTTCAACAAAGACGAATAGATTACGCTATCCTGGGTTCAGTTGTTGAGTGGGTAGCCTAATTCAATCCAGAGAAGTGGTTTAAAGCCCACTAAAAGCTGGACTTGGAACGGAGGAACCAACGTTTGGGGCTAATCTCATCTTGAGAGAGACACCTTCCAGTCTTAGCCCGTCAGCTAACTCCGTCGGTAATGGGAGGAGCACCTAGGACATTGGCTTTTACAAGCAGTTGTCATTGGAGTCTCCTTACAGATGCCACCGTCAATCACAATTCAAGAGTGGCTATCTGTGATTAACCCACCTCTCATTCTTTATCCATTTAATTTGAGAGAGGTATAAAGCTGTGAATATCAAGTCAATGTTAGTGCGCCTCCAAAACGCCATGGGCCGAAATGACCTAGTTGAACAAATGGTATTGTTGCCAGAACCTGCTGCACCGCAGCGTGAGTCGGCTAAATCCACAAAACCAGTTAACTTAGTTGTAGGCTATAACAGATCGCCCAGCAGTCAAACTGCTCTGGATGTTACCCTGTGGATTGCTCATCAAACTCGTTTAGCGACAAAAGCGCAAGTCACAGTTCACGTCGTTTATGTTGTAGATGACAATCAAAATGGTAGGCGTCTAGATATTTACAACTCGGCTGATGTTAGCAAACAATCAGTCCAAAGGAACTCATGGGAGTTTGCACAAGCATCCATATCAGGCTCGGTTACACCCGTGTTAACTCAACCAGGGCAAGAGGCGCTAACAGCACACCCTCGGACGACATTGATAGATCCGTGCTATTTCCGGGCCATGTTCTATGAGAATGATGCGTTTGAGCAAGCGGATCGGATATTATCGCAAGCAAGAAGTTTGGCTGACGAATGGCGGGGTGCCTTCAAAGCTCATCTCCGGTTTGGTTCTGTTGCTGAGGAACTTAGGAAAGTTGTCGAATCAGAAACTGCGGCTTTACTGTTCTTAGGCTGTAACTCAGTTAATCATCCAATTGTCCAGCAACTAGGTGCTCATTTCCCCTGTCCAGTGCTAGGTATTCCGACGATGTTGAACTCGTCGGTGGATTCTAATCAGGATGAGTAGCTCTATTAGCGCACCTCATTGCTAGCATATCTAATAGCAGTCCGGGTTTGATATCCCCTTTTCAGTAGAGACGTTCTGCCGGAACGTCTCTACAACTAGGAAAGAAAAAAGATTGTAAGAGCAGATTTGATCTCCTTGCTGCCAAGTAGTAACTGCCTCCTTAAACTTTCCACTCTTGATGTTTTTATGTTTACGCTAGTAGTGGGTAGCGGGAAAACAGTCTCTGAAATGGTATAAGCCGAAATGAGACCCTGTAGGAGCCAACCCTCACATTGAATCTCTACCAGGGATAGAAACTATGACATACGATTATGACCTGTTTGTAATTGGTGCTGGTTCTGGGGGGTTGGCAGCCTCCAAGCGAGCAGCTAGCTACGGAGCCAAAGTGGCGATCGCCGAACAAGATTTGGTTGGTGGCACCTGCGTGATTCGCGGCTGCGTTCCCAAAAAATTGATGGTCTATGCCTCTAAATTTTCCCATCTCTATGAAGATGCCGTAGGATATGGTTGGAGCAAGGTAGAAAGCCACTTGGACTGGGAGCGTCTAATTACTGTTGTTGACAAGGAAGTTCATCGACTTAGCCAACTGCATATTGATTTCCTTTCAAAAGCTGGTGTGGAGCTATTTAAGAGCCGTGTCACGTTGTTAGATCCTCACACTCTAGAGGTTGATGGGCGCAAAGTTACGGCTGACAAGATTTTGATTGCGGTGGGGGGGGAAGCCGTTAAGCCTGATTTACCAGGAGTAAAAGAACATACTATTACCTCCCGCGAAATGTTTCTCCTAAAAGAGCAACCCAAGCACCTTGCTGTTCTGGGTGGCGGGTATATCGCCACGGAGTTTGCCGGTATTATGCACGGATTGGGCACTCAAGTGACTCAGCTGATTCGGGGTGACGTATTCCTCAATGGATTTGATGAGGATATCCGCAGTGGCATTTTCAATGGCATGATGCAGCATGGTATCAAAATTATCCCGTGTACTAATGGGAAAGGCATTGAGCGAGTGCCAGAGGGACTGAAGCTAACGTACTATCAAAAGGACAAAACAGAAGCGACACTCACAGCAGATGCAGTCTTAGTCGCCATTGGTCGCGCTCCCCTTTTAGGAGGACTTGGTTTGGAAAATGCTGGTGTCGAGATTGCAAATTGTGAAAACGAAGATTTACCCAGGTTGCACGGGTACAGCGTTAACTGTGCTATTAAAGTTGATGAATACAGCCGCACCAGCCAGCCAAATATCTTTGCTGTAGGCGATTGCACCAACCGGGTCAACCTAACACCTGTTGCTATTGGCGAAGGTCGTGCCTTTGCTGATACTGAGTTTGGTAATACCCCCCGGATTTTCAGTCACGACCATGTGGCGTCAGCTGTGTTCTCCCAGCCGGAAGCTGCTACAGTCGGACTGAGCGAAGCAGAGGCACAGACAAAGTTAGGCGACGACGGCGTGCAGGTTTATCGGGCTCGGTTCCGCCCTCTGTTCCACAGTCTCACGGGTGCTGATGAGAAGGTGATGGTCAAGTTGGTCATTGACAAAAACACAGACCGCGTGTTAGGTGCTCACATGGTGGGTGACAATGCTGCTGAGATTATTCAGGGGATAGCTATAGCCGTGAAAATGGGCGCGACAAAAAAAGATTTCGACGCTACAGTAGGGATTCATCCTTCCACGGCAGAAGAGTTTGTCACTCTACGGTAAATTTCTCAACCAGATGGGAACAGAAACTCACGGTGTAATTGCTGCTGGACATGCAAAAACTGCCGAAGCCGGGATAGAAATCCTTCGCTTCGGCGGAAATGCATTTGATGCGGCAGCAGCAATATTAGCCTCTTTTGTTACTGAAGCTACCCTGACATCTGC
>CAZZWA010000056.1:0-2880 GCA_964657555.1 uncultured Microcoleus sp.
ATTCAAATGTCCCACCTGACTGGGGTGCGGGCAATTATGAAAGACATTATTGAAACTCTACAGACAGGTGTTGGGCAGCAATTTATTAACTTAAGTGCGGGAAATCCAGTAATTTTGCCAGAAGTTGAGCAACTATGGCGCGACTGTACCCAAGAATTGCTGGCTAGCTCTGATTACGGCGAAGTGGTTTGCCGCTATGGGTCTAGTCAAGGATATCAGCCATTGATTGACGCTGTAGTGGGTGACTTCAATCGTCGCTATGGGCTAAATCTAACTGCTCGCAACATCCTAATCACCCCAGGCAGTCAAAGCCTCTATTTCTTGGCTGCTAATGTTTTTGGAGGGTACACTACAGGCGGTGACTTAAAGCAAATTATCCTGCCGCTGAGTCCAGATTATACAGGTTTTGGTGGTATTACCTTAGTGCCGGAGGCGTTATTTGCCTACAAGCCAGCTTTAGATATCGATGTAGACGCCCACCGATTCAAATACCGCCTCGACTTCAGCAAGCTGAGGATTAATGAAAATACTGGTTTCGTTCTCTTTTCCCGTCCCAGCAATCCTACCGGCAACGTCCTCACTGATGATGAGGTGAGCAAGATTGTGGCTTTAGCTGCTCCTTATGAGGTGCCAATATTTATTGATTCTGCGTATGCCCCTCCGTTTCCAGCGTTAGATTTTACACGAATGACGCCAGTATTTGGAGATAACGTCGTCCATTGTATGAGCTTATCCAAAGCGGGGCTGCCAGGGGAGCGCATTGGCATTGCTATTGGCAATGAACAGATAATTCATGTGCTGGAGTGTTTTCAGACGAACATGTGCATCCACTCCTCTCGCTATGGACAAGCGATCGCCGCCCGTGCCATTGCCTCCGGTGCTCTAGCCGATATCTCCACCCAGGTGATTCGTCCTCACTATCAAAGTAAGTTTGAGGTGCTGGAAACAACCCTCGACCAAGCAATGCCCGACTCATTGCCTTGGTTCCTCCATCGTGGTGAGGGGTCAATCTTTGCCTGGTTGTGGTTACAGAATTTACCCATCAAAGACTGGGAGTTGTACCAGCATCTGAAGCAAGAAGGTGTGATTGTTGTACCAGGTAGTCCCTTCTTCCCCGGATTGCTCGAGGAATGGCCCCACAAGCATCAGTGCATCCGCATCAGCCTCACAGCCACAACCCAAGAGATTGAAACTGGCATGCGGCGTCTAGCAAAGGTAGTGCAGGAAATTTACCGGAATTAACGCTCTTTAGTCACTCTGGGCAGAGAAAAAGAGCGAAGCATTGCGGTATCTACACTTTGGGCTTTGACGATGGATTGCTCGCCGCAATGCTTCGCCCCTAGACAATCAAGGCTTTCGGAATATTCCCTACCTAGCGAGAGTGATGGAAGAGCGTTAAGCTGACGCGCATCTAAATTTGATAATTTAGCGCCCGAACCCGTTTGCTGCCTTAGATTGCCCTGTAAAACTAGATGACGAACAGCTTAACTGATGGGAGTTGCTGATTTCCGGCAGTTATCCAACTTCTTGATCGGGTTCATTCAGTGGCACTCAGGGTTTCACATAGAGAAGTCGGGGAGCTTAGCTGCCTTTTCACTCATTATTATAGAGAGGACAAGATCTAAGGTCAGAAGGCTGGCTAAAAATGGGCGCAGTGTTTCTAAAATACTTGGTACAGTCTTGTTCTCAAATAGTGTTTTATCAAAAATCTTTGCGGCTTATTGCCTTAGTGGCGATCGCTGGAGCAATTGCTAACGGCAGTACTCAAGCCGCACCTGTATCTCATTCACCTAGTGCTTCACCGCCAACGCGGCAACAAATACCTGTCGAAAACTCCTTGGCTGGGGAAGTCATGAAACTGAGTCCAGATCAGATCGTGCTCAAAAAGCAGGATCGTGCTGTTGTTGTGCTCCACTTATCACCTAAAACTGTTGTCTGGTCAGATTTGTGGGTTAAAAGCATCCCAGTCCAAGTAGGCGATCACATTTACGCCAATGTCAATCGCCGACCCGATCAGTCATTTGACGTTCAAAACATGTGGGTGAATATTGTTAACTTGGTAGGAAAGATCTCCAAGGTCGAGAAAAAAGCGTCTGGTCTCCAGATTAGCCTGGAAAATCAACTTCTGGGGTCGATGGTTGTGAATATCGATCCGCGAATGCTGGTAAACAGACAGGGCAAAGAGACTCCCTACAGTGTTCATCCTGTCGAATTGCATCAAGGTGATACGGTCAGGATCATCGGTCGGCAGCTGCACGATGGTTCTGCGATCGCCACAAAGTTAATTATGGAATCACCAATGACTAACGATGCCCAACCCAAAATCTCGCCCTCCCTCACCCACCCCTAGCCAGGGAAGGAGCCAAAATCCCAAACTTGATGGCTGGCTAGAAGTTGGCAAGATAGTAGCAGCTCAAGGTTTACGTGGAGAGGTGAGGGTTTATCCTGATTCCGACTTTCCCGAACGGTTTGTCCAACCGGGACAACGGTGGCTGCTGCAACCAGGAGCAACTGAACCGCAACCAATTGACTTGCTAGCTGGTCGCTATGTTCCTGGCAAAAATCTCTATATTTTAGAACTGGCAGGTGTGGAAGACCGGAGTCAGGCAGAAGCATTGCAGGGTTGCAAGTTACTAGTGCCAGAGAGCGATCGACCACAACTGGGAGAAGATGAATATCATGTCTTGGATTTGACTGGTTTGGAAGTCTTCAACCAGCTGACGGGCGAAACTATTGGCACCGTAGTGGATGTCATCCCAGCTGGCAATGATTTGCTGGAGGTGCAGCTGCACCAGTCGGTGGCCAGCAGCAAAGGACAAAAGACAGTTTTGATTCCGTTTGTCAAAGAGATTGTTCCAGTGGTGGACATTCAGAACGGTC
>CAZZWA010000056.1:2980-8399 GCA_964657555.1 uncultured Microcoleus sp.
CAAGCTATACCACTTTCTCAAAGCTTGCTAACCTAGGAGAGATGAATTATTAATTAAGAGCTTAATGTTTTGGGATTGCCAAATAAATCTCAACTATGCTGTTCAACAGATCCTCTTTAGGGCTTTGAGTTAACTAACTGCAAAGGTAGAAGGATAGTTTTATTGCTGTGAAAAGTTTAATCGTTATTTCACTGGTTGTTGTACTGAAGGTTATAGGGGAAGTCTGTTTAAGCCATGGCATGCACCAGGTTGGTGAGGTGGATACGTTCCAGCCGATGGCGCTGCTAGGAATTGGGCTGCGTACGCTGATTAATCCTTGGGTCGATATTGCCATGACTACCCTGCTTTCACACACTCTTTTATATATGTCGGCGCTTTCCTGGCTTGATTTAAGCTTTATGATGCCGATGATGGCATCCTGCTACGTGCTAAATTCCCTATTTGCATGGCTGCTGCTAGACGAACAAATTCCAGCAACTAGGTGGCTCGGTACTTTGATAATTATGGTTGGTGTGATATTCATTGGTCTAAGCGATCGCCCAAAAAGCAGGCAGAAGGCTCTAAACCCGTCTAAGCGGCAACGCAAGCGCCGAAATCCATCCCTATGAAAGTTATCTGCAAAAGAGGTAAATAATGAAGATTTTGATTGTGATCATCATGATGGCGCTTATAGACTCTGCTAGTTGCCTACTGACCTCTAAGGGTATGAAGCAGGTGGGTGAAATTTCAACGTTGCATCCACGAAAGTTGTTAGGTGTGGGACATCGCATGGTGAAGAATCGCCTGCTGGTGTTAGGATTTGTGTTACAGGCTAGTACATTCTTTATGTTTTTGACTGTGCTGAGCTGGGCTAACTTGAGTTTGGTAGTGCCCATGGCCGCGATTGGCTATGTAATCAGTCTTTTGGGTGCGAAATTCTTTCTGAAGGAGCCGGTGTCCAAAGAGCGATGGCTGGGAACTGCCCTGATTGGTGCTGGCGTCGCCATGGTTTTGCTCAACTCAGGAGTGAAGTGAGGATGATGTTGAGTGTCAGTTGTCTGTAGTCAGTAGCAACGGACAACTGACAACAAACGAACTATAAACGAAGTGATGAACCGAACATGAGATTAAGACCTATCTAAGACAGGTTCAACCTGAGTTGATTTAGTCTCCGGCAGTTTTTGGGAGTAGAATGAGGCAGATTCTTCGCCAGTAGCACACTCCCGAGCAAACTGAATCAGATGGTGAGCTACTATCCCAACGTGGATGACCTGTTCGATCTTGCCTGCTTTCAGCGCTGGTAGAGCCATTTTCCAGAAGGTTTTACGGTAATTACCAAGTACACCAACTTGGAGCAGGAGATTAGCCATAATAGTCAAACCCTTGCGGATATTAGCCCAAGAGAGACGCGCTGGACTATTAGGCAACTGGACGCGGTTTGGGTACGTATGCTCCACATTGTAAGCGAATCTTTGGTATAAAAACTCCGGTTCATAGGCAGTGCTGAAGCAGCGACGCCACATCTCGACCACCTGTTCATAAGGCATTAAAAACTCAACATTGGATTCACGATTTTCATCAGAGACTAGCCGTCCCTCCTGTTCTAACCTACGCCATAAGGGCGTCCGGGGTAAGGCGTGGAGTAGATTAATGGTCAGCAAGGGAATCTGAGACAAGTGAATAAACTCAAGAATTCGGTCTGCCGTTTCTGGCGTATCCGTATCCAGCCCCATGATAATTCCCGACACGACTTCCATGCCGTAGCGGTTCAAAATCTTAATTGCCTCTAAAATCGGGATGCTGAGGTTTTGATCTTTGGAGATAGCATGGAGAGCCTGTGGTTCAGGGGTTTCAATGCCACAAAACACTGTACAAAAATAAGCTTCCCGCATCATCTCCAGCAGCTTAGGGCTTTGTGCTAGATTAAGTGTAGCTTCACAGGCAAACTGAACAGGGTAGCCATTGCGCTTTTGCCAGTCAATCAGGTGAGGCAATAGGTTCGTAGCCGCACGGCGATCGCCCACAAAGTTATCATCTACAAAGTACACTGCACCTGGATTGCCAGATTTCAGCATGGCATCCAGTTCTGCCAAAACCTGCTCTGGAGTTTTCAACCGAGGATTGCGTCCGTAGAGTTCGGGAATATCACAAAACTCACAGCGATAGGGGCAACCACTGGAGAATTGCACGTTGGCCATAAAATATTGATCAAGGTTTAGCAGGTGGTAGGCGGGGACGGGAAATTGACTGAGGGGCAAGCGCTCCTTAGTTTCAAAGCGAATTTGCCCTTCCGGACGTTCCGTATGTTGGTCGAGATGCTCAATGAGGCGATCAGTTCCATCTCCCAATTCACCTAGGCTTAAAATGTCAAACTCAGGGTAGTATTCCGGGCAACCAGATGCTGAAGGGCCTCCCACAATCGTAATTTTGCCTTCTCGGTGAGCCAGTTCGTTGATCAGATTAATCTGAGGGCGCTGGATATGCATCCCGCTGACGATCACTGCGTCTGCCCACTGGTAATCTGCTTGTGTAGCCTGACGCACATTTTCGTCAATAAAGCGCACTTCCCACTCCTGAGGCAAGTAGGCAGCCACAACTAGAATGCCTTGGGGTGGCATGAAGGCTTTAACATGCTTACCCCGGAGAGGGTAAGCATACTCGAAGGTACCAAAGGAGCGACCATACTTGGGAAAAATGCATAGGATGCGTCGATGGTGGGAGGGAACGTAGCGAGTTCTCTCCCCAGTCATCTCCGGAATTGGATTCTCGAAAGACTTCAGGTTAGCAGTCATCCAGATGTCTCCTCACAAAACAGAATTTTAATAATACTTCTTAACATTATGGTTCGTACCAGTCGTGTTTTGTAGTACTCCGCTGGACAATACTGGGATTGAGAGTTCTAAAAACTATAATTACATAGATATATTTGATATTACTATTGCTCGTGTTATGAAAAAAATCACTGACTTTGGTTCAAAGATGCGGCACTTGCCTGAGCATAACGAGAAGGTTGGTAGTCATTTCAACTGAGGCGTTGCTCGGCTGCTGTATATTAAAATTGCTCTCTAGAAATATCAAGAGTGCAGTAGCTCGAAACCTGTGTTGAGGAGTTTATTTATGTCAGTTATATCAGTCTGGCGACAATTTATCGATACCCTAAGCCTATTGCCCGTGGGTGGGCCGGGAGTTTGCAATATCTCAATTACCAACGTCTGCAATGCCAAATGCGATTTCTGCAACTACGCACGAGATAAAACATTTGTAAAGGATCGCGTCTGGATTGACTTCGAGCAGCTCTGTCAAGCCATCGACATTTTATATGACCGTGGCATTCGCTACCTAACCTTTTCTGGCGGTGAACCAACTTTACACCCAAAACTGAAAGACATGGTGGCCTACGCAGCTGGGAAAGAGATGCAGCCTTCTATTGTCACTAATGGTTCGCGTCTGTCGTCGCATCTACTCAAAGAGTTAAAAAGGAGTGGAGTAAAGACCTTATATATTTCTATTGATTCATCCTCCCAGGAGATGCATGAAGATAATCGCGGCTTGCCCAATGTCTGTGCCCGGATTAAGGAAGTGAACCAAGAATGCCGAAGTCTATCAATTAAGACTGTAGCCTCAGTAACAATTAACAAGCTGATTCAAGATTTTCAGGAATTGATAGCCTTTCTTAAAGAACTTGGTTTTGAAACTGTAACCTTTAGCTACCCTAAAAGGGTGCTCAACTCTTCCTCCCTCGTTTTTTCTGAAAATTCAAAGCTGATAGACTTCAGCACAGAGGAGTTAGTTCAAGCCTTTGAAACTGTAAAATCTCTTAAAGGGGAGTTTGGTATCCTCAATCCTGCTGAATCATTAGCAGAAATGATGCGTTTCGTCAAAAAGGAAAAGCAGATTTATCCTTGTTTCGGAGGCTATAAATATTTTTACTTGGACTATCATTTAGACCTTTATCGGTGTGATTATTGGCCGACTAAGATATGTTCAGTTTTTGAATTCAAAGACCAGCCGTTTATCCGTGATAACTGCACGAAATGTATGAGTGACTGCTACCGGGATTCTAGTGTATTATTGCACCCGGCTGTATCTATAGGTGATGCTATAGGGAGTCTACGTCAGGGCAACTTTTTAGGCGCTGTGCGCGACATCAGTAAACGTACCAACTTCCTTTCTTTAAAAACGCTCATTCAAGATTGGGGCACCCTAAATAAGTTGGCGAAAATTGACAGCTCAGCTAAGGGGAGTTAAAGCATAGGATAGAATAACAAACTGTTGAGGAGTTCATTTATGTCAGTTATGTCAGTCTGGCGACAATTTGCCGATACCTTACGTCTGCTACCAATAGGTGGTCCTGGAGTTTGCAGTGTCTTAGTCACTAATGTTTGCAATGCCAAATGCGATTTCTGTAACTATGCACGGGACAAAAATTTTGTCAAAGAACACATTTGGATTGACTTCGACAAGCTTTGTCAAGCTATCAACATCCTATATGATCGCGGCATCCGCTACATGACTTTTACTGGCGGTGAAACAACCTTACACCCAAGGCTTAAGGACATGGTCGCTTATGCGGCAGGAAAGGGAATGCGGCCTTCTGTGGTCACTAATGGCTCGCGTCTATCATCGCATCTACTCAAAGAGTTAAAAACAAGTGGAGTCAAGACCTTATATATTTCTATTGATTCGTCCTCTCGGGAGATGCATGAAGATAATCGCGGCTTGCCTAATGTATGTGCCCGAATTCAGGAAGTTAACCAAGAATGCCGAAGTCTATCAATTAAAACTGTAGCATCAGTCACAATTAACAAGTTAATAAAAAGCTTTCCAGAACTGATAGTTTTTCTGAAAGAGCTAGGTTTTGAAACTGTAACTTTTAGCTACCCCAAAAGATTTTTAGGTTCTTCCTCTCTCGTTTTTTCCGAAAGTTCAAAATTGATAGACTTTAGTACAGAGGAATTAGTTCAAGCCTTTGAAACAATCAAATCTCTTAAAGGAGAATTTGGTATTCTCAATCCTGCTGAATCGTTAGCAGAAATGATGCGTTTTGTAAAAAAAGAGCAGCAGATTTATCCCTGTTTCGGTGGTTACAAATATTTTCACCTAGACTATCACTTAGACATTTATCGTTGTGATAACTGGCCAACTAAAATATGTTCAGTTTTTGAATTTAAAGACCAGCCTTTTATTCGTGACAATTGCACGAAATGCATGAGCGACTGCTACCGAGATTCTAGCGTGTTATTACATCCAGCTGTATCGGTAGGTAATGCTATAGGGCAACTGCGTCAGGGTAACTTACTAGGCGCTATGCGTGATATCAGTAATCGCAGCAATTTCCTTGCTTTAAAGACGCTCATTCAAGATTGGGGCACCTTAAATAAGCTGGCGAAAATTGATGGTTCAACTAAGGGGAGTTAGAGTAAAGCGGTTCTTGGTTGTT
>CAZZWA010000056.1:8499-12308 GCA_964657555.1 uncultured Microcoleus sp.
CCCTGCGGCGCTTCAGAGTCACGTATACGCTAACGCATCCTACTTAATGTTTACTTTATAAATGACCTCTAAGGACTCATGTCTTCACTACAAACTGCTATCAGGTGGAGCGCGGGTAGATCACCGAACTTGATATTACTACTTAACAACTGCCTGCACATTGTTGTGAGTGGTAAGAGCGAAGCCATAAGAGATGAGTAGCTCCCGCACTTTATCGCTAAGAAGGGCATCAAGTTCTTTCTGTCCAGCCCCATGTGGACCATTCTTTGGCTCTTGAGCTATGGCAATGGCAGGGTGGGAATAAATCTCCACAAGATCTGCCCGGATTTGGGGAATCAGACCAAGCAAGTACTCTTCACTCATCTGACCAGTAGCCAGCAACCCATAGACACGCTCTGTAAAGCTGATTCCTGCTGATTTCAGCAAGCCTTCGCCATAAGCGCGCAGTCTAGCAAAGATCCACGACCAGATCAGCTTTGTCAGCAGATTGCTTCTGTCTAGACCAAGAGTAAACTCAAGCTCCTCAAAAGGGAGCCGGATCGCTTTGATGTTAAACTCAAAAGCCAGTTCAACAAGGATGCGTAATACAACCGGATGGATATGTAGGTGCCTGTGGCCATCGACGTGGGAAAGTTCCAAGCCAGTTTGGCGAAACTTTTCCAACTGAGCGCGAATTTCCCAAACCAGTTCCCTACGGGCTTCTGAATTAAACTGATAAAGCAACCCAGCTTTCAATGAGCTGGCTCTAAAGCAGCCAGTCGAGTCAACCAAGTGGGGAATTTGACTCTGGGGCAATACAGCTTTGTCATGAACGATGACTAGATGTAAGCCGACTGCCAGCCTTGGGTGAGCGTGCGCTAGGGCGATCGCTTCATCGAAGGCATCTCCGGCTACCATTAAGCTCGCACTTGTGAGAATACCGCGCTCGTGGGCTTCGATGATGGCACGATTGACACCGCTAGAAAATCCAAAGTCATCTCCATTGATAATGGCGAACCGGCGCCGTGATGGGTAGTTAACTTCACCCTTTGACGCCATCTCGTTAAGTGCAGTTTGAGGGTCAGTCATTGCTATGATGTACCCCTATCGTTTTTTATTTTATCAAAGTAGAAGTACTCGCAAAATTAAGCTAATATCGGCTCTTCTAAGTCAAATTAGCATTGCGGAACTTCGGAAATATTTATCCTGCTTCTCATACAATCGCGCTCAATAGTGCCGCTTCCGGTTGAATACTTATGCTGCCTATCATTTGTCATACAATCAACTTGTCATTTGTCTTTTGCCAAGAACAAAGGAACAGATATTAGACAAATAACAAAAACAATAGACTGTGAATGGAATCATCAACCGGAAACAACAGTACTTATTTTTTTGCTTCAGTCAGCTGCTTAATTAGAGCAATAACATCACTGCGGCTGAGTTTATGTTCGCCGCGAGCTAGGGTATCGAGGGTGGCATAACCCAAAGTGAGTATAATTTGGCAAAAGTCCATAGCAGGGCTACCCACAGGAAGATCTTGTATGTAAGCATCAGCATGAGCTAGATTGCGACGCGAATATATCTGCATATCATCTTCACTCCAACCATCTGGAAAGAAGTTTACTCCCCGTTCCAAATCTTCAGCACGGTTACGCAAAATATTGAGAGATTGTAAACCTCTACCAAACCCGAGCGCATAAGCACGGTTTGTCTGCGTTCCATCGTACCAAGCCCACAAATCAGATAGCAACAATCCCACAGTACCAGCTACTGCAAACGTATATCGATCTAAATCAGCTTCCGTCTGAACTTTCCAGTCGCTGTCAGCCCAGTGTGCCATTCTATCAGCCATTGCTGCGGTTGCATCCCAAATGCGAGGAGCAATCGTTTTGGGTGCTAATACAGCCCATTCTCCCAGCCGAACTGATACCTCTGGCAACGCACTCACTGGGGTAGACAATGCTACTGAGAAGTCCTCAACTGCCAAGCTGCTATCAACAGATGCCTTTGCCTTTGTGATCTGGGGCAGAAGATTTGTGTGGTTTGACAAAGCTACCGAGAAGTCATCAACAGCAAAGCCATCAACTGCTGCCTGCAATGTCAAGCTAATAGTCCGCAACAGTTTTGCCTTAGTAGGGTTATCCAGTTCTGGATGATCTTCAATTTCATCAATAGCGCGCATGCAGAGATAGGCTGATGCAACAGCTTCTTGCAGACCTGATGGCAATCGAATTATTGGGATGTAAAAAGTACGACTGGTTTCCTTTAGAATGGTCAATGCATCTCTACGTAAATCCATGTTTTCAGCCGCTAGTTCGTTGTTTCAAAAGTATAAGTGTACAGTTGGCTCAAATTAAAACAATTTGCCCAAACTGAGGGAAATTTTCAGGTGTCCAAGCTCCAATCTGAGCTTTTGAAGCATGAATTGACTACATCTAGTGAGAAACCTCCTACATCTCAGGGAAAACTGATTGCATTCGGCTGCGAAAGACAAGTTTAAAGACTCCAATAGGTAATCTGCGGTGGTAGTTGAGCTGGGTCAAGTGCTGATTTCACATCCATCAAAATTCCCCTCGGACGCAGGTGACTGAGTAATTGATGAGTTGGCATTTCTAAGTAGTAGCTATGCATCACAGCCAATACCAAGGCGTCCAAGTCAATGAAGTCCTTCCAGTCGGCCAGATCGATCCCGTATTCGCGCTTTGCTGCACTAACATCTGCCAGTGGGTCGTGAATTAGGGGTTCAATGCCGAACTGCTTCAACTCCATAACAATGTCCGGTACGCGACTATTTCGCAGATCGGACACGTTCTCCTTGAAGGTTAGTCCTAGGATGCCAACCCGCGAGTCTTTCAGTGGCATATTGCCATGAGTTGTCAGGAGTTTGACTAAACGTTGTGCCAGATAAATACCCATCCCATCGTTGATTCGACGTCCTGCCAAAATCACTTCTGGGTGATAACCGAGTTCCTCGGCAATAGCCGTCAGGTAGTAGGGATCGACGCCAATGCAATGGCCCCCCACAAGCCCCGGTTTAAAAGGCAAAAAATTCCATTTAGTCCCAGCACAAGCCAGGACATCAGCCGTGCGAATATCAAGCCGATCAAAGATTAAAGCCAGCTCGTTCATCAAGGCAATATTCAAATCTCGCTGGATATTCTCAATCACCTTAGCGGCTTCAGCTGTTTTAATCGAGACAGCTCGATAGACTCCCGCCTGAATAATCGCTTCGTATACTTTGGCGACGCGCTCAAGGGTTTGATCGTCTTCTGCCGATACAACTTTCACAATCTTTTCCAGGGTGTGCTCCCGATCGCCTGGATTGATGCGCTCTGGGGAGTAGCCTAATTTAAAATCAACGGACTGTTGCAAACCGGAGATTTGTGTCAATATAGGGCCACAAATTTCCTGTGTTACGCCGGGATAAACCGTGGATTCATAGACGACAACCGAACCGGGCTGAAGACATTTACCGACAATCTGGGAAGCGTTAATCAGGGGATTGAGATCGGGACACCGTTGCTTATCAATCGGTGTGGGAGCTGCAATCACAAAAAAATTAACTGATTGGAGGTCTGTTAGATCGCTGGTAATCTTCAGATTAGAAGCTACTAAATCTTCAGTTCTGACCTCTCCAGTTCTGTCAATGCCTCCTTTAAGAGCTTCAACTCTGTTGGTGTTGATATCAAAGCCGATCGTTCCTGGAAATTTTTTGGCCAATGCTAAAGATAGGGGTAAGCCTACGTAGCCAAGGCCAATGACGGCAATTTGCTCCCTCATATCGATTTTGGATTTTGGATGCAAGGGTTTTAGATTGGGGAGTGAGTTGG
>CAZZWA010000056.1:12408-19532 GCA_964657555.1 uncultured Microcoleus sp.
GAGTGAGTTGGCGGGAGATTGTCTCTTCCTCTCATCTCCGGTGAGAGCTGATTCTTGCCTAAGTCTTGCCTGAGAAACTTGTCAAAGGCCTTGATCAGAGTAGTTTTGGGCATTTGATCAGTCAAATCAAACAATGAAGGCACTGCTGGAGTTGATATCATACTTTTCCTTTCACGCGAATGGGCTCTTTTATTAGAAGTAATTCGGGAAATTATCGCTGATGATCGCCTCTACGACAGCCAGCGATAATTTCAACGGTTCAACATTGCTTGATAGCGGCCCAAGGCTGTCAGGGGAAAGTGTTGCTGATAGAGGTGGTATTTCAGATAAAAGTGGCAAGGAAAGCCAGTGCCGGTAAATTCTGATTCATCCCAAGTCCCATCTGAGTGCTGAGTTGACAAAAGATAGCTCACTCCTCGCTCAATTGCCTCAAGCGTCAATCGTCCTGTCACCTCAACTGCTGCGATCAGACCTATGAGTGCCCAAGCAGTTTGAGATGCAGTGCTCTTTCCCTGCCCTTTGAGGGTAGGATCGTTGTAGCTCTGGCAAGTCTCACCCCACCCTCCATCATTGTTTTGGCATGCCATCACCCAAGCAGCACCCCGTTCGATACTGAGTCGTTGAGACTGAGGAGCGACAAGAGACAGCGCCGTGAGGACACCACTAGTTCCATAAATATAATTAACCCCCCATCGACCAAACCAGCATCCCTCAGCCTCTTGTTCGCGACTGAGATAAGCGAGAGCTTGCTCTAGGCTTTGCGGGTTAATTGGCAAGTGACAGCGCCCTACCATTTCCAAAACGCGAGCTGTCACATCCGCAGTGTTGGGATCGATCATAGCTTTGAGGTCGCCATAAGGTATGGCGTTGAGCCAGTCTTGATCGTTGTCCAAATCAAAAGCAGCCCAACCACCCGGTCGGCATTGCATAGAGGCAATCCAAGCAGAGGCACGGGCGATCGCTGCTTGCTTCAGCTTTTCATTAGGTAATTGTACGCTGTGCAGTGCCATCACCACAACAGCAGAATCATCTACATCCGGATAAAAGCGATTGTCAAACTCAAATGCCCAAGCACCCGGTTTTCCCTGTCGATTCTTAATGGCCCAATCCCCATAGTCCAAAATCTGCTTTGAGAGCAACCACTCTCCTCCTCGAACAACAGCAGGATGATTGGCAGCTAAGCCAGAATCAACGAGCGATCGCATTACTAGGGCTGTATCCCACACCGGGGAAATACAGGGTTGCATCCAGTAAGTGTCCTCAGTCTCAACGGCAAATCGATCTAATGCTTGGAAACCACGTTCCACAACAGGATCTGCCACATCATAATCTAAGCAGCGCAGTCCCAAAAGTGAGTTCAACATGGCAGGAATAATGCCACCCCAGTCTCCCGTAGCTTCTTGCCGTTCCAATACCCATTGC
Organism: uncultured Microcoleus sp.; assembly: GCA_964657555.1. Taxonomy (GTDB): domain Bacteria; phylum Cyanobacteriota; class Cyanobacteriia; order Cyanobacteriales; family FACHB-T130; genus CAZZWA01. Next base: position 13,831 of record CAZZWA010000056.1, read on the forward strand.
TCTGCTGCCTGAATTCCTGCTTCGCGGAAAGGCACTAAATTTAGGTCTTCAGCCAACTTGAAGGTATTATCCAAGACAATAAACAAGTCAGTCCAATCGGAATTCCGGGGTAATTCTAACTGGGTATCAGATCCCTCTACATAAAGTTCATCTAAGCTGATAGCTGGATTGATTTGAAATATGGGCTTGCGGTCAATAACAATCAATAGCGGGACGGTACTCCCTCGCGCCCAACTGGACATTTCATAAATGTTAAACGGAGATATGTGTGGCAGGAGCATGATCCAAGGCGGAAGTGAAGGAATACCGCGCCATCTATAACAGCCGATCAGTGCCAGGTGTAGCTTTGTAAAAATTCGCGTCTTGCTGATCCCACCCCGCTCTAGGATCAAAGCGCGGGCTCTAAGCATGACTGGATCAGATGCCGGTACGCCTAGCAGTTTCAGTGCCATATAGGCTTCCACAGAGACGCTGAGGTTTCCCCCATCGCCGTAGAAAAGTTCCCAACCGCCGTGCTGGCGCTGCTCCTGACGTAAATAAGTCTCTACTTTCTTTAGGCGTGACACAGGCATCTTGCCTGTGAGATCCGTACCCCAAATTTTGTGCAGGAGGACTGCCTCTGCGGTTATAGAGACATTGGATTCTAACTCTGCCCACCAGTAGCCTGCTGGATACTGGAGCGAGAGAAGATAGTTTTGGCTGGCTTTGATTGCCAATTGAACTTGAGAGACCGTAGCCCTGTCTTGAGTTTGCATGTTTTACCGTTCATCCTCAACAATATGTGCCCGAGGCAGCATATAGTGAAATTATTTTCACACCACCAGCAGACATTGTATTGTGATTTTCGGCTCACAGAGTTCGCATCAGGCTGATGGATGAAATTCGGTTGAGTTCCAGTAGTCCGGACGCGGACTTGTCTTAATCCCCCTCCTGTGCAGTTAAATAGATCTTTATGTCCATTTGGTTATATAAGGGTTTAACGAAGTAGGACTCACTTCCACATATTCGCCACTGCCCATATGATTTGTCACAACTGACTCTTAAGACTGGGAAAATGTTTCGATATAAAACCAAGTCCGGTTAATTACCCCTAACAAAACTTATGGAAGGACAGAGTTTGATTTAGGAATAGTTGGTTAGTTTTAATCAAACAAGGATTAAAGTATGGAAATTCCTGATAAAGTTTTTATCGGAAGTCAAAGTCATCAAAAACTCTGCATTTAATTACGCTCCAGCAGCTCAGATAATCTGAGGACATAGTTGATTTCAATTTATTAAAATAACCAAGACCATACATACATAAAGATGAATTATCACGTTGGGCTGGGTCTAACAGTTATATCATTAGTGATTTGGGTGATATTACTGTGTTGGCGGGGTCAGTTTTGGCGATGTGACCAGCGCTTGGATGCTCAAACAATGGTGCAAGCAGTGTGGCCATCAGTTTGTGCTATAGTACCGGCTCGCAATGAAGCAAGTGTGCTACCAGTGACGCTGCGATCGCTCTTGACCCAAGACTATCCCGGCAATTTTACGGTGATTTTGGTAGACGATCAAAGCACAGATGGTACAGCTAGTGTGGCCGAGAAACTAGGTGTACAGACGCAAAACTTGATATCTGTAGAGGGTGAACCTTTACCTCCTAGCTGGACTGGCAAGCTTTGGGCACTAGAACAAGGCATTCGACAGGCAAAGATGCTTGAGCCACCACCCAACTATTTTTTGCTTACCGATGCAGATATAGAGCATGACACTCTTAATCTTCGCCAGTTGGTGGCAAAGGCTCAAAACGAGAATTTGGATCTTGTTTCTTTGATGGTGCTGCTCAGGTGCCAAAGTTTTTGGGAGCAACTCCTCATCCCCGCCTTTGTATTTTTCTTCCAGAAACTTTATCCCTTTCGCTGGGTCAATGACCCGAAAAATGCCACAGCAGCAGCAGCTGGAGGTTGTCTTTTGATTCGCCGTGAGGCTCTAGACAGCGTCGGTGGTATCCAGGTTGTGCGTGGGGCTTTAATAGACGACTGTTCCCTAGCTCATGCGGTCAAATCTAGCAGTCAACCGGAGGGCAAGGGTCGAATTTGGCTGGGACTGAGCCCATCAACCCGCAGCCTGCGACCTTATCCATCCTTAACCAGTATTTGGGAACTGGTTGCCCGTACTGCTTTTACACAGCTGAACTATTCCCCTTGGCTATTACTGGGAACTGTCATAGCGATGACTCTGATTTACATAGTGCCAGCTGTAGGAGCAATCGTTGGGATATTGACGGGGAACTGGTTAGTCGCAATTGTGAGCTTATCTAGTTGGGTGCTAATGGCTTGTGCCTACTTACCTACCATCCAACTTTATCAGTGTTCACTGTTGTTAGCTTTCTGCTTACCTGCGATCGCTCTCTTCTATACCTTGATGACGATAGACTCAGCTTTGCGACACTGGCAAGGGCGAGGCGGTGCTTGGAAAGGACGGGTTTATTCTGAAGCTCAACTGTCTCGCATTCCCCACTCTCGTTAGAACATTTCAGGTGCTAGGAAAATACTTTCACCTACGACATAGAACCTACTACCTGTTTTTGGTGAGGGCTCCAAATCCATTACAGTTTAAAAGGATTAGCAATAGTTAGATAACAAGTCCAAGCGGTAACGTGGTATGCACCTAAGTGAAATAACCCATCCCAATCAGTTGCACGGTCTGTCGATTCGTCAACTACAGGAAATTGCCCGTCAAATTCGGGAGAAGCATCTCCAAACAGTCGCTACTAGTGGCGGTCATTTGGGGCCTGGACTAGGCGTCGTGGAACTGACGTTAGGTCTATACCAAACTCTAGACCTAGAGCGGGATAAAGTGGTATGGGATGTGGGCCATCAAGCCTATCCCCACAAAATGATCACCGGGAGGTATGAGCGCTTCCACACACTGCGGCAAAAAGACGGTATTGCTGGTTATCTCAAGCGGTGTGAAAGCAAGTTCGATCACTTCGGCGCTGGTCATGCTTCCACTAGTATCTCAGCTGCCTTGGGCATGGCTCTGTCGAGAGACATGAGAGGCGAAGACTTCAAAGTGGCAGCGGTCATTGGCGATGGTGCTCTTACTGGCGGCATGGCTTTGGAAGCAATTAACCATGCAGGTCACTTGCCAAAAACCAACCTGCTGGTGGTGTTAAATGATAACGAGATGTCCATTTCGCCCAATGTAGGAGCGATTGGGCGCTATCTTAACAAGATGCGCCTCAGCCCACCCGTGCAGTTTCTCACGGATAATCTGGAGGAGCAGTTTAAGCATATTCCCTTCGTAGGTGAATCCCTGTCTCCAGAATTAGAACGGGTGAAAGAAGGGATGAAGCGTTTGGCAGTTCCCAAAGTGGGGGCAGTGTTTGAAGAACTGGGTTTTACCTACATGGGGCCAGTGGATGGTCATAACTTGGAGGAACTGATTGCCACCTTTAAGCAGGCGCACAAGATGCCGGGACCAGTGCTGGTGCATGTAGTGACAGTGAAAGGAAAAGGGTATGAGATAGCCGAGAACGACAAAGTCGGCTACCACGCCCAAAGCCCATTTAATCTCGTCACTGGCAAAGGCTTACCATCCAGCAAGCCCAAGCCTCCCGCCTACGCTAAAGTCTTCGCCCATGCTTTAGTCAAACTCGCAGAGAACAATCCTAAAATCATCGGCATCACAGCTGCAATGGCAACTGGCACCGGCTTAGATAAACTCCAAGCTAAACTTCCCAAGCAATACATTGATGTCGGCATTGCCGAACAGCATGCTGTCACCTTGGCGGCAGGGTTAGCCTGTGAAGGTATGCGACCCGTTGCCGCCATTTACTCCACCTTCCTGCAACGGGCTTATGACCAGATTGTTCATGATGTCTGCATTCAAAACCTGCCAGTATTTTTCTGCCTAGACAGGGCAGGAATTGTCGGTTCCGATGGCCCCACCCATCAGGGTATGTATGATATTGCCTACCTGCGCTGCCTTCCCAACATAGTGCTGATGGCTCCTAAAGATGAAGCCGAACTCCAGCAGATGGTTGTTACTGGTGTTAACTACACCGATGGCCCCATTGCTTTACGGTATCCTCGCGGCAATGGCTACGGCGTCCCTCTAATGGAGGAAGGCTGGGAGGCGTTGCCCATCGGCAAGGGAGAAATTTTGCGGCAGGGTGATGATGTGCTGATGGTGAGCTATGGTTCAATGGTCTATCCAGCAATGCAGGTAGCAGAGATTCTCAGCGAACACGGCATTGAAGCTACAGTGATCAATGCTCGCTTTGCCAAGCCTCTCGATACTGAGCTGATTATTCCTCTAGCTCAGCAGATTGGGCAGGTGGTAACACTGGAAGAAGGTTGCTTGATGGGTGGCTTTGGTTCAGCGGTGGCAGAAGCTCTGCTAGATAGTGATGTAATAGTGAAAGTGTTGCGCATTGGTATACCTGATAAGTTAGTCGAACATGCCGAACCAAATGAATCTAAGGCCAACCTTGATCTGACACCTCCTCAAATTGCTGAGCAAGTGCGGAAGCTGTTCAACCCACGTTTGTCAGCAGTTGGCACTTAAGAGTAAAGACAATCGTTCTGTAGGTTGGGCAGAGCGATCGCGAAATCCAACAAAACAACCAGGAATACTGGGTTTCCCGTTGTTCGCCCTAACCTAAGTTCCTCATATTTGTCAATCAGTAGAAAGCAATTGGTAGGGGCTCTCTTGCCCCCGCCCTTACTGACTCGCTGACTTTCTGTGAGTTTGTCATCAAAGCGCCTGATTGGTTCTATGTCTTCCAGGTGCAACCGCTACTTGTTAAAAGTGATCGCCAGACTTTGATGTTTATTTTGGCTCATTTATTATAGAGAGTGAGTAAAAACAGAAATCAGTGAATTTATATAAGATTTAATATGATATTTATATATTTGATAAATACAATAAATAAACTATATTTGGTAAGGTTACAAAGTTTTTGCCACCGTCAAGAGCTAGCCTAGAGCGCCGGTTCAGTAATCAAAATTAGGGGTAGGGGCGAAGCGGGGCTCAATCTATCGCTCAGACCATGACTTTTCTGTCCAAATGCTTCGCCCTTCCGGAAGAAAAACTATTTCTGTACCGATGCTCTAGAGGGCCTACATTTTCAAATGTTTTCCAAAATGGCTATCTTAAGTGGCAAAAAGTCAAAAAAACTACCTAGTTGCAGATAGCACACTAGGTAGGAAAAATATGTAAAAGGAGAATCAGCATGAATTCACTGAAGAAGTCTGTACGCTTGGCAAAGATTTTGGTAGTTGCTCTATCATTTTTGATACTCTGTTTCTCTACACCAGCGTTAGCAGATACAATCAATCTTACTGATGCAGCGGCAAAAGACCTTCTCGAAAGCATTCAGATTACAAAAGGAAAGTTTAGCGTGGATGTAAAAGCTAAGGTGCCGGGTCAAATTACTGTTCGCCGCGCTGTGGTTTCCTTACCTTCTGGTGAGACGGGAAAGATAAATAAGATTGTCATTACTGGCCCAAATGGAAAACGCGAATTTGGTTGTCAGGGCATTCAGGTAAAAGATGGTACTGACTTAATTAAGGCGTGTGGTGGTCCTGCGGTTTTAGAAGCTGGAAAAACAAGTTACATAGCAGAAGGCAGTGATTTTGGTCCGAACCCTGACGCTAAGCTGAAAGTTGATTTAGATTAAGTTTGGTGAAAGAGACGATCTAGCTGCGATCGCC
>CAZZWA010000057.1:0-5746 GCA_964657555.1 uncultured Microcoleus sp.
TGGATCTCGTACTGCTGCTAGCGCGTTATCCCAAGTTGCATCAAACGGTAAACCTTGTACCCTCCCTGATTTTGCAACTAGAAGATTATATCGCTGGCTCTGCCTTCGACCCTTACCTAACGCTGACTCTAACGCCAACTGGACAAATGGGCGCATTGCAGCACCAATTCATTATCGAGCATTTTTTTGACGCTAATCACCATACCCTCATAGATCCACATCCCCGCTATGCTCAGTTGTACTATCAACGGCAGGAAAAAGGAGTAGCCTGGTGTGTGGAAAATTGGGAGCTGCAAGATTACAGTGATTTACTAGCATGGCATAACCTGGCTTGGATTGATCCTATGTTTTGGGATGATCCAGACATTGACCGCTGGTTGAAGCAGGGGAAAGACTTTACTTTGGCAGACCGGCAGCGGATCTACTCAAAGCAGCGCCAAATTATCAGCCGCATCATTCCCCAGCATCGGCAGATGCAAGATGCAGGCCAGCTGGAGGTAACAACAACACCATACACTCACCCCATCTTGCCCTTACTTGCAGATACAAATGCCGGTCGGGTGGCGGTTAGGCAGATGAACTTGCCTGAGAACCGCTTTCAATGGCCAGAGGATATCACCCGGCACTTACGGAAAGCCTGGGATATGTACAAAGACCGTTTCGGACGGGAACCGCGCGGATTATGGCCTTCCGAGCAGTCAGTGAGTCCACAGATTCTGCCTTACATTGTCCAACAGGGGTTCAAGTGGATTTGCTCGGATGAAGCGGTTTTAGGGTGCACGCTGAATCACTTTTTCCAGCGAGATGGTGCTGGCAACGTTGCTGAACCAGAGTTAATTTACCGTCCCTATCGCTTAGAGACAACTGCTGGTGACCTGGCAATTGTGTTTCGGGATCACCGACTATCAGATTTGATTGGTTTTACCTACAGTGCAATGGAACCTAGTAGGGCGGCGGCTGACTTGGTGGGGCATTTGGAAGCGATCGCGCGTTCCTTAAAGACAAGACAGGCTAAGGGCACCAGCCTGGAACAACCCTGGTTAGTTACTATTGCTCTTGATGGGGAGAATTGCTGGGAATATTATCACCAAGATGGCAAGCCCTTTCTAGAGCACCTCTATCACACTCTGAGCGAGCATTCCCAGTTAAAACTGGTGACGGTTGCTGAATTTCTCGACCAGTTCCCAGCAACTGAAACCCTCCCATCTGACCGACTGCATAGCGGTTCCTGGGTGGATGGCAGCTTCACTACATGGATTGGCGATCCCGCAAAGAATCGTGCTTGGGATCTCTTGGCAGAGGCAAGGGCTATGTTGGCTAATCATCCAGAAGCCACAGAAGAGAACAACCCTGAAGCTTGGGAAGCTTTGTATGCAGCAGAAGGTTCCGACTGGTTCTGGTGGTTTGGCGAAGGTCATTCCTCCAACCAAGATGCCATTTTCGACAAGCTGTTTCGAGAACACTTATGTGGTATATACCAGGCATTGAATGAGCCAATTCCTCCTCGTCTGCGCCAAGCAGTGGAAGCCCACAATGTGACCTTCGACCACCGACCGCAAGGGTTTATTCATCCAGTCATTAATGGATGGGGTGATGAACAGGATTGGGATAAGGCCGGTCGCATTGAAGTGGGTGGGGCGCGGGGTACGATGCACCGCAGCAGTGCCATTCAGCGTCTTCTCTATGGGGTAGATCACCTAAATTTTTATCTGCGGCTGGATTTCAATTCCGGCATCCGACCAGGCATTGATTGCCCACCTGAGTTGAACTTGCTCTGGTTCTATCCTGACCGAACAATGCATAACAGCCCAATCCCTTTGGCGGATTTACCAGCCGAACCTCCTTTGAATTATCTGTTCCACCATCAGTTGGGTATTAATTTGCAGACACAGTCTGTATGGTTTCAGGAGGCAGGGGAGAATCATCAGTGGCACCCTCGCTTCACGCGTGCTCAGGTTGGTTTAAACAAGTGTTTGGAGGTAGCAATGCCTTGGGCAGATTTGCAAGTGCCACCAGATTATCCGTTGCGGCTGATTTTAGTTTTAGCAGATAACGGGTGTTTCTCTAGCTATTTACCTGAGAATGCCTTGATCCCTATTGAGGTTCCGTGAACTAACCCGACGCTGACCCTTAAGGATACAGCGCAAGCTTCTTTTCCCGTTTTTCTAGGGCATTTTTGAGTAACAGAGTTCCTTGTTAAAAAGGGCAGGGGGATTGCCCTATAACTGCGCCTGATCGCAAAGATGGCGATCGCTCTGTTTAACTTTCGGGTTGGTCTCTAGATAGTCATGTAACCAGCTACAACTGCGTTTGATTAGATCGTCCAAATCCAGGTTCCACAAAACCACTGTCTTGTCACTACTAGCTGAAGCCAGAATCTTTCCATCTGGGCTGAAACTGACGCTGGTGACACGACCAGAGTGACCTTCCAGGTTTTTGACTAACGTGTCGTCAATCCGCCAAAGCTGCACTCGGTTATCCCAGCTGGTTGTCGCTAGTAATTGGTTATCGGGACTGAAACGTACATGAGCCACACTATCCACAGGCCCCCTTAGAGTTCGATAAGGAACGATTTCAGAATCGCTTCCATGTCCGGTGAGATGCCAGAGTTTCACTGTATTGTCATAACTAGCTGATGCCAGCAGCGAACCGTCTGAGCTGAAACTGACATCTAAAACCCAATTGCTATGACCCTTAAGAGTTTGTAGGAGCAGTGCTTCCGTGCCTGCTCTTTGGCCTAAACTCCAGACTTTTACTGTTTTGTCATCACTGGCAGAGGCTAACAGACTACCATCGGGACTAAAGGCGACAGCATTGACGCGATCGCCATGACCAATCAAAGTCTTAATTAACGTGCCAGTGCGACTCCAGAGTTTTACTGTTTTGTCTCGACTTGCAGAGGCAATCAACTGTCCGTCAGGCGAGAACTTGACATCCAAGACCCAATCATTATGACCAGTCAAAGTCTTAATTAACGTGCCAGTGCGACTCCAGAGTTTTACTGTTTTGTCTCGACTTGCAGAGGCAATTAACTGTCCGTCAGGTGAGAAACTCACCTTCTCAACCCGATCTGCATGTCCCTTCAACGTCATAGAGAGGGGTGCAGGATTGCAGGATTGCAGGGGTATAGGGGTGCAGGAGAGAGATTGGCCCCTCGGCTCCTTGGCTTTTGCCTTCCAGAGTTTGATCGTTTTATCCTTGCTGGCTGAGGCAATCATCTGACCATCTGGGGAGAAGCTAACATCTAGAACCTCATCCGTATGCCCTCTCAAAACTGTGCGTGAGGGGTCAATAAGTTGCCAAAGTTTGACTGTTTTATCAAAACTTCCAGATAGCAATGTCCTGCCATCCGGACTGAAGGAGATGCTGGTGACGCCATCGCTGTGACCAGGCAAAGTTTTCATCAATGTGCCAGTACGACTCCAGAGTTTGACTGTATTGTCCTCACTAGCTGAGGCTATGGTCTCGCCATTAGGACTAAAACTGACGCCCAAGACCCAGTTATGGTGTCCTTCGAGCGTTTTATAGAGGCGAAATTGCCCTGCACTAACGTCGATACGTTTCCAGAGTTTCACTGTTTGATCATCACTGGCTGAGGCAATCATCTGGCTATCGGGACTGAAACTGACATAGTTGACTTTGCCGGTGTGACCGTTAAGGGTTGCCAGCAGCTTGCCCGTGCGATCCCAGAGCTTTACTGTTTTGTCTTCTCCGGCAGAAGCAATCGTTTGGCCATCGGGGGAGAAACTCACCCAAGTGACTCCACCCTGATGGCCTCTCAAAGTTTTGATTAACTTGCCTTCAACCGTCCACAGTCTGACTGTGCCATCCTGACTTGCAGAAGCAAGCTGATTACCATCAGGAGAGAAACTGACACTGAAAACACGATCCTCATGACCCTTAAGGATTCTTAAGAGTTGACCATCTCGCCGCCAGAGCCTCACAGTCTTGTCCCACGAAGCAGAGGCAATTATCTGACCATCTGGGCTGAAACTGGAACTCGTGACGCTATCTTCATGGCCTCTCAGAACTGCTAAGCTCGTCCCATCGGTGCGCCAGAGTCTCACAGTTTTGTCTCGACTGCTGGAAGCAAAAATCTGACCATCTGGGCTAAAACAGACATGCCAGACCACATCCGTATGACCCTCCAGCCGATTGTGCTCTTTTTCGCTATAAACCGACTGCTCCATTGCTGTCACAACCATTGCCCGGACATCCGGTTCTACCCCAGTTGCTACCGTCATGAGTGGCACCGCTCTTAAGGCTTCTATAAGTGCATCGAAGTGTTTGTTCGAGACAAACAGTGCTTGTGAAGATGCACTCATTGCCCTTAGATAGGCATTTGTTTCGGCAATAAAAGCCCGTCTTCTTTGAACTTCAGCTCGCCACGCAAATCCAATGGCAGTACTTGCTAGGACAGCCATTAGCATGCCAACGATAACCGCTTGTAGTTTTTGTTTGCGAACCCGCAATATCTCCTGTTCTCTGGTGGCTATCTGTGTTTCTATATTTAACTGGGTGCGCCAATCATATGCTTCCCGAATAGGTGCAACCAGATAATCGTGAACCAACTGGTATCGGTTTTCTGGCTCTTCCGGTACCCGCAATACCAGACCGGAACCTACCAAAATATTTAAAATCAAATTTATTTTGTCATTTGTCATTTGTCCGTTGCTAAAAACGAATGACTCTTGATAGATGATCTCTAGTAACTCTGGCTTCGTCTTGAGAGGGCGAGTGCCTCTTTCATTTGTTAACGAGAACAAGACTGTCCAGACAGTATCTTCGTTCTCTGGCCCACAATCGGCAATTACATTTTGGAGCGATCTTTTGACCAGTTCCGATATGGGAGCGGCACCCAGATGCTGATATTGTTCTAGAGTATTGATGTGTTCGGTTTGCAGTTGGGCACCTACCACCTGCAACTCAATCAGACGCACTGCTCCTCTTTCTTGGGCGAGATCTCGCACAAATGCCTCTACAAGCCCTGGTTCGAGATAAAACTGAGAGCGTTTTGTTAAGCTGTTGATGACTGATATCGCATCTTCTGGGGAAAGATCCTGTAAGTAGTAGCGCATATCTTTATCCAGAATATTGTTATTGATAACGTCGAGATGGCCAAAGCGATCGCACTCCAACAGTAAGTGCAGATAATCCTCTCTCAGTGAGAGGATGATTTTCACAAACGGCAGATTCAGACAAGTGCAAAAAAAGTCATAAAATTGCTGTCTGTCGGCGGTCGCTGTACAAACAAAAAAAAATTCTTCAAACTGATCAAAAATCAGAACTGTGAGCAGATTGCGATCAGCATTTTGTCGCAGTTGCTCAATAATAGTTTCTAGGTTATGAGCAGGGGGTGAAGGTTGTAGGGCTTCGCTCTTCTCGTAACCCGAAGAGCTTCCTGCCGGATAGAGTAGATTGGAAGACTGGTTCGACCCTATAACATGCAACTCACCTCCAACTTTCCAACTTTCCAACTCTTGTGTTAATCGCCTGCCTAATTCACCCACCCAGTCTGTATAAACTTGCAGCACCACCGATAATGCCTCTCTAGCACCCAAGATGCTAGTCTTTAACATCGGTACTAACCCGGCATTGAGCAGCGAGCTTTTGCCGACCCCGGAGGCTCCATGAATTACCGTTAGTTTGTGGTCATTGCGGCCCAGTCGCTCAAGCAGTCGATAGACATCTTGCTGACGTCCAGCTGCTGCAATCTCAGTACTGAGTTCTTTCTTTAGTACTGAGT